>CACXCI010000042.1 GCA_902766105.1 uncultured bacterium
GTTGAAACTCCAAGCTGTAATTTATTTTGAGCATTACTATATGTTAATACTTGCAAATCTGTATTCATAAGCCAAAATTCAACACCTGCAAGTTTAGCCTTTATCATTCGGTTAACAGCATTTCCGCCGCCGCCACCAACACCCACAACTTTAATTTTAGTAGGGTTTGTGCCTGATACCGCATTATTATTCATAAAATTTTCCATATTGCCTCCTAAGTTTTACTTATATTATATACAAAAAATACAAGTTTACATAAATCGTAAATTTTTTGTAAAATATATTAAGTAAAAAGCAGTAAGTTTAATTCCTTACTGCCTTATGCCATTGTATCCAATTTTTCTCCCTGATGCTCTGCCTTAAATGCTATCGCCTGCATTTTTATGTTTTGCGCCTGATTTGCAACTTTATAATCTTGATCTGAAGGATCTCCCGGCGCTAAGGCGGATCTTATGACAATATTAGCATGATCTATTGTTTGTTGAGGATTTGCCTTATTTAAAACAGGCATCTTTATAGGCACAAATCCGGAAACGGGTATGCCTTCCGAATTTCTTTCGATTGTAATATTACCGGCAAAACTCCCGCCGGCTATCTTATGAGCCATTTCATGAGCGTAAATATGGTTATAATTTCTTGTAATCAATTCCTGTTTTGACAACCCGCTATTTATCATTTTCTACACACTCCACTACTACTCTTGTAACATAAAGATATAATTTTGTCAATCATTATGTGCATTTTACACAGAAAAATCATAATATTTTTTGCAAAACTTAATAATTTAGTATCTTGTATAGTTTTCTTTATTCAGATTATGTGCTAGAATAATAATATATAGATTATGTTTAGGTAAGAGGTTATAAATGAGAAATTTTAAGATTTTAGCAGTTGCAATATTATTATCCGCAGGGTTGTTTATTAATTCAGCTCAAATTCAACAAACAGCGAGCGCAGATCCGATAGTTTCTGCTCCGGCTGCACCTGTTGTTCAGTACACTAATGTAAATGCTCTTGAATTGGTGTCAAATCCGTACAGATATATGAGAAGGAATATAAGAGTTAAAGGTAAATTTGATAAATTCTCAACACTTGGCTTAGACTATCCGCCGGCAATGAGGCCACACGAAAAATATATTTCTTTTATGATTCAAAGACCGGATATTACAAATCATAATATTCCGTTGTCAGAATTTAAAATTTTTATAAAAAAAGAACTTGCTGAAAAATATATTGACTTAGATGCGGGTGATGAGGTTGAATTTACAGGGAAAATCTTTTCCACTGCACTTGGTGATCCTTGGATGGATGTTGAAGATTTAAAAGTTACGAATAAGGTCAATAAAGCAACTAAAAATAAAGTTAACGAAACTAAATGACAGCATAAGTGATTGTCAAAATATGTTGAGGGTATGAATAAAGATGGTTAATGAAAAAACTATAGATAAATTTTTAACAATACATGGACATTTTTACCAACCGCCCAGAGAAAATCCGTGGCTGGAGGCAATTGAATTACAAGATAGTGCTTTGCCTTTTCACGACTGGAATGAAAGAATCTGTAAGGAATGTTACAACCCTAATTCTGTTTCCAGAATTGTGGATAACAAAAACAGAATACTTGATATTGTCAACAATTACGAGTATATGAGTTTTAATTTCGGGCCGACATTACTTTCCTGGATGGAAGAATATGCACCTTTAACGTATGAAAGAATAATTAAAGCTGATATTGAAAGTATTTCAACTCATAGCGGTCACGGAAATGCCATGGCGCAAGTGTATAACCACATGATTATGCCATTAGCAAATTACCATGATAAAGAGACTCAGGTAAAATGGGGAATTAGAGATTTTGAATACAGATTTGGAAGAAAGCCTGAAGGAATATGGCTTGCCGAAACAGCAGTAGATGATGAAACCTTAAAAGTTTTAGTGGATAATGGAATAAAATTTACGGTATTATCGCCTTATCAGGCTTTAAGAATCAAAAAAATAACAGATAAATCATGGCAGGATGTCAGCTGGGGAAACATAGACCCTGCACGTTCTTACAAATATACAATAAAATCTGATCCGACAAAATCTATTGATTTATTCTTTTATGACGGGGCAATATCTCGTTCGGTTGCGTTTGATGAGCTTTTAACAGACGGTAATAAATTTGCAAAAAGATTAAAAGAAGGAGTTTCCGAGCTTAGAGATTATCCGCAGTTAGTAAATATTGCAACAGATGGAGAAAGCTACGGACACCATACAAAATTCGGAGATATGGCATTATCTTATGTATTAAAGATAAAAGCAGAAGATGAAGGTTTTAAACTTACAAATTATGCCGAATATCTTGATAAATACAGAAGTGACTACGAGGTTGATATAAAGCAAGCTTCATCATGGAGCTGCTTCCATGGAGTAGGAAGATGGAAAGAGGATTGCGGCTGTTCAACTGGTGGACATCCGGGTTGGAACCAAAAATGGAGAGCGCCTTTAAGAAATGCTCTTGATTATTTGAGGGATGAATTTGCAAAAATCTTTGAAAAAGAAGGTGAAAAATACTTTAACAGTGATGTTTGGAAAACCAGAAATAATTATATTGATGTTATATTAAACAGAACAGCCTCAACTATAAAAAATTTCCAAAAAAAATATTTCAAACCTGAGTTGTCTGAAGAAGAAAAAGTAAGAGGGATGGAGTTACTTGAAATTCAGCGTCAAGCTCTTTTGATGTACACAAGTTGTGGTTGGTTTTTTTCTGAAATCTCCGGTATTGAAACAGTTCAAATTATGAAATATGCAGCAAGAGCATTACAACTGGTTTCAGCATTTTCTAAAGAAAATTATGAAGAAAAATTCTTAGAAATTCTATCAGAGGCAAAAAGCAACATCCAAGAATTTGGAACAGGAAAAGATATTTATGAAAAATTTGTAAAGCCTTCGATAATAACCCCGAAGCAAATTGCATGTTTATGGGCTATATCTTCGCTTTATCAGGATTTTGATGATGAAGAAGATGTGTATTGCTACAACGTAAAGCGAAACGATTTCAAACGTGTGCAAAAAGGAAATTCTAATTTCATAGTCGGCAATATAGAAATCAGCTCAAAAGTAACATTGCAAAAATCTAATCTTATTTTTGCTTTAATGCAATATGCCGGCGGTGATTTTCACTGCGCAATTAAAGAATTTTCAAACAGCGATGAATATTTGGATTTAAAGAATAATTTGATAAAAACATTTATGATATCTCCAATGACAGAAATTATACGAGGTTTGGATGAAAAATTCGGAAAAGAGTATTTTACATTAAAAGATATATTTATTGAAGAAAGAAAGAAAATTTTGCAAATTCTTTTGAAGGATAAATTAGCAAAATTTGCAGATACATACAAAGAAATGTATGACCAAGGTAAAGGCTCAATTTATCACATGCAAAACTTAGGTTTAGAAATACCTAATGAATTTAAAATTTCCGCAGGATATGCCCTTAGCAAACGTTTTAATGACTTGTTGGAAAATACTGATGGTTTTGTTGAAGAAAATATTATTCAAAAAATAACCGATATAAATTACGAAGCAAAAAAAATAAATATAGATATTGATAAGGAAAAATCAAACAAAACTTTTTCAAAACGTATTATTACGAATCTTAACAGATTGACAAAGAGTTTTGAAATACAGCAGGCAGAAGCAATTCTGGATTTGTTTGATATAATATCAAAACTTGAATTAAATATTGATATTGGAGAGGCTCAAAATATTTATTACAACAAGATTTATCACAGAATTGGCGATATTATAGAAAATAATCAAAATTCTCCAAAAGAAAAAGATATAAAATTTATAAATATGCTTTTAGATATTGGTAGAAATCTAAATATTAATATCGACTTTTATAAGGTAAAGGTTGATAAATTAACTATATTCACTTAATATTTCTTTACAAAATACGCAAATTTTATATCCTAAGATACTTTATTATATTAGGTAGTAAATAGGGATTGGTGCGTATTATGCAAGTAGGACCACAAAATAATATTCAACCAAAGGTTAATCAGAATTTCAGCTGTTCTCAGCAACAGCCTTGTCAAAGTTGTCAAACTACGCAGGTGCAGCAGCCTGCTCAGACACAAAGTGTACAATGTTCAACAAACAACAACAATTATTGTACACCACCTTTAACAAGCGGACAATATCCTGCGGGCTATGTTTCTCCACAAAACATGTACCCTCAGTATGCACCAACAATGCCAACAAACGTAACGACTCCGCAAAATATACAAGTTCCGGCAAATGCCAGCGGGGTTAATATTCAAATATTTAATCCTACAGTAGGGACTCCGGGTTCAACAAATAATATAAATGCACCATGCTATCCGTCTAGCTATTATACAAGTACGGTAGGCGCTGACGGTAAAATGACCTCCGGAGGACAACATGGTGATAATACGAATAACGGAACAATTAACGGGAATATCAACACCGGTGCAAACAGCGGTATTATAGGCGATAATAACAATAGTAACAATACGACAAACAATAATACAACAATTGACAATACCGAAAAAAAGAAAACTGAAAAGCGCAAAATTGTTGAATTAACAGATGATTATATTAAAAATCTTGAAGCATATTTAAACAGCCAGGATAAACAAGTCAGATTAAATGCCGCAAAAGAAGTTTATGCAAGACTGGAAGAAGATGATTCAAGGTTTGATGATAAAGCTTTGACAGCATTGGTTAATAAAATGCTTCAAGATCCGTCAAGAGAAATTCGCTTCTTGGCATTAACAGCATTAGACGGAAGAATTTGCAAAGGTGATGAGTTTACGGTCGGAGTATTGCAAAAAATGCAGGCAAACAACGATGACCCACTAAATCAAGAAGCTGCGGATGCCAGCAATATCTTATTGAAGATGTCATCCCGACAGGTTGAAAAAGAATTTGAAGTAAAAGAAAAATCTGATAAAAAACCTAATGAAATGAGTGATAAATTTAAACCTGAAGGTACGAAAGTATAGGTAAATAGATTATGAAGATTATTAGCGGAATAGTAAATACTTTTAAGCACAACAAAACAAAATTATTAACCGGAGCAATGGGGCTTGCCGGACTTGGGGTTGTCGGTTACGACTCTCATTATGTAGGAAAGCTGCAGGCTGATCTTTATGCAAGTGAGCGGGATGCTAAAAATGCAATTTATTATCTTAATAACAATATGTATAATACCGGAATGAGTAAAACAGAAGAAAAAGTACGGGATTTTTCATACAATATGGAGCTTGGAACAAACTGGAAACGCTTCATTAACACCGGAATAGGATATATTAAAGGTTTCGGCTCAATGCTGATATCACATATTGTACCTTTAACCTTGTCATTGGGAGCAATTTTTGCACCTAAAGGCGCAGCCAAATGGTTTGCCGGAGGCTTAGGTGCTTACGGACTATATGCGTTTATGAAGAATTTCTTTGGCTTTGGTACTCCGGGAGACCCGCTAAATAAGTAAATTTCTATCTTTATAAATTCTATACAAATCAGGGCGTCTGCTTTTAGTACGCTCTATTTGTTTATTTAGACGAAATTCGTTTATATCTTTGTGATTGCCGTTCAATAGTACCTCAGGAACTTTGTAACCTCTGTATTCTCTTGGTTTTGTATATTGCGGGTATTCTAACAAACCATCTGAAAAGCTGTCATACTCCGCAGATTCAATCTTACCCAAAGTCCCTTCTAATTTTCTTGATACAGCATCAATCAAGCAAAGAGCGGGCAATTCCCCGCCTGTTAGTACAAAATCACCAATAGATATTTCTCTTGGTTTTATAATTTCCCTGATGCGCTCATCAAAGCCTTCATAATGACCACACAGCATAATTATTTGTTTATACTTTGACAAATCAAGAACTATTTTTTCATCCAAAGGTTCCCCTTGAGGTGAAAGCATTATAGTAATTGAATTTTCTGATTTTTCAACAAATTCATAAGCATCAACATAAGGCTGAGCCATAAGCACCATTCCTGCTCCGCCCCCGTATGGTGTATCGTCAACTTTTTTATGCTTATCTATCGTAAAATCTCTTGGATTTACTGTATTAACAGTAAAAATGCTACTTTTCTGCGCCCGCTTCATGATACTCACATTACAATAAGACTCGATTATCTCAGGAAATAATGTTAATACATCAAACCTCATTCCAATAAACCCTCAATATTGTTTATTTCTATACGTTTATTTTTAATATCAACAACAGGAACAATAGCCTTTACAAAAGGTACAAGAGATATCCTTTTTGAATTTGTTTTAATAGAAATCAAATCAGTAGCACCGTTATTAGATACCCCTATGACAAATCCTAGCTTATCTCCGTTTTTTATGTCAAAAACTTCTAAACCAACGAGTTCATCAATTAAAAACTCATCTTCATCAAGGGTATCTCTAATTACATCTTCATCAACAAACAAAAGACATCCTTTGTATTCTAATAAATCGTTAATTGAATTAATACCGTCAAATTTAACAAGCATCATATTTTTATGAGGTTTAGCATAAGAAATACTCAAAGGTGTATATTTATCATTATCCTTTAAATAAACCGTATCTAAAGACATAAAAAAATCCTGTTGATTTTTAGAACAACCAACTTTTGCTTCGCCTTTTATACCGTGAAAGTTGACAATTTTACCAACTGAAACATATTTACCCATAACTATTCTTCCACAGTATCATCTTCTGCTGCTTTAGGTTTTCTTCCTCGTTTTTTCTTTGGAGCTTCTTCCGGTTCTGCAGTTTCTGCAGCTTGTTTTCTAAATTCTTCAGGAGCGTCAGGGCGTTCTTGATTCCAACGTTCCAAACCCATTTGAGCTCTTACAAGACCAATACCTACGTGAACTCTCCATTCATCCATTTTTAACTGAGCTGCAATTATTTTATGACAACCAATCGGAGGCAATGGCAATAATGGTTCATATAACATTTTTATAGCATTTAATTGGTCTGGGGTAATTGCTAATTTACGTTTTGGGAAAGGTAACTTAGGCAACATCATTTTTTGACGAACTAAATTTATACCAAAGAATACCTTTCTAGGTTCCAATCCGATTTTTTCCGCAATAACTTCATGTGCATCCGGATTTGGCAGCGGTAACATTAACTTATAAAGTAATTCAATTTGTTCAAGTTGTTCTCTGCTTACCAACAATTGTTTTGGTGCATTATTTCTGTTATTTGGTCTTCTGTTATTATTAAACCTGTTATTTTGAGGACGTCTTTGTTGGAAACCGCCTCTGTTATTGTTATTGTATCTGTTATTGTACCCGCCTTGACGATTGTTGTAGCCGCCACGATTGTTGTTGTAACCGCCTTGGCGATTGTTGTTATAACCGCCTCTGTTATTATAGCCGCCTTGACGATTGTTGTAGCCGCCACGACTATTATTGTAACCGCCTTGACGATTGTTGTTATAATCTCTGTTATACGGACGAGGGTTATCATCTCCGCCGCTTGAATAACTGCTGTAGAATTGCGGTTTTTCCTCTGTAGAATAACTATTTTGAATTTCAGCTCCGCCTGAGGCTTGAGCTTCAGCAGAAACATCACCTGAAACCATCATTTTCTTATCAGGATACAAACAATCCGGGCAAATGACTCTTTTAGGGTTTTTTGTCTCAAACTCACGACCGCACTTAATGCACTTGTTAACATACATAATTAAAAGCCTCTTAATTTAATAAAAAATAATACCAGTAAATAAATTTAATGAAA
>CACXCI010000043.1 GCA_902766105.1 uncultured bacterium
AATTATCGGTCAATATACAAACAAAGATGCTCAAGCATACTTTGCTTATGACTCTAAAAAATCATTTGGTGTAACTGTTTCTCACTTGCGTTTCGGTGATAAACAAATTAAATCAACATATTTAATTACTGCACCTGATTTTGTTTCATGTTCTGCTCATGCTTATGTTGGCAGATATGATTTGTTAAAAGGTATCAAAGAAGGCGGAACATTCCTTCTAAACAGCCCTTATACAAAAGATGAAGCTTTTGCTCACTTAACTCGTGATATGCAAAAAACTATCATTGATAAGAAAATCAAATTCTACAACGTAGATGCTGAAAAACTTATTAAAGAGCAGCCGGGATTAAGAGGCAAAGGCGCAAACACTGTTATGATGGTTGCATACTTCAAAGTTTCAGGAATCATTCCGTTTGAACAAGCTCTTGAAGGTATGAGAGAAATGACTAAGAAAACCTTCAAGAAAAAAGGTGATGATGTTGTTAATATGAACTTGGCATTGATTGATGCTGCTGTTAACGCAACAGAAGAAGTTTCTGTTCCTGCATCATTAGATGGCGTAGGATGCGTTGATGATGTTAAATTGATATCAGATGATGCTTCTGAATTTGCTAAGAAAATCATTGAACCTTCAATGAGACAAAAAGGTGATGATATCCCTGTTTCTGCTATGTCAGTTGACGGTGTTATACCGACCGGTACTGCATGTTTAGAAAAACGTGGTATCGCTCCTCGTGTTCCTCATTGGAATAGCGAAAACTGTTTACAATGCGGTATTTGTGCTTCAGCTTGTCCTCATGCTGCAATCAGAACTAAATTGATTGAACAAGATGACTTGAAAAATGCACCTGCTTCATTTAATACAGTTGATGCTAAACCAAACGATCATGGTGAAAAATTCAAACTTCAGGTATATTGCAAAGATTGTACAGGCTGCGGTGTATGTTTAGATCAATGTCCTACAATGAAAATGGCACCTGAAAAACAAGCTCTTTCTTGGTCATCTATTGAAAAAGAAGAAGCAGCTTGTGAAATGGTAAATGAAGAATTCTTTGATGCGCTACCTGATAATGTTATGGGTAAAAATACAACCAAAACAATCAAAGGTGCAATGCTTAGAAAACCGTTATTTGAATTCTCAGGAGCTTGTGCAGGGTGCGGTGAAACACCTTATGTAAAATTAGTTTCTCAATTGTTTGGTGAAAACGCAATCGTTGCAAACGCAACAGGTTGTTCTTCAATTTACTCAGGTACATTCCCAACTATTCCGTATACAACAAACAAAGATGGCAGAGGTCCTGCTTGGGCTAACTCATTGTTTGAAGACAATGCTGAATTTGGTTATGGTATGAGATTGGCAGTTGATGCTAACAGAGATACTTTGAAAACTTATGTTGATAAAGTTCTTGCAAACGAAAAATCTCCTGCGGACTTGAAAGAAGCATTGGAAGGAGCTTTGGCTCACTGGGATAATTCAAAAACCGAAGAAGCTGTTGCTGCTCAAAATAAAGCAAAAGAAGTTATAGCAAAATATGCTGATTGCGGTTGTCCTGATTTAGCTAAAGTTAAAGAACTTGAAGATTACTTTACTGATAAATCAATTTGGATTATCGGTGGTGACGGTTGGGCTAACGATATCGGATACGGCGGTATTGACCACGTATTAGCTCAAAACAAAAACGTTAATATCTTAGTTCTAGATACTGAAGTATACTCAAATACAGGTGGTCAAGCTTCAAAATCAACACCTACAGCTGCTGTTGCGAAGTTTGCTACAGGCGGTAAGAGAACATATAAAAAGAATATGGGCTTGATGTCTATGTCTTATGGTTATGTTTATGTAGCATCAGTTGCTTTGGGTGCTGACAGAGCTCAAACTCTTAAAGCTTTCCAAGAAGCTGAAGCTTATGATGGACCATCTATCATATTCGCTTATGCACCATGTATCGCTCACGGTATTGATATGTCTAAAACTCAGACAGAACAAAAACGTGCAGTTGAAGCAGGTTACTTCCCATTATACAGATACAATCCTGCTAATGAACAACCGTTCACTTGGGATGCTAAAGATCCGAAAGGCAGCTACCAAGACTTCATCAGATCAGAAGGACGTTATAAGTCTTTACTTAAAACAAATCCTGAAGCTGCTGAAGAATTGTATTCACAAGCAGAAAAAGATGCAGCTCAAAGAATGGCTGTTTACAAAGCAGTTGGTGAATTAATGAAATAATCAAATGTTCACATATATGAAAGAGGGTACATTTTATGTGTACCCTCTTTTATTGGTTATTAGCATAATATTTGTTTATTTTCATTTTTGGAAATATTTTTGCAAGTTTATTTTTTTGTCTTTTTGTAAATTCATTTTTTAGAGTGTCGGTGTAGCCGTCATCTATTCTGCATACAAAACCGATATCTTCCTCCGGTTCAATTTCTAAAATTGATGAAAATTCATTTTTATATCTTGTTATTGTGTTATCTAAGTAATCAGCAAAACCTAACCATGGATCTATTATATATGGTTTTTTCTTATCGTAAACATATACTGCCATGTGGTCTAAATCTTCTCCGTCATTTTTATATAAATATGCTGGACAGCAATCCTTTATTCCGTTGACTTTAGCTGCAATTGTTCCAATATGCGCGCTCTCACCACAATTTCCAAGTTTATATTTCTTTACGGGTTTTAATATTGCCAGTATTTCTGCCATAAAAGTATTGGCTTCCAGATACATTTCTTTGGTTTCTTCCCGCACTTCATCTGATATGCCGGTGTTCAATCTTTCGATTAAAGTTGTAAACTTGTTACTGTTATTCTTTGTTGCTATCTTTGAAGGTGAAATTCTTGGAAATGCAATATTGACTCGTCTTGATATATCATCTGCTAATCGAATGGTTTTATTGCGGGAGGAAAATTGTGTATTATCTGTTTTTCTAATTTGCATGATAATTTTGTTAAAAATAAAACAAAAAATTTTTTGCCATAAAAAAAGCAGGATTTCCTGCTTTTATTTTTTATATTCGCTATAACCTTTTGCAATTTCTCGCCAGTTATCTTCTGTAATACTGTAAGCATGATTCCAGAATTTTTCAATAGCATAAGTCTCACGTTCTTCTTTATGAAGAATATGAACAACTACATCTCCGTAATCGATTAAATTCCAGCGATTTTTTATATCGTTCTCCTGTCTTAGCGGTAATCTCGAAAATGTTGTTTTTACTTTGTCTTTGACAGTTTCCATCAAAGCTTTGACGTGTGGTGTTGAATCGCCTGTTACAATGACAAAATAATCAGCTAAAGAAGAAACATTGCTTATGTTCAATATTGTAATGTCTTTTCCAAGTTTATCATCTAAATATTGAGCAACAATGCAGGCAAATTTCTTAGAATCAAGTTCCATAATATAAAATTTACCCCCTCTACTCAATCATATCGACACGACGTTTATGGCGTCCGCCTTCAAAGCCTGTTTTCAGCCAAATGTCGGTTATATCCAGCGCTAAGTGTTCTCCGATAACTCTTGAGCCTAAACAAAGAACATTTGCGTTATTATGAGCTCGTGATACTCTTGCGGAATATGTATCCCCGCATAGAGCAGCTCTTATTCCGTGAACTTTATTTGCTGCAATAGAAACCCCAATACCTGTTCCACAAACAAGTATGCCTCTATCTGCTTCTGACGAGATAACTTTTTCTGCAACTTTTCTTGCTATTTCAGGGTAATCACAAGATTCTGGTGTGTAGGTACCTACATCTACATATTCGATATTTCTTGCTTTTAAATATTCAATAATTAATTCTTTGTAATGAAAACCGGCGTGATCTGCTCCGATAGCAACTTTCAAATGATCCATTAATAACTCCTTATACAAACTGCTAAACTATTTATATATACCAATAATACTATTATTTTTTTCAAAAGTAAATAATTTTAAGTTAAAATTATAATAATCTATACAAAAAAGAGGCCGGCAAGCCTCTTATAAGATAATGGAGTTTAATGTATATATAAGCTTTTACTATGATGAACTTACCATTTGCATTGCTTGTTGCAGCAAATCTTTGTTTGATGATATAAGTTTGTTTACAACCTCCATTTGTAATTTTGCCATTTGATAATAAGAAATATTTCCCTTGAAATCAGCATTTGAAAGTTCCAAAAGACCTGAACGAATTTCTCCGCAGCCTAAAACCGGTTTTCCTGATTCTTCGGTTTCTAAAAATAAGCCATCTTTGTATTCATATAAACCTGACGCATTATGGAAATTTCTTGTTGTAATTCTGTATAAAGGGACAACTTTTTTGCCGTTTTCAGCTTTCCCGACTATTGTTCCATCTTTTTTTATTTCATATTCGTCGTATTTGCCTAGATATTTCCCATTATTAGGGTCAATCCACATTTTTATGTTTGTAGTCGGTATATCCAATGAGCCGCCTTTTAACGCTGTTTGCTGGTATAAGTCAGCACTGATGGATTTTGTTCCCTGCATAATTTCGCCTTTATCGTTCAGAATGTAGCCTTGAACGGTATTTCCGTTTGGAGCTCTGTATACTCCTTCTCCGTCAAATGTAAATTCCCCTAATCTTGTGTAAACGCTTCTTCCCTCCGGGGTTTTTGTTAAGAAAAAGCCTTTACCTTCTAAAAACAAATTATCATTTGATGTACCTGGGGTTGATTTGCCTTGACTAATTTTTTTGTCATAATCATCATTCACTACACCGCCTAAAAATGTTTTAAAGTTCACCTGTTTTTCTCTAAAACCGGGTGTGTAAACATTTGTCATGTTATCTGCGATTACGTCCATCCAATTTATTGTGGCATATTGAGTATTAATTGCTGTTATAAATGCGTCATTCATAATAACTTATAACTCCTTTATTATTTATTATTTCTTTCTTCTTTTTGTCTTTTACTACCTCTGTTTGAGTATGACAAATCAGTATATGGCAGTTCCTTTTCTTCAAAGGTTGATTTAAGAGTTTCTATATTGTTTTTAAGATACTGCTCAACAACCTTATCTCCGGGGATAAAGTTTGCGGCAAAAGAACCATCTTTGCCCATTCTTAGAATTACTGATATATTTTGGTCAAAATCAATTCTTAAAGGTTGATTGTTTTCTCTTGCTGTATTAATAGCATTCAAAAGAGTTTCAGATATTTTTACGTTTTGTTGTACCTGATTAAGCTCTGCACCATTATCAAGAGCCATTTGAGCTTGATTGATTACAGCCTGAGCATTAACCGTATTGTTTTGTGTCAAATTAATGAAAAACTGTGCATCATTTTCTGTCATTGATAGGCTGTTTGTAAAATCTAAACTTAATATGTCTGAATTGTTTTTAAGCCCTGCGCCTATTATAGATTCGTTTTTGTCAGAAATTTGGTTTGTATTAATCATTTGTTCTATGTCATTTGATAATAAAGTATTTACGTCCATCATTGATAATGCTGCAAAGTTTGGATCGTCTTCGGTATTCTTTTCAGAAGTATTTTTATCAATGTTGGAGTCTTTTATTTCGGTTTTTTCAGTAGTTTTATCTTCTTTAGCTACTTTATCATCTTTTACGTCTTTGACTTTGTTATCTTCTTTTTCAGATTTTGAAACTTTATCCATTTCGTCTTTAAAAGAAGAATCAGCCGAGGACTTTTGTGTTTCCGGATTTTGTGAACTTGTTACCGATGTACTTGATGCTGTTGCACTTACTGATGATGTTGTTGCGTTAATACTCATATTATGTACCTTCTATTTCTTGTAATTGTTTCAAAATTTCTTGTTCTTCTTCGGTATATTTTTCTTGTGCTTGCTTGAAAAATCTTGTTACACCCAGTTCTGAGAATTGTTTTAGCTCTGCTTTTTTTTCTTCTTCAATATAGGCTTCTTTGTTTTTTTCTTTATGTTTTTCCAAGACTTTTACGTTCTGTTCGCATTTTACTAATTTTGCGATTTCTATATCCAGTTGTCTTTGTAGCTCTTGCCTTCTTGCTTCAAGTTGTTCTGCTTTCTCCCATAGATGCTTCAGGAACTTGTCGTAAGATTCGTACATTCTTGGATCTGCAGATCTCATACCGTTTTTGGTTGTAATTATGTCTTGTTCGTTTTTTTGGATATCTTGTTCAGCTTTGATCACTGCCTGTTGTGCTTGCTGAACTCTCATTTGTTGTTCTTCTTTTTGGTTTATTCTAAAATCAAGAACTTTTTGTAATCTGTACCTAAACGGCATGTTAACTACTCTTTCCTGACATTATTATGTATTATTTCTCAGGAGTAATAAACATCTAAACGTATGATATTCTTTTAATTATTATTTTTAAAAAGTCAATATCAATGTAAAAAGACCATTTCGCATTTGCAAAATGGTCTTTTTACTAAAAACATTGTATATTTTATTCTTCCGGTTGGTTTACTTCAGCTTCAGTATTTTGTTCATGAACCGATAATGCTATACGCTTATCTGAGGGGTTAAATTTAAGAATATATGTATCAACCTTATCCCCAACTTTGAGAATAGTCTTTGTTTCATTTTGATAATCAACGACTTCGTTGTGAGGTAACAGAGCTTCAACTCCGGGAAATACTTCTATGAATGCTCCAAAATGTTTTAGTCTAGTTACTGTGCCGGCAATTTTATCGCCTTCTTTAATTTTATCAGCAGCCTCAATCCATGGGTCTGGTTCTAAATTCTTTAAGCTTAATGACACTCTTTGTTTTTCATGATCAACTGCGATAACCTCAACATCAATCTTATCCCCGACTTTTAATATATCTGTCGGATGATCAATCCAGCGCCAAGAAAGCTGAGATAAAGGTAACAAACCATCTAAACCGCCAAGGTCAATAAATGCACCAAAGTCTGTTATTCTCACAACCTCGCCTTTGACTACTTGTCCCGGTTCTATTTGTGAAAATATGTTTTTGCGAGCTTCTTCAACTGTGTCATCATAAACTTTTTTGTTTGATAAAATGAAATTATTTTGCTGAACATCCAGTGTAAGAATTTTTAATTCCAATTTTGCACCAATTTCAACATCTGCTTCTTTTGCTCTGAGTTGAGATGAAGGAATAAAACCTCGAACACCTGAGACCTCAACCAATATTCCGCCTTTTACAATGTTTACAACAGTTCCAAGTATGGTTTCGTCTGCTTCTTTTGCCTTTTCAAGTTCTTTCCAAGCATAAGCAAAATCAACTTTCTTCTTAGACAGTAAAAATTTTCCGTCCTCATCCTCTTCTCTTATTATTAAAAATTCACCTTCATCGCCTTTTTTAAATTTATCTTCTATATTTTCACCTTTTTCAACGGCCTCGTATGTTGGTATAATTGCTGTAGTTTTAGCTCCGATGTCAACCATAACACCTTGACTGTCAAATCCGCAAATAACCCCTTTTACTAAATCTCCTTTTTGAAATTTATAATCATACTTTTCCAATAACGCTGCAAAATCTAATTCTGCTTCTTTCTTTGCCATAATTACTCCATTGTCTAAAATAGACACTACACTATATCCTTAGTAAATACTAGCAGATTTTGGCAAATATGTAAAGCTTTGTAACAATTACTTAATATTTTTAATCTTCATTCAGATGTTTAATGTGTTTCCAGATATATATTCCACCTAAAATGAGGCAGGCTAATATTATTATTATGTCGAACTTATGCCAAACAGATTTTAGTTTATCTAAATGTTCACCGAGCTTTACTCCAACATAGACTAATACATAGCTCCACACAAGAGAACCAAGAAATGTCAGGGTAAAAAATGCTCTTTTCCTTGCTTTTAAAATGCCTGCCGGCAAAGATATAAAAGTTCTTATAACAGGAAGCATTCTGCATATAAAAAATGCCCAATCTCCGTATTTATCAACCCATTTATCTGCATCTTCCAAGTCTTTTTTTGATACAAGCACATATTTCCCATATTTTTCAAAGAATTTACGACCGCCAAAATATCCCAAATAATAGGAAGGTATTGAGCCTAAAACACAACCTATTGCACCTGCTATTGCTGCGGTATGAAAACCCATGCTTCCTTTGCTTACCAAGTAACCGGCAAATGGTAATACGGCTTCTGAAGGTAACGGGATATTACATGATTCAATTGCCATCAAAAGGGCTATTCCTGCAGGTCCCATCCCCGTAATTACGTGCTCTATCCATGAAATAAGTCCTGTCAGTATTGTATCAATCATGTTTTCTCTCCCCCAGTTTGCTATTCTCAGTTTATTATACCAAAAATAAAAGCGATTACCAAAAGATAATCGCTTTTAAATTCTTATAACTGTTGTTACAGACTATTTGCCGTTAACAATAGTTTTGAATTTTTTACCAGCTGAAAATGCAGGAACTGTTTTTGCAGGAATTTTTAATTCTTTACCGGTTTGTGGGTTTCTGCCAGTTCTAGCAGCTCTTTTGCGTGGTTCAAATGTACCGAAACCTACTAAAGTAACTTTTTTACCTTTAGCAACTG
Source organism: uncultured bacterium (assembly GCA_902766105.1). GTDB lineage: Bacteria > Cyanobacteriota > Vampirovibrionia > Gastranaerophilales > Gastranaerophilaceae > Zag111. Next base: position 8,468 of record CACXCI010000043.1, read on the forward strand.
TTTTTTGGATAGTATCTACCAATGAAGTTAATACTTCAGCTGCTTCTTTTTGTGTAACGTTAGCTTTTTTAGAAATTTCTTGTACTAATTCTTCTTTGTTCATAATAAAACTCCTTCTTTTGTGTACTTTCTCATTATATAAAATTTTTTTATCCGTGCAAGTATTTTAACGAAATTTAACACTTTTTCTTTTAAAAAACCTCTGAACGTATTAAATTTTCTTTAATATTGTATATGAAATTGCAATAATTAATGATGCTATGAATGCACTCAAAACATTGTCTAATTCATATTGCGGGATAAAATAGGACACCCCGTATAAGATACCAAAGTTTATTACTAAATTAAATAAGCCGAATGTAAATAAATTTATAGGGAAGGTAATTAATTTAATAATCGGCTTAATAAATAAGTTTACAATTGTTAATATTGCTGCAATAAGCATGGCAAAGGCAAAGTTTTCAACTTTGATTCCGGGAAGATAGCATGTCGCCATGATTATTAGTGCGAAAATCAGCCATTTTATAATAAGTTTTTTCATGAAGTTCTCCTTTTAAGTAAAAACGACAGGTAACACCTGTCGTTTTTACTGTTATTAGTATCCTTGGATTTTGATTTGTCCGTCATCCCCTTTGATAAATTTAAGATTGTTTGTTCCGGGGCCGGAGTTTTGCAAGTTGTATTGAGTTCTGATGTCTTGCGGTAAATCAATTTTCCCTTCTTGATAGTCAAGATATTTGTTTTTCTTGTTTCTTTTTTCTTTGTATTTTTGAGGTTCATTTTGAAAATTCAAAGTTTCTTCTTTTTCAAATTCGTACTGCATAAGAGGTGCAAGATGTGCTGTACCTTCTGTCGTTGGTGTCAGATAGCCGTATGGAACACCATAAGAAATTCCTGATGAGGTGATTGCAAAAACCCCTAAAATTGCTGTTGTCATTAAAAATCTTTTCATATAATTTACTCCTTACTTTTATATAACGATTTTATCATGTTTTTGTTCATTTTTCAATTATTCAATACCTATGGATAATAAATATTAAGAATTATTGGTATTTTATCCAATGTGTTTTGTTTTGTGTTCATTTATATTAACTTATGTATCCTCAACTCTTCTGATTGCTCAACTTGCTCTCAATATTTATTGAGAGCTTTTCCTTTTTGTTTTATTAGTTTATCTTAACATTATGACTTTTGATTAAATATATTATATAATCATATAAAGTAATTAGTTTGAGAGGGCGTTTATGAGAGAATTGGTAGTAGAAAATCAAGAAATATTAATGATTCCGCAAAACTTTAAATTTGCAAATAAAGGTAAGGTTACCGAGGTAAGAGCCGGAGATTTTACATTAGAGCTTGACTACATGCCTGACGGAATTTTGGAAAATACATATTGTGAGTTTTATACTCAAACAAGTCATGGAAAATTATATTTTGATTCTTATGCAAAAAAAATTGACGGTAAAACCTTGATAATTGCCAGTCCTGCAAAACATAAATTTTTACAGCGTCGTCAATATACTCGTATAAAGTATATTAATGAATTAACCCTAAATTTAGATGGCAGCGGGTGTAAGGTTTCTTCGCTCGATATTTCAGCCGGCGGTATGAAATTTACTACAATTGATAACATTAATATTGACGGCTTGTATGATGTAAGCCTCCCGTTATCAGATACTATTTCGTTAGATTGCAAATTTCAACCGATTAGAATAGAACGACGCAACGAAGGCGGATATACTGTTTCAGGTCAGTTTATTTACAACTCAAACCATGACAAAATGGTTTTGGTTCAATATTGTGCAAAAAGAAATGTAGAGATAAAAAATAAGTAGAATAGTATGAGCTTAGTTAGATTATTGAAAGAAAAACCCGACAAAGTAATGTTTACTACCCCCTCTCACGGGCAAAAATTTTTTATATATGACAAGTTAAAAGAAATGTATAAAATTGATTATTCTGAAACCGATTGTCAAGACCCTCAAAGAGCTTTGGCAGAGGCTCAAATGTGGGCAAGCTCTATTTATCATACATATTCAACAACTTTTTTAACAAACGGTTCTACAAGTGGTATTATAGCAGCTGTTTTAGCATGTACGCAAGTTGGAGATAAAGTTTTAATAGCTTCAAACTCGCATCCGTCGCATTTTAATGCTGTTAAATTGGCAGGGGCAAGAGCTTTGACTTATGATTTGGAGGTTGATCCCGAGTGGGGTGTTCCTTTAGAGGTAAGACCTGAGGTTATTGATTATTTTTTAAGCCGTTACAATATAAGAACTGTTATAATCACCTCTCCTACTTATGAAGGCATAATTTCTGATATTGAAGAAATAAAATCAATATGCGAAAAATATGAAGCATTTTTGATTGTTGATGAGGCACATGGTGCATTGTATCCGTTTAGCGATGATTTGCCTTTGTCAGCTGTTAATATTGCAGATTTTACCGTACAATCTTTACATAAAACTGCAGGAGGGCTGAACCCTACAGCTTTGCTGCATACTAATTGTGAATTAGACGTCAGACCTGCGTTGAATTTGTTTACAACAACATCTCCGTCATATCCTTTGCTTGCTTCTATTGAGGCAAATATTATGTATTTAGATTCTCGTGATGGAAGAAAGGAAATTTCAAATTTAATAAGCAGACTTGATAAAATCAGAGAACGTTGCAAAGGGTGCGAATTTTTCGGAGATGATCCGACAAAAGTTTTGATAAAAGTTCCCGGGATTACAGGGTATGAGTTGTCGGATATGTTATATGAGGATTTTGACATAGAAGATGAGCGTACTAATGATAAATCAACGATGCTTCTTTGCGGCATTGGCACTGATAACAAAAAACTTGATAAGCTGTACAAGGTATTGTCTAAATTGTAAGTGAGAATTTTATGGCTAACAAGGGTGTTTTAAGACAGGCTTATGTGAAATTCTATTATGAAGAAGCAAAGCAAATAATTGACGATTTTTATGCAGGAAAAACAAAAAATGCCATGCCAAAATTAAGCAGAAGATACAATGAGTATACTCTAACAATGCTTATAATCTTTGTCATATCATTATTTTGTTGTATAACGGGGTGTTTGGCTCCAATCGGTATAGTCGGATTTATTTCTTTTGCGTGTCTTGCTTTATTTATGCCAAAAGATTTAAAAAATGAAGCAGAAAACTACAATAAGTGGCAAAAAGAAAATAATCCCCAAATAAAAGTCAAAAATTCCGAAGATGTAAATATGGCACCATATTTTGATAAAGAGGTGGCTTTAAAAGAGCAATTGATGCAGAAATTTCTGGCTATTTTTGGTGCTTTCAAGTGGCAAAAGTGGAAATCATATTTTAATACTAATGATTTGATTATTTTGCCTGATAAATTATCTTTGGATTCTGATGATTGTATAATGGGTAAGTATGAAGATACAAATATAAAAATCACGGAAGTGCTTTTTGGCTGGAAATCTATGATGGCTGCTTATAAGCATCATGCAAATAAACTTTCAATTCTTTTTCCAATTTTATTTGTATCTTTCTTTGTTGTAGTCTGTTCTTTTTTCTTCTCAGTATCTGAAGAAGATCTTAACAAACTGTTCTTCGGATATATTTCTTTTTTCTTATTGGTGTGGGGCATGGGATTTTTCGCACCGCTTATTATGTTGGCTGTGTATTTCAAAAATAAAAATAACCGAGGTTTGATTGTTGAAATTGATATGCCTAAAAATTTCAAAGGTGAAACTGTATTATTTGAAAATGCTTTAACCAATTTATCTGTTGATAAAAAAGCATTGAAGATGTTTGAGAAAACTCAATTGGAGGATACTGAATTTAATAAAAAATATTCAATTTACACAAACAATCAAATAGAAGCTCGCTATGTGTTGACAACCGCATTTATTGAGCATTTGAAAAATATAAAATTCAGATTTGATGCACGTTACTTGCGGATGCGTTTTAAGAACAGTCGCATAACGATTTTTGCATCCGTAAATAAGGACTTGTTTCAAATGGTTAAAAGCGGACAAAAAACGGATATGAAAACTTTTGATGTATTGTTTGAAGAAATTTATTCTGTACTTTCTCTGATTGATGAATTAAAACTCAACGTCAAAACAGGGTTATAGATAATTAGCCAGAATATTTTTAACGTAATTTTGGGTTTCTTTATAAGGAGGTACTCCTGAATATTTATCGACAGCTCCAGGGCCTGCGTTGTATGCGGCAAGAGCTAAAATTACATTTCCGTTATATTTATTCAGCATTGATTTTAAATATTTTACTCCGCCTTCAACGTTTTGGGTTGCATTATAAGGATCTTTAACCCCCATAGCTTTTGCAGTAGACGGCATCAACTGCATTAACCCCATTGCTCCGACCTTTGATTTTGCATTAGGATTAAAGCCTGATTCTTGTTTAATTAATGCCTGAACCAATTTTTCATCAACTCCGTTATCTTTTGCAACTTTATTTATCATTGAAAGTAATTGTGTTTTTTCAGGATTTCCTTGGGGATTGTATTTTCTTGTAGCAGCATTTACTTCTTCTATTGCTTTTCGTAAGGTCGCATTGCTGAATTGGGAAGTATCTATATCCCCATCATATACATTCCCTTTTACATTTAGCGCTTCGGGATTTAAGAGTAATGAACCAAAATTTGCTTGTGTTGAAGATGCCATTACTTTTTCAAAGGAGGTAACGTTGTCGGCGCTTGGTGGATAAATATTGTTTAGTGCTTGCTGCGGGTTTAATTGCCTGTCAACATTTCTGGCATAACTGTTTAATTGTGCAGCTCTTTGCATTGCTGCAGCTTTTCCGCCTGAATTAAGCAGTCCTTGAATCATTTCAGAGAACATAAATCTATTCTACCTCCCAATACTTAATATTCTATATCACATTAAAATATTATGTATCCACCATTTGGTTTAATGTTTTAACTTAAAAAGTCAAGGGTAAATATTGTATTATTTTATATACATGCAATCGCCATAACTAAAAAATCGATAATTATTTTCAATAGCTTCTTTATATGCTCTAAATATAAAATCTTTTCCTGCTAATGCACTCACTAGCATCAATAATGTCGATTTTGGAAGGTGAAAATTTGTTATTAAATTATCTACGACTTTAAATTCATAAGGGGGATAAATAAATAATTCAGAATGGTCGTGGCATGCTTTTATACAATCAAATTTTTTATAGCATGTTTCAAGAGTTCTGACTGTCGTAGTTCCTACTGCGATAAGCTTTTTCCCGTCCGCTTTTGCTCTGTTTATTTTCTCTGCAGCATCTTTGGTTATTTCAAATGTTTCTGAGTGCATTTTGTGATCTTCAATTTTTTCGCATTTAACAGGTCTAAATGTACCAAGTCCTACATTAAGAGTTACATATACTATTTCAACCCCTTTGTCTTTAAGTTTTTGCAGTATTTCTTTTGTAAAATGCAAACCTGCTGTCGGAGCTGCTACAGAACCTTCATCTTTTGCATAAACAGTCTGATATCTTTCTCTGTCAAATTCCTCTTGCTCCTCTGATGATAATTTTCTTTCTATGTACGGAGGTAAAGGTATTTTACCCTCTTTATGCAAAATTTCGAATAAATCACCGTTATAAATAAGCTCAATCAACCATTCTCCATCATCTTCAAGTTTTTTTAGCGGCTTTATTTGTAAATCATTGGATATAGTTATCAGGGTTTCCTGTTTTATTCTTTTAGAGGGTTTAATCAATGCTGACCAGTGATTTTTGTTTTTTTCTTCCAATAATAATATTTCAATTTTTGCACCGGTTTCTTTTGTTCCGTATAGTCTTGCGGGTAAAACTTTTGTATTGTTGAGAACAAGTATTGAATTACTGTCAATATAGTCTGTTATATCGAAAAAGTGTTTATGTTCAACTGTTTGATTTTGTCTGTCCAAAACAAGCATTTTGGAATTTTCACGCTTGTCTGCGGGCATTTGAGCTATTAAATTTTCAGGTAATTCGTAATCATATTCTGATATATTCATTCTTCTACTCCGTCTATAATTTATAAGTCGGGATAGCAATCCCGACCTACAAGAAAATTTTTATTTTATTTACGCTCTAGTTAATCTTTTTAGCGTTTTTTAATTCCAAATCATCAACTTTTTCTTTATCTTTTTCAGCTTCAGCATCAATTTGCTTATTGATAATTACAGTCTGGATAATTTGAATAATGTTACTTGTAATTAAGTATAGCAAGACTCCGGCAGGAATCGGGATAATAACAAAAGTTGCAATAATCATCAATGGCATAAATGTTCCCATTGATTTTTGAAGAGCAGCTTGAGTCGGATCCTGATTATCTGTTTTGTTTATTGCCATCATAATTTTTTGAGAGATGAACATCGTAATTGCAAACAGAGCAATCAAAATAACAACATCCCAGTGTAAACCGCTTTTTACAGGTACTGTCGGCACATCTGCTATCATAACACCATCTTCGGTTTTAGAGCGGCTAAAGGTTATGGTTTCGTTTTCTCTTATATTGCTGTTTGTAACTACAACACTTGCTCTGTCAACCTTTAAAAGTTGGCTGAAATCTTTTACTTTAAGATTTCCAAGACTGAATTTGAGTGTAACATCCTTACCAGGGGTAACATCACCAACAATTTCAAGTGCCTGTGAAGGGTCAGAAATTTTTATATTTTTAAGCTCTTCTTTACCGACGTATACAGTTGCGCTGTTACCTAGAACAAGTTTGTCCCCTTTTGAAATACCCAATGCTCCATCATCAGAAATTCCGGCAGTTGCTCTCATTGTAGTTGCCAAACTTTTTACAAACAAGAAATGCTGATCTCCTGCAGTTTGAATGAATTGAGGACTTATCAATGCTGAATATAATAAAATAAATATAGGCATTTGTATAAGTAAAGGTAAACAACCACCCATAGGATTAAATTTATGTTCTTTATAGAATTCCATCATTTTTTGCTGCATAACTTGAGGGTTGCTTTGGTATCTGTCTTGGATAGCCTTCATTTTAGGTTGTAATTTTTGCATCATTTTCATTGAACGTTGTTGTTGAACGTTCAGATTCCACATTGCACCCCTTACAATAATTGTCAAAAGAATGATTGCCCAGCCGTAGTTTCCTACAAATTTAGCCAATAATCCTAAAAAATCTATAGTTAATTTAATAAAATCCACTTTTCCCTAATCCTCATATAGTGTAAATTCTCTCTAGGGGTAAATATATTATAAACACAGTTTTAAGTCAATGGTATTAGTTTTTGGGTGTATTTTTACCTGTAATTTCGCAAATAAAGTATTTCGTAATTGTGGCAGCATCAAAAAAGACCGAAATAGTCGGCCTTTTTTTAAATGGTCGGGATGACACGATTTGAACGTGCGACCCCCTCGTCCCAAGCGAGGTGCGCTACCAAGCTGCGCTACATCCCGTAGTAAATATTCAATTGTAAATTGTTCAATTTTTAAAGTTGAAACTGTCGTTTCAACCGGTGCGCTACCCCTCTCGCAAAAACTTGACATTTAGTCAACTTTTTGCTCGGCAGAGTGCTACATCCGAGTGTGTTTCCACACATCTAATCATATATAATAAATTTTTAAAGTCAAGCTTATCATTTGTAAATTTAATTAATAACCTTTAATATATATTAATAATTTATAATTTGCTTTTGGGTATGATATAATCTTGGTATTATGGTTCGATTAATCAACAAAGATAATATGAAGGTGGTTGCTAATCTTGCGTTTTCTATTTTGAAAATTCAAGAGAAAATGACCTACATTACAGAATTTAATAACCCTAATATTTCCCCTTGCATTTATGCAATGTGGCATTCTGACCAGTTTTGTGTGCATGGTTTACCAAACCGTGCTAATACAAATGTTCTTATAAGCAATTCTATTGACGGACAGATTATTGCTGAAGTTTGCGAAAAATGGGGTTTCCAAACCTGCAGAGGTTCTTCAAAAAGAAAAGGGTCAGTTTCTGCTACATTGAAGATGATCGATAAGTTAAAAAAAGGTGAAAATATCGCAATTATGGTAGACGGGCCAAGAGGTCCTTTGCATAAGGTCAAGCCTGGTGCTGTTGTCTTGGCTAGAGAAGCTAATGTTCCTATTGTTCCTGTCTTTTGGTATTCTCCAAATATAACTTTTGCAAAATTCCCATCTTGGGATAAGATGAGATGTCCTATAGGACCGTGTCGAATTTTGAATTTGTACGGTGAGCCTATTTATGTTACTGATGAACAAACTGATGACATAATCGTTAAAAAAGTACAAAAGTCTTTGTTGCATTTGGAAGAAATTGCACCTGAAAAATACGAAGAAGCAAGAAAATTAAAGCTATGGAACAAAAATTAAACATATCAATGCTTCAAATTTCATCTGTAGTAGGTGATGTCGAAGCTAATATCATGAAAGTTGAAGATTTTATTAATAAAGCTTTGCCGCAAAATACAGACGTCTTAGTTTTACCTGAGGTATGGACTGTTGGTTGGTCTTGCAAGCATTTTGTTGAGTCCTCAAGATATGAAATTTTAGTTAGTGATTTCTTAGCAAAAATATCAAGACAAAATTATATTAATATAATTGGAGGCAGTTTTATTACTCAAAAAAATGGCTTATATTATAATACTTGTCCTGTTTTTGACAGAAGAGGTAATTTAATTGCTGCTTATTCAAAAAATCACTTATATTCGTATTACGGGTGTAATGAAGGTGAATATATTACAAAAGGAACTTGCCCTGTAATGGTTGATATTGACGGGGTTAATTACGGTTTAACAATATGTTACGATATAAGATTTCCTGAAATATACAGAGCTTATGCCAAAGCCGGTGCAGATGTATTGATTAATTGTGCGGCTTGGGGGGCTAAAAAACCTATCCCATGGGAGATGATGACAAAATCCAGAGCTATAGAAAATCAATGCTACATGGTTGCATTAACTCAATCGGGTTATATTGAAAACGGAGAATATAATTTAGGAGAATCCAGGATAATTGACTATAAAGGTGAGGAGGTTTCCTCTATAATGGAGGGTGAGGGTTTTTCAACCGGTGTAATTTCAATTGACGAAATGAAACAATTTAGGCAGAAATCTCCTACAATCAACGATATTAGAAATAATTATGAGGTAAAAATATTATGCAAAAACTAGTTTGTTTGTTGTTGACCTTGTTGTTTACGACTGTTTCTGTTAGTGCAGAATCATTAAATAAAACAATAAATTCTTTAGGTATAAATAAGAGTGCATTGTCTGTTTCTATCAAAGATGTTAAAAACGGAGAATCTTTGTTTTCGTTAAATGACAGAACCCCAAGATTGCCTGCTTCAACTTTAAAATTGATTACAGCTTCCGCAGCTTATGATGTTTTAGGAGATGATTATGAATACAAAACAGAAATGTATAAAAGTACGAATAATGATGTATATCTGAAATTATCAGGGGATCCAAGTCTTTCAAAATCCGATTTGGAAGCAATTTTAGAAACGGCTAAATCTAAAAATATTGTGCCTAAGACATTTTATATAGATGATACAGCCTTTGACTCTGTAGAGTGGGGTGAGGGTTGGCAATGGGATGATGAATTAAATCCTTTAATGCCAAAATTTAGTGTATACAATATAGATAAAAATCTATTAAAAATTGAAGCTGCAACAACAGTACAGGCTGCTCCTGCTCAGTTATCTGTTAAGCCATTTTATCCTATGTCCTTTATTAATCAGGTAAAATCGGATATAAAGGGGAATAATCAATTATCAATTAAACGTAACGAAACAATAGCTCCAAATATGTTTGAGGTATCCGGTTCAATATCAAGAGCAAACTACATTACTATACCTGCGCTCAATCAGAAATTATTTTTCAGATTAAGATTGGAAGAAGCTATTTCAAAGAAAAAGTTTGAGTATTATGGACAATTTAAGTCCGAAAAATTGCCAAAAGAGAACGTTTATTATGTTGATGGTGTGTCGCATAAATTTGTAGAGCTTCTTCCTTCAATATTAAAAAGCAGTAATAATTTAATTGCAGAAACCGTATTTAAAACTGCCGGTGCAAAATGGGCAAATTCGCAAGGAACTGCTGAAAATTCTCTGGCCATGCTAGATGATTATATTCAAAATATAGGTTTATCCGCTAATGATGTAAAAATAGTTGACGGTAGCGGAGTTTCTAAAAACAATATTATGACCACCGATTTTATGACTGATTTTTTGATTTATAAAGCAAAACAGGAAAATTTTGAAGATTTTTGCAATATGCTTCCAACACCCGGTGAAGGAACTTTGAAAAACAGGATGTTATATTTTAAGGAAAATCTTAGAGCAAAAACCGGCACGTTATCTGAAGCAAGTGCTATCGCAGGGTATTTAACTACCAAAAGAGGCAGGCTTGTTGTGTTCGATATTATGATAAATGATGCAAATACATCAGCCGCTGATAAGAAAAATGTCGAAGAACAAATTTTGAGAAATATTTATTTGAATTATTAAAAGAAGGATAAAAATATGTACGAACCTGATGTATCAATAATTATACCAACTTCAAATATTGTAGAAAAGGATCAGTCAGATGACTTTACTCTGTTATTGAACCTTTTGGATAAGCAAACTTATGAATATATAGAAAATATTGTTATAGATAATGCTTCAAACGATGGTACTGAAGTTTTGTTAAAAGAATACAAAAATTCAGGATATATCAGTTTCTTTACAGAGCATGACAGGGGTAAGTTTGATGCTATGAATAAAGGCATATTGCGTGCAAAAGGAAAGTATGTTGCCTTTCCAAGCTGTGATGATTTTTATCATGACATTACCGCAATTACAGATATTGTCAATGTAATGGAGCAAGAGGATGCAGATTTTTGCTTTTTCCCTTCTTATTGCAGACATCCTGAAGGGTATGTTTTTCAGTTTGTGCCGGCCATGTTAAGCACTTTTCAAGTGGTTCCTTGTCCAAGACAGGCATTCTTTTTTAAGAAATCTGTGTTAACCGAACTTGGCGGTTTTGATGAAAAATTTAAACTGCTTGCAGATTATGAATTGGTTATTCGTCTTGTTTTAGGCAGATATAAAGGGGTAATGTTTGACGGTAATGCTGTTACATACAAACTCGGAGAACAGGTTGAAAGGCATTCCAGTCAAGTCGAAGCTGAATTAAATCATATATTCTATAAGAACTATAAAAATCTTTATCCGTTAACAGATGAAATATTGGATAGAATGGTTAAGATTTCAGAGTTTCCAAAGCCTTTGCTGGACAGATTAAGTCAATATTTTCCTGAAGAAGACAAAGATTTATTTTTTGAAAGATACGAAATGTTATATAAGATGAGAACTGAAGCTGTTAAAAACCTCAGAGAACAAGAACGTCGTGAAAGACAAGGCTTGTAAAATATTTGCATAATATTCTGTAGGGTTTATAATTGTTATAGATAGAGTTATAAAAGAGGTTAATATGAGAGAACAAAAAATAGCTGTCTTGGGTTGTGGATTATGGGGAAGAAATATTGTTCGTAATTTTTACAATCTTAATGCCTTGGGTATGGTTTGTGATTTGGATGATGAAAATCTGGCAAAGGTGAAAGAACTGTATCCTAATATCAAAACTACAAAAGATTTTCATGATATTTTAAACAGTGAAGAAATAACAGGAGTTGTTGTTGTAACTCCAAGTCATACTCATTATAAATTTGTAAAAGCTATGCTTGAAGCCGGAAAACATGTTTATGTAGAAAAGCCGATTTCAACTGTAGCTCAAGAAGCAAGAGATTTGGCAGATTTGGCTGACAGCAAAGGGTTAATTCTTATGGTTGGTCATCTATTGCTCTATCATCCTGCTGTAAATCGTTTGAAAATGATGATTGAAGCCGGTGAATTGGGTGATATTGTTTATGCTCAAAGCGATAGGTTAAATATTAATTATTTTAAAAATGACAGAAGTGTTATGTGGGATTTAGCTCCACATGATGTGTCTATGATGAGTTATGTAACAGGTAAAGACCCAGTGAGAGTAATATCAGCTGTTGGGTGTTCTTCTGATAGAAATGATATTATGGATATTACTCATTTAACTATCGAATTTGAAGGAGGTATGATCGGGCAGATTTCAGATAGTTGGATTACCCCCAAAAAGCACGTTCAACTGCTTGTTAGAGGAACAAAGAAAACAGCTATTTTAGACGATACTGTTCCTGATCATAAGTTGACGATTTTTGAAAATTTCAAAGCTGGAAGCAGCGAAGTCTTTCAGCCTGATATATTAGAAATTGAACCCCTAAAATTGGAATGTCAGCATTTTATCAGCTGTTGCGAAACGGGGAAAAAGGCACGTTCTGACGGAGAAAACGGCTTTATTGTAGTAAGCATATTAGAAGAAGCTGAAAAATGTATGCTTGGTGACAGGGCGAAAAATCTGGATCACGTTAATTTTGCTTTGTCTCGTTCAAAAAAAGAGGTGAAATAGTCATGAATATTAAGAAAAACTCTGCAAATATAGTATCAATTGTCAGAATATTTATTGCATTTGTTGCTGTAGGTTTGTTGTTTATTCATACAAATTGTGCATATATTTGGTCTGTTGTTCTAACGAGTATAGCGTTTTCTATGGATGCTGTAGACGGATATTTGGCAAGAAAATTCGGACAAGCTTCACAACTTGGCGCAGTATTAGATATAATGGGTGACAGAATAATTGAAGCAATTTATTGGATTGTTTTTGCCGTTGTTGGGTGGCTGCCGATTATTTTCCCTTTGATTTGTGTTACAAGAGCATATATAACGGATAATATCAGAAGTGTCGCTCTGACTAAAGGTATGACTCCTTTTGGTATGCAATCAACTGAGTGGGGGAAATTCATCTGTGCTTCTAAGTTTATGAAAACAACTTATGCGGTTGCAAAGGTTGCTGCTTTTATTTTGCTTATCTTTTCATATATCCCGGATTTAGACAGAAATATTGCTGATCCAACACGGCATGCCGCTGTTATTTTGGCTTGGATTGCTATTATATTTTGTGTTGTCAGAGGAATCCCGGTTATTGCGGAATGCGGAAAACTTTTTAAAGATTAGTTTTGATAATCATAGGCGTAGCAACGCCGACAATAAAAAATATAAGGTGTTAATTTAATGGCGAAATTAAATATTGTATTATATGAACCTGAAATACCTCAAAATACGGGTAACATAGCAAGACTTTGTGCTTGTTGTGGTGCGTCTTTGTATTTGGTTGGAAAACTTGGATTTTCTCTTTCAAGTAAGTATACCAAGCGGGCAGGTCTTGACTATTGGGATAGTGTTGATTTGCACAAAATTGACTCAATGGATGAATTATATAAAGAGTTTCCAAATGGAACATTTTATTATTTAACAACAAAAACAGATAAACTATATACAGAAATAGAATTTAAAGAAGGTGATTTTATTGTTTTTGGACCGGAAACAAGAGGGTTGCCGGAAAAATATGTTAAAGATGAGAATGCAAGAACTATTCCTATGATGGAAGGTCAGAGGAGTTTAAATTTATCTAATTCTGTGGCAATAGTAGCTTATGAGGCAATTAGGCAAAATGGATTATAAACTACCAAATCGTGTTCAAAATTCTAATAAATCAACCTACGGCAAAGTTTTAAATATCGCAGGTTCTGATTATATGCCCGGAGCGGCGTATTTGTCGAGTGTGTCTGCTTTAAAAATCGGGTGTGGATATTGTTTTCTTGCAACATCTGATGAAGCAAGACGTGCTGTTGCTGCGCAAACGCAAAATATTGTTTTTGTCCCTCATTCACAGCTAAATGCAAATATTTCGTCTGCGGATGTCGTTGAAATCGGTTGTGGAATAGGTACAGATAAAACTGCAATGAATTTGCTCTCAGCAGTTGTAGATAATGCGTATTCAGACACTACGCTGATTATTGATGCTGACGGGTTGAATGTATTGGCTGAAAATAGCATGGATGTTCAATATGATTTTCAAAATAAAAATTTTAAAAAGTTGGCATTTACCCCTCATCCAAAAGAGGCTGCCCGTTTATTAAATTCTTCTTTAGAAGATGTTTTATCTGATGTAAAAGCAGCTGCAAAAAATATTACGGAAAAATATAATTGTATAACTGTCTTAAAAACACATAGCACTTATGTATATGCTCCTGATGGTAGGGAATATACAAATTCTACAGGAAATAATGCCATGGCAAAGGCCGGTTCAGGTGATGTCCTAACGGGAATGATTGCAGGACTGGCTGCTCAGGGTATGAATTTGTTTGAGTCCTGTTGTTTAGGGGTGTATTTGCATGGGTTATGCGGTGATTTAGCAAAGGAAAAACTTACCGAATACTCTGTTATGGCAGAGGATTTGATAAGTTTTATCCCTAATGCTGTTAAATATCATTTAAAAATGGATTAACCAAATCTAAAATCTATTTTTTTGCCGGTACCTTCAGGTTTTGTGGCATTAAATACGCATTCGGAAGGCTTAAAATAAACATGTTGTGTTGCAATTGGTGATGTTTTTGCTTTTTTTGCCGGTGCTATTATTGCGTTTAAGCCATCCGGTCTAAGATATGCGTGCAATTCATTCATTCTTTCTTCATACTTGCTTAATATAGCATTTGCTTTTGGGGCAACTAATGTTGGTTTCATTTTATTTCTCCTTTACTTATTATCTAGTGTAATCTTTAAATTTATATTTGAAATAGCCCGACAGGATAAGCTAGTCTGTTTGCTACTCTCTCCTATCAGGCTATTTTATTTTTTTTATTCGTTCTAAAATCGCTAAAAATATTTTTTGCTATTAGCTTACAAATTGTTGCATAACCTCAAACGGTTTTTCTACAACTTCCATAGAATCCCTTTGAATTATGCCTCGTTTTAATTCTGTGAAACTTGCTTTTTTAGAGCTGAATTTATTTTTCAAAAATTCGTATGCAACTTTCGGGTCGCATTTTGTTCCGCAAGTGAACAAGTCAACAGCCGCATACCCAAGCTCAGGCCATGTGTGTATTGCCAAATGACTTTCCGATATAATTACAACGCCTGACACTCCGTATGGGTTAAACATATGAAAGCATTTTTGAACAATTGTTGCGCCACATTCTAATGCAGCATCTATCATATATTTTTCAACTTTATCAATACTGTTTAGAGTATTAGGATCACATTCAAAAAATTCTGCCAAAACGTGCTGTCCTAAGTGGATTTCTTCTAATTCAGAATTTTGTTTGAACATTTCTAAAGGTGAATCTGTCAATTTCTTCTTTCTCCTTACGTATAAATGTATATTTTTAACACTATTACATAATATACTAAAAAATAAAAATTTGTTAGTCTTTTATAAATTATTTTTCCTTTGAAATTCAATTACTGTCATAAATACACTTATATGTTACTTTTCATAATTTTTATTGTATTAAGTTTTATTAAAACTATTTAAAAAGCTTATTATTTGTACTAAAATTTTGGTATGAATAATAAAATTTTAGTTGTTGATGACGATATTGCTATTAATGAATTAATAAAGGTAAATTTAGAGCTTGCCGGTTATGGTGTTATTCAGGCTAATGACGGGGTAAAGGGTTTCGCATTGGCAAAACAGGAACTCCCGTCCCTTGTAATACTTGATGTTATGATGCCTGAGGTGGATGGTTTTACTGTTGCAAAAAGAATAAGGCAAAATGAAGAAACTAAGAATATTCCGATAATAATGCTTACTGCTTTATCACAATTAAACGATAAGGTAAATGGTTTTAATATAGGGGTTGATGATTATTTGGTAAAGCCTTTTGAAATAGAAGAGTTGTTAGTCAGGGTAAGAGCTTTATTGAAAAGAACCCATCAAATTCCGGTTTCTGCATCAACAAGAGATTTGTTGACTTTGGGTGATATAACCTTGTTGCCAGAACAGTATAGTGTTAAAATCGGTGAAAAGCAGGTAAAACTGACTCCTATTGAATTTGATATATTTAATTTGTTGTTTCAAAATCATGGGAATATGGTTTCGTCTGCTACTTTGTTAAAAGAAATCTGGGGGTATTCTCCGGATGACGATATTGAAACGATAAGAGTTCATATTCGTCACCTACGTTCAAAAATTGATAAAATTTCTAATGGTAAAAAATATATTGAGACAATTTATGGCGGCGGGTACAAATTAAATGTCTAATTAATGGAGTGGTGTGTTGTTGAAATTTAAGGGAAGTTGGCGCTCTTATCAAAAAAGAATATTAGATAGTCTTGATTTTCATTTGACTGATAAAAAATTACATGTTGTCGCTGCCCCGGGAGCCGGCAAAACTACTCTCGGAATAGAGGTAATATCTCGTATAAACAGACCTTCCTTGATATTATGTCCGACAAATACTATTAAAAATCAGTGGAAAGAGCGAATTTGTTCAGCTTTTTTGGAAGAAAATGATTATGACAAAGTTTCTGTAGATATTAAAACTCCCGCATATATAACAATTACTACTTATCAGGCCTTACTTGCAGCTTTTTGCGAGGGTGCGGGCGGAAAAAATAAAAAAGCTGAAGATGAGTTATTAAAAAATGATGAGTTATCTGATTATGATAATTTTGAGCAAGATTATGGAGAGTTTTCTATAACATCATCAAGGCGGTTTAACTCTGATAAAGCGGATGAGATAATAAATATACTAAAAAGAGCAAAAATATCTTTATTATGTTTCGATGAGGCTCATCACCTGCGAAAAGAATGGTGGAAAGCTCTATCTTATTTGGTTGATGAGCTAAATCCCGCGCAGACCGTATCGCTTACTGCTACACCGCCTTATGATGTTGATTATTCGGAATGGGAAAGATATGAAGAATTATGCGGACCTATTGACGAGGTTATTTCCATACCTGAACTTGTTTCTAATGGTGATTTATGCCCGCATCAGGATTTTATTCATTTTTCATTATTACGAGAAAGTGAAAATGAAATGCTAAAAATCCACAATTCTCATGTCGCAGAATTTTTAGGAAAAATATTGAGTGATAAAGAATTATTTGTTTATTTATCTAGTATGAGTTTTTTAAATCCAAAAGATGAGGACATTGAAAAAATATTCGAAAATCCTGAATTGTTTGTTGCAATTGCAGCTCTATTAAAATCAGGCGGGATAGATATTCCTAGCAATTTCTTAAAGTTGTTTGATGCAAAACAATCAGAATTGCCCAAATTTAATCTAAATCAAGTTAAAAACTTTTTAAACGGATTTCTTATTAAAAATAGTGAGTTTTTTCCCGGACTTGAGAAAAAAATTGAAGAATACAATCATCTTGCCAAACGATTAGGTCTTATTCAAAACAAACAATTAGTATTAAACGACAGCGCGAAGGTGCAAAAACAAATTGCAAATTCTTTGGGTAAGCTGGATTCAATAATTGAGATTGTAAAATTAGAGAATGCTAATTTGGGAGCGGATTTAAGGATGGTCGTTCTGACTGATTACATAAAAGAAAATGATGAGGACAATTCTCATTTGGGGGTTGTACCTATATGGCGAACTTTAAAAAATAAATATGGTTCAGATATATCTTTTGGCATTCTTTGTGGTTCTTTGATTGTCTTGCGAGCTGATTTAAAATCTAAATTAAACAAATTGTTGGAAAACAGTTCATTAAAGTCAGATTCTATATCGATTATAACGTATAAAGAAGACGAAAATTATATTAAAATTACGCCCAAAGAGTCGGTAAAACATAGCATTGTTTCTTTTGTTACTCAGCTGTTTAATAATGGTGATATAAGAGTTTTGATTGGTACTCAGGCATTGCTTGGGGAAGGCTGGGATGCCCCGTCAATTAATTCTTTAATCTTATCAAGTACAGTCAGTTCTTATATGTTGTCTAATCAGATGAGAGGACGAGCAATAAGAATTGATAAAAACAACCCTGATAAGGTGTCAAATATTTGGCATCTTGCATCAGTCAAAGTTCCGACAATCTCAGAATATCTGACCGGCTCAGGGATTGAAGAAAATTACGGATCTTTCGGTAATTTTGATGATGCCGGTTATTATGATTTGAATCAGTTATCTAAAAGGTTTGACGGCTTTGAAGCGCCCTCATATTTTGGCTCTCATAATATAGAAAGTGGTATAAATCGTGTGTTATCCGACAATTTTTATGAAAAGGTTATGCTGTACGGAGAAGCTGCTTTTGAACAAGTAAATAAAGAAGCGGTTGCTTTATCTCAAAAGCGTTCTGAAATAAGGAATATGTGGAAACATGGACTGATTTCAGGCTATGGGACATCTGCAGCTGCAACTACCGGCATTGATACTCCGAAGTCTACAGCTAAAACTCTTATGTATTCAGGGTATAAACAGATTATGTTAACTATTTTGATAACCTTTTTGGGTATTTTGTTATATATGTTTATGGCAGGTCTGTTTTTTAAAGAACTTATATTTTTGTGGTTAATTTGCTTGATTATTGCGGAGGCATATATAGGAGCTAAATATTTGAAAACAGGATCAGTATCAGGAATATTAAAACAAATTACCATAGTTCATCTTGAAACTTTGTCTTACCTTGGCTTTATAAAGACTTATTTAAAAAATGTGAGCATAAATGTTCAAAGCTTTGATTATACGTTTGTTTCTTGTAAAAATTTACCTGTTGAAGAAAATAATTTATTAATCAAATGCTTGCAAGAATTTCTTGACCCGATAGATAATCCTCGCTACATTTTGATTAAGAAAAATAGTGTGCTTGGATCTTTTGGACAAGTAGATTATTTTGCTCTTCCTGCGATATTTTCTGCCAGAAAAAAAGATGTCGAAATTTTTGAGCAATTGTGGAAAAAATATATTGGCAATTGTGAAATTGTTTATACTCGTAATTTGGAAGGTAGAAAACTTTTATTAAAGGCAAGAAAGAATGCTTTTTCAGCTTCAAAACGAGAAAAGTCAAAACGCCTTTCAAAATGGCAGTAATCATGTAATTTCGGATGTTAAAAAAGACCTCAGAAATGAGGTCTTTTAAATTTGCTCCAGACCAGACTTTACAAAACGAACAGGCGAAGAATGAGCCTAGTGAGCTTGTATGCGAAGGCACAAAGTGCCGAAGCTGAACTGGAAGGAAAGTCTGGACGTTAAAAAAGACCTCATTGCTGAGGCCTTTTAAATTTGCTCCAGGCCAGACTTGAACTGGCACCGAGATTGCTCCCGATTGGATTTTAAGTCCAACGCGTCTACCGATTCCGCCACTGGAGCTTGAATGCTACGTGATTATCGTATAACAAACATTTTGGATTGTCAAACAGAATATTTATTTATATATCTGTCTAAGTCCTCAACTCTATCTGTTATATCCTGAATAATCTTAAGCATGACCGCTTTTACATACTCTTTGTTTTTGCAGTTTGAATATCCGAGTAACCCCGTTATAACATTTTTATATAGAAGCTTTTGAAACTCTATAATGGATTGATATATGTCGCTGTCAATTATATCTTTTACCTCTGACAAGTATATAAAAATTTCTCCTATCGTATTTTTCCCCGCTAAATATTTTTTTGCTAAAAAATAACCCTGTATTTTTCTTATGTAATCGAGAATTTGGGAATATATTTCACTTATTTGATGTTTTTTGTAAACTAAATCCTTTTTAAAATAGTCCATTGTTTGTTTGTAACCGAGGTTTATTATTTGCTGGCGTTTTTCCTGCGGATAATTAAAGTCAACAACTACAACATCTCCGGTATTTATTAGCAGATAGTCATAGTTATCACTGTTACCGTATATTTTTTTTATAAAATCCGATTCGGTATATGTCATGCAGGAATATATACTGTTAACATATTCCAGCGGTTGCTTGTCAGAACCCGAAGATTCTCCTTCTAACCTGATTTCAAGGATTCTGTTTTGAGATTGTTTTAATGTATTGCATAATGCCCACATTGGTTTTCCCTTCATTAAATCCCCATCGACAAGCAGTTGATTATCAATATTGACAGCTCTCATTAGCCCTGGCATACAGCAAGATATTCTTACTGCCATCGCTATTTCAAAATCAGGGGTTTCAATGTTTGAAAATTCCTTGCAGCTAAAATCCTTCATGTTTGTTGTTATTATTACTAAATTTTTGTTTATGTCTTTGAAAGTAACGGGTTTTGAATTATTTTTTGAATAGCTTTCACCATAAAATTTTTTTTCAATAAGTTCTCGTATCCAGTCTAAAAAGACTTCCCCTTTACTTAGCGCAAATTTTGGTGTTAGACCAAAGGCTAAATCCCTAAAAAGTTCAAAATTTACGGATAAAAATACATCTCCCAGTTCTTCATAAGTGTATCCTACTGCGTATAAAGCTGCAACTATTGAACCTACAGAGGATCCGCCAATTGTTTGGGTTTCAATTTTCAATTCTTCCAAAGCTTTTAAAACTCCGACATGAGCTGCCCCTCTAATTGCACCGCCTCCAAACAAACATGTATATTTTAAACTGTTATATTCTTTCATATTGTTATATTACCATAAAGCTTCATAAATAAAATGACCTGAATATACATCATCAGGTCATTTTATTTGTATATTATTCTTTTTATTAAGCAGCAATTCCTTTAATTTCTCTGATTAGATATTGAGCTACCCATTCAAAATCTTTATTATCTTGGGCTGCTTGTTGTAAGTATTTAACAGAAACATCGCCTAATCTGATAAGAGTCATTGCAACAACACCTCTTTTGATGCCTCTGACCACTTGTAATTGATCTACAAGTTGAGGTACTGCAGATGTTCCGATGCTTACCAATTCATTTTCTAATTTATTTTTTGTTACGTTATCTGCATTTTCTAATTCTGAAAGAATTTCTTTTACTGATGACATTCCGTTAATCTCCATGTTTTTCTCATTTACATGTTGATTATAAATTAAAAAATAACAAATTTTGCGTTTCCTTACATAATCTTTATATCCTGAACAAAATATTAATATTTTCTTTACATCTTGTTTAAATTTATAATTTAAACGTGGATTTCTTTCAGAGTCTCAATGTATTTTACTGCATAAACAGCTCCGATAGCCCCATCAGATGCGGCAGTAATAACTTGTCTTAATGGCGTTGTTCTTACATCTCCGATTGCATATACTCCATCAACAGAGGTTTTCATTGTTTCATCAGTGATAATGAACCCTTTTGAATCCTGAGCTATTTGACCATTAATATAATTTGTATTTGGAGTTATTCCTATATATGGGAATACTCCGTCAGTTATTAGCTCAGAAATTTCTTTTGTTTTTACATTTTCAAGAGTAATTCTGTTTACGGTACTTTTCCCGTTTATTTCTTTAACTACAGAATCCCATACAAATTCTATTTTAGGATTTTTAAATGCTCTTTCCTGTACTATTTTGTCTGCTCTGAGTTCGTTTCTTCTATGAATAATATAAACTTTTTCGGCAAATTTTGTAAGATATATTGCTTCTTCAACAGCAGAATTTCCTCCTCCGACAACTGCAACAATTTTGTCTTTATAAAAAGCGCCATCGCAAATTGCACAATAGCTTACGCCTCGTCCTATAAATTCGGATTCTCCTTTTACTCCTAATTTCATAGGGCTTGCACCTGTTGCTATTATTACTGTTTTTGCGCGAAAATTATATTCTTTTGTTTTAATTGTTTTGGGATTTGTTGTTAAATTTATTTCTTCAATTTCTTGCATTGAAAATTTTTGAACCCCGAATTTGTCTGAATGTTCTTCAAATTTCTCCATTAGGTCAAACCCGCCAATTTGCGGATAACCGGGGTAATTTTCAAGTTCTAAATAATTAGATGGCTGACCGCCAAGCATATTAATATCTATTATTGCTGTTTTTGCAGCTCCTCTTGCTGCATATATCCCTGCCGAAAAACCGGCAGGTCCTCCTCCTAAAATTATTGTGTCAAATTCCAACTCTTCCGTCATTATTTTCCTTTCTGAAATTTGTTTATTTTACACTTTGTCCTGATAGTCGATCTCCTTTTAGCTCGTATTTTGCCGTAACAGTTTTAATGATACTGCCATCGACATCCGATACGGTATCAAGTCTTAGTACATCTATTCCTTCAAATGTGTCTTTGTCTATCACTATGTTTACTTTATCAGTTAAGTTTTTGTTGTTGTATTTTCCTGTTTTGATAAATTCGACCGAATTTTCTGTTGCTTTGTTTATAGATATCTCTGCCTCAGCTCCCGAAAACGGGTTACACAATTTTATGACGTTATTAACTAATGAAATGTTCCACAAGTCTACAGTTTTTTCTTTAAAAGTTTCCGTACTGTCGGTTTCAATTCTTATAGCTTTTACTCTCCAGCTTCCGTAAAAATTTTCAGGTACTGTTTGAATATATCCACGTAAAACATTATCTTCAGAGGCATTGGAAATTTTTGTTATTCCGAAAAATAACATTAAACCAATTATTAGTATTGCTCCGATAATTTTTATCTTTTTAATTTTCATGTATGACCTCTGTGTTATACCGCAGAAAAAGAATTCAGTCTGTCTTGTAGAGTCTGTGCAGAATCTTCATATCCGACTCTGCCCATAAGAGCATAAGTATAATTTTTGTATTGTTCAACCCCCGGCTGGTCAAAGGCATTTATATTATATAATGCGCCAGCAATTGCCGTCTGAACCTCGAGCATATATAATAATTGTCCGATATGGTATCCGTCTATTTTAGGTAAAGTAATTGTAACTGTCGGTCTTGAATAGTCTGATAGTGAAACTTTTGTAGAATCGGCTTCTGCATTCATCAATTGGTTCATTGTTTTTCCGCCAAGATAACCGATTCCTGTGTAGGAAAATATTTGAGGTATTTCAAGTTCTGTTTCAAATTCTTCAACTCTGATGAAATTTATAATTTTATCATTTTTTCCTTCATTAAATAACTGAACCTGAGAATGTTGATCTGTTGCCCCTACAGCCTTTACAGGGGTAGGGCCTGTCATAATCGGATTATCTTCAATATCTTTATTTTTTCCTAAAGATTCTGCCCACAGTTGGCAAAACCAATCTCCTATATATTTTAATTTACTTGAATATGGCATAATAACTGATATATTTTTGCCTTTTTGGGTATCCATCAGAAAATGAATAAGAGCGTTTTGCGCTGCAATATTGTCGTGAATATTAGTGTTTTTCAAGGCCAAATCCATGTCTTTAACACCGTTTATTATTTCATCAACATTAATTCCGACAAGTGCAAACGGAAGCAAACCAACGGCCGAAAATACAGAAAATCTCCCGCCTACATCATCAGGAACTACAAATGTTTTGTAGCCTTCCTGTTCTGCAATTTGCCTTAAAACCCCAGTTTGTTTGTCTGTTGTTGCGACAACATTTTTCCTGTATTCTTCTTCTCCTAATACCTGAGCTAAACGGTCTTTTATTACCATGAATTGAGCCATTGTTTCTGCGGTATCACCGGATTTTGTTATGACATTAACAAGAGTTTTTTTAAGATCCAGTATATCAAGCAAACTGTTTATCTCATCAGGGTCAATATTATCTAAAAAGAATATCCTTGGGAAATTGTTTCGTTGTTCTTTTGTTAATAAATTCCAATATGGTTTTAACAGGGCATTTGTTACAGCAAGTCCGCCTAATGCAGAACCACCTATTCCAAGAACCAATATATTATCAAATCTTCCTTCAACTAAAGACGCATATTCTTTTACATACCAAAGAGTTTCTTCGTTATAACCTAAATTTAACCATTGTAATTTCTGACCGGGCTTATCTTTTCTTTGGTTTAGGCTTGCAATTATATCCTTAATTCTGTCTTTATATTGTTCAAATTCGTGTCCTATATTAAGACCATTTTCTGAACCTATGATTTTTTCGTCGGCATTTCTAAAGTCGTACTTAATCATATAATATTGCTTGCCTTTTGTCTGTCTACCCTACAAACTTATTATATATAGTCAAATTCAAATTTCAAGTAAACACTAAAATGTAATTATATATGGTAGTTATATGGCAAATTCCACTACATATTAAAATATGCAACTATCCTAATACTAAAGCCTCAAAATCTCAAAGAATAAATGTGTAAAATTGTTCAATTATGAGATTCTTCGGGGCAAAATCTTTCGTCATTCAGAGGTGGTGCGAGCAGAGGATGAAAGCATCAGCGATATCTATTTAATGCGAGCACCCCGTGGAATCTAAAGATTTTGCCCCTCTGAATGACATTAGTTAAAGCTGTATGTCTTTGCGATAGCTATGGTTTTTGTACTCCAACGCTATTTACATGATTTTGCTATGCACTTTGATCGAATTTGAATGTGCGTTTGACGTTTTCTTGAATAACTTTTTCTATTACCGAATATTCTGTTTGCAGTGATGTGTGTTCAGTATCAATGTTTTTAAGTTGTAAATCATAGATGTTGTCTTTTGCTTTAATATCATTCATTGCTCTGTTATATTCAGCTTCGGCTCTTGCTACTGCAGCATCATCTGTTACCTCGGTTATTTTGCTGCATGTTTTGTAATCTAAGGATCTCCAGTTGAAATTCAAATCAACTTGCTCCATTGAAACTATGCCGCTTTCTAATGCGTATTCAATCCATTCTTTTGAAGAAGCCAGTCCATCTTCTATTTGTTTGTAACCCTGCTGCATTCTTTTAAATAGGTTTGTATACCATTGAGCTTTTGCATCAGCATTACCTGTATTTGTTGTGTCGTTTTCATCAACCCAAGCATACTTTGGCGTTCCGTTTATTTCAATGATGTTATTCATAATATATTCTTTTATTACGGTATTAAAATTATCGGCAGGTTTAAGATTTTTCTCTCTCATATATTGCAGTATAAATTCAATATCTTGTAAATTTTTGATGTTAACAGGTCTTTCATCTATTGATGTGCTGCCATCAAGATTTTTAACCGTAGCGTCAGTTCCATCTCCGTTTTTCATTGTTATTAGTGTTGCGTTATCTAAATCTGTTTGAACTGTTTCTGTTTCTTTAAATATCATTGGTAAGAAGCCACCTTTACTTTGAGTGTATGTGGAATAAACTTCTGAGATGGTTTTATTTCGTGCTTTAGTTAAAATGATATTATTGTATTTTGTATCGCTATTCATATCTTCCGCAAATGTTTCAAAGTTTGCGTTTGCAAGAATTTTTCGAATAATTATATCAATAGTTTCATTTAATGTGTCTTTAAATTTTTGAGTTTCATTAATATAGCTGTAGCCAACCAATTTACCATTATTAAATTCATAGTAATAATTTTCTGTTTCGGGTGCTGCAGAACCAACTGTTTTGGTTGTAGAATAGCTTAATCTGCTGTATGAACCGTCAGCATTTTTATAACTTTCTGAATTATCCGTAAAGGTTCCGGTAGTTGTGGTTTTTCCGTCAGAACTTGTTTTTGAATATGTTTCAACATTTTTTATCGCAGTAAAATCGTAGCTGATAATTTTGCCGTTTTTAACTGTTACTGTCATCGGTTCATCTTCATCTCCAAATGTATATGTAGTAGAAATTACGTTTCCATTTTCATCTTTATTTTCTACGAATTTAGAGGGCGATGTTGTTTCTGTAACTTTTATTGCAGGTTTATTTGTAACGGGATTTGTCGCATTTGAAAATTTTTGAATTTCATTTGTTAAATATTCAATGATTTTTTCATCTACTAAGTATCCCTTATTCTCCAAAAAATGAAGGTTGTATTTGTTTGTATCAGATGATTCATACGAATTTTGGTTAGTTCCCAAAAATGCTTGTTTGAATTCATTAAGTAAATCGCCAAAGCCTGCCTTTGTAAAATTCAGTTTGTAAGAACCTTGGTCAAAGGTTAATTTGGGTATATTCCCGGTATCTTTTAAATATGTAGCCATTAGTTCATTGCCCGCTGTATTCAACAGAGCTTCAGCGTTTTGATAATTTTCTATTGCGTTTTGAAATTCTTCAATTTCAACTGAATTTTCGTAACTGGTATAGTACTGATACCATTGTTCTAAATCTTCTACAGAGATGTTATTATATGGTTCAGGATATGCTTTTGTGGTAAAGCCACCCAAGGTTTCAAAATATGTTGTTTTATATTCAAGACCATGAGCTTTTAAAAAATTGTTTAAATTATTTCCGCAGTTTGCAAAAATCGCAGCTTCACTTTCGCTTACCAATAGCTGTCCTGAAGAGTTTACAAGACCGTATTGAGTATTATATGAACTGTATGCTGTTAATGCGTTAAATGTTAATGCCTGACTTAAAGATTCCCCTTGTAAATCATAATTTGTAAAAGTCATGGTAGCATTATTCAAAGCATTAATATAGTTTTCGCTGGCTTGGGAGCTTTGGGTAGCCAAACGCATTTTTGCATTATTAATGGTTTGTGATCTCAGCTCGTTATCTGCTAAACGTGCTGTGATTGTTAATAATCTGGCTTGTGATGCTGCCATTCCCATTGTTAGCGAATCCTTTCGTTCCTTAGATGTTTCCTTAATCTTGTTATCGGTATTTTTCTTTGAAACTTTAGGATTTTTAACGATTATGTTAAGAAATTGTTACAATAAAAAACCTTGGCAATAATATTCAAGTCGACGTAGCAACGCCGACCTACTTTTTCATTGATAAATTTTACACTCTCCAATCGTTGTACCCTTTGCAAAGTTCAATAAAAAATGCCTTCCCAGCTCAATGAAAAAGGGGATAGAACGATGTTTTAAACATTTTTATACAATATTGTACATAGTTAACATTATTATTACTGCTCTAACATAATTTCAGCCATACAAGATTTGGCGACATCTGTAACAAAGTCCATATCATCAGGTTGAATAATTAATGGCGGATTGAAATATATCACATCACCTAAAGGTCTTAATAGAACACCCTTTTTAAGTGCTTTTTTATATATTTGATAACCAAGTCTTAAATTAGAAGGATACGCTTGTTTAGTTTGTTTATTTTTAACAATTTCTATAGCATTAACCAGTCCGATATGGCGAATTTCTCCAACATAAGGCAAATCTTCAAATTTTTCACAAATAATTTTGTTAAAATATTTTGCATTTTCTACAGCTTTTGGAATAATTTGCTCATCTTTTAAAATGTTTAAAACCTCAATAGCAGCAGAACAAGCTAAAGGATTTCCTGCATAAGTATGAGAATGCATAAATGCTTTACCTTTACCGTAATCATCATAAAAGGCATCATAAATTTCCTGAGTTGTAACGCTTATAGACATTGGCATATAACCGCCTGTCAAACCTTTTGAAAGGCACATTATATCAGGAGAAACACCGGCATGATCAAATGCAAACATTTTTCCTGTTCGACCATAACCTGTAGCAATTTCATCTGCTATTAAATGAACATTATATTTATCACACAAAGCTCTTAATTTTGTTAAATATAGTGGCGGATATATTTTCATACCGGCAGAACCTTGCAATAAAGGTTCGACAAGCATAGCACAAGTTTCATCACCATATCTTTCAAATGTTTTTTCAGCATGCTCAAAACATTCACAAGAACAATTATCACGACATTTTCCGTATGGGCATCTGAAACAATCCGGTCCCTGAACCCTGACAACATCCATCAAGATAGGTTTATATATTTCTGAATACAAATCACATGCACCAACAGATAACGCACCTATTGTCTCACCATGATAGGCATCAGTTAAAGCCATAAATCGCTTTTTTTGAGGATTACCTGTTTGCTGATGATATTGAAAACTCATTTTCATCGACATTTCAATAGCCGCAGATCCGTTATCTGCAAAATTGAACTTGCATAAACCTTTTGGCAGCACCTCCATTAATCGTTGACAAAGAGTAATCGCTGTTTTATGAGTAAAATTAGCAAATATTACATGCTCCAAGGTATCCAGTTGCTTTTTCATTGCCTCATTAATTCTCGGATTACAATGCCCTAATAGGTTGCACCACCAAGAGCTTACAACATCTTTGTAACAATTCCCGTCTATATCATATAGATTAATACCCTTTGCATGATCAATTACAATAGGTGGTAATGTTTCATAATCTTTCATTTGTGAACATGGGTGCCATATATATTTTAAATCTTCTTCTTGCCAATTCATAAAACTACCTCTATTCAAATATTTTAATCAAATCCTTTTCAGATATACTCAGGTCTTTTTCTGCTTCAGCAACAACAGCTATAACCTTAATACCTGTCAATTGCTCAATCTGGCGTTTGTTATCTATATGCATAAAATTATTTTTATCATAATTATTTAAAATTATACCTTTTATATTTAAACTATGAGATTTAGCATATTCAACCGTCAATATAACTGAATTTATCGTTCCTAGCCCGCCATCTGCAACCACAATTATATCAAGACCTAAAGTATTTATCACATCAGGGAGTAACAAATTTTCTTCTTTCAAATTAAAAGGACAAGTAATACCCCCTGCACCCTCAACAACCAAATAATCATATTTATCGGAAATTCTGACAAAATCCTCTTTGATTTTAATGGCTTCAATTTTTACACCTTGTCTTTCTGCTGCCAAATGAGGAGATACAGCTTCTTCAAAGCAATATGTAACACAATCTATAGGTTTTTCCGACAATCCGGACATTTTTAGAACAAAATCACAATCACCCGGAAGCAAACTACCATCAGAAAGTTTTACAGCACCACTCAAAGCCGGTTTATAATATCCGCAATTATATCCAAACTCTCGCATTTTTTTTACTAATAGAGCTGAAACATAAGTTTTTCCTACATCAGTTCCTGTTGCTGTAACAAATATAGCTTTGCTATTCATATTCCTATCTCCCTAATAAATAAGCGGTAACTCGTGTTACCGCTTATATTATATCTCAAAAATATTATTATTTAATATAAATTATAATGATGTCGCAGAACCGTCTAACAAGTAGTCATAGTGTCTGATATCATCATAGTTATTATCCGGAGGAGCAACAGGCGGCAACTTTTGTGGTTGCGGTTGAGGCGCCGGCTCAACAACAGGTTCCGGTTTTGTACGTCTTGCTAACAAGCCGTCAATATCAGGTTCAAGAGTTAATTCAAAGTGGAATCTACCCATTTTTCTGTGTTGTTCGTAAGCGTTGTTAATCAACGGATAACCCCAATACAAACGAGCACTCAAGTCACCCGGCAACTGTACTCTCAAGCCCATACCTACTGATGTTAAGAAATAGCTTCCGCCATAAACATCTTCACCGACATACGGGAAAACACCTGCTGTATCAGCAAAAATTGCACCCTTCAAATAGTGTCCGATAAATTTGTAAGTACGACCGTCTTTTCTCGTAATAGTTCTCGGTCCGAGAGGGAACATCAATTCACCACTAAAGAAATACCCACTCTTACCAAGCAATATACCTTCTGAGTAACCTCTAACAGTAGCCAAACCACCTGTTTGGAATTGATCCAAATATGGAATATGTTTGCTGTTAGGTATAACTTGATAGCTACCTCTTAACTGTCCGATAAAGCCGTGAGAGAAATCATGTAATCTCAAGAAACCACCGGACATTTTAAAGTAGCTTGAATCTCTGTCAAATATAGGAAATGCCATCTCAGCATTTTGGTTAAAATACCAAATACCATATCTTGTATCTTTTCTTAAATTTAAACCAAGAGTAGCACTTGTAACCTGATCTGTATCCGCTAATGGGTCATCAATATGATAGCCATAAGCTTCTGAGTATAAATCACCTAACTTAGACCATGTTCGTGATCTTTTGTAATTCAATGCCGCATAAGATTTTAACTCGAAACCTCTTTTTCTGACTAACGGTTGATCATAATATAAGCTGTATATATATGAATTACTTTTCATACCCATCCAGTCATAAGGGCCATATTTAACCTTAGCAAATGTAGATGAAAAAGAAAATCCAATTCTACCGTCTTTTTTATTAATTGGGAAATTATAATCAAAGAACGGACTTATAGCACCACCTGAGAAATAAGCACCTAAAGACATTTGGTCTCTATGATGGAACAAACTGTCTGCAACTAAAGCAGGACCGCCTCTTAATGAGCCTGTGCTTCTACGACCTGCATTATCCATCATACCAATCAAGTGGAACGGGAAAGTTTCCTGAGCAGTCAATTCAATATCTGTTGTACCCGGTGTTGTTCCTGCCTTCAAGTTAGCAGAAAGATTAACACCTTCATGATATCTGTTAAAATCTAAAACATCTTGTTCTAAATTCACAATATCGAACAATTGACCTGATTTTTCTGGAATACGTCTTAAAATATAACCATCAGTGGTATATCTGTTATTTGTAACAGTTATATTACCTATCTTACTTTCAATAAGTTCGATTTTTATATTTCCGTTTGAAACTGTTTGTTCCGGCAAGTATGCTCTTGCTGTTACATAACCTTTTTCTGCATACAAAGTATTCAAACCATTAATAGCCGCCTGAATATCAGACATAAACACGTTTTTACCAACATACTGACCTATTACACCGTTTATTTCATCTCTTGTCAAAATTTCAGAAGGAGAAACCTCTATTGAATTTATATAAACGCCTTTTGTTCCAACTTCATCAATTTTTGCCTTCATAGCATCAGGTATAGCTGTCGCAGGATCAGCGTAATTTGTTACTGCAGAACCACCCGTACCAAAACGTTTTTGGTCATATTGATAATAATCATCTTCTGCTCTTCTTCGGTTAGAGTCATAACGCATGATATCATCATCGTGAGTAGCAGAAGCTCCAATTTCATTTTTAACCCTTACAATTTCGGAGTTAACCGGAATATTTCCGTGGGTATAACCATATCCGCCATAATTTCCTCCTGCACTGTTGTTCATCATTGCTTCGCCAACAGCTTGCACAGGGGAGAAGAAACCGACTGATAACGCACACACAGCTGACGCTGCAAGCACCGTACCAAATAATCGATTTTTCTTGTTAATCTTCTTCATTTAATTTCACCTTCTATATAATTAGTTGTATATCTAGTTGCATATAATTTAGTATATCTCGTAAGTATATTGTGTTACGATAATTATGAAATAGAAACCTTTTTTTAAAATTTGTTAAGATTTAGTTACAAATTTTAAATGAGTATATCCTCTATACCTACAATATAAATTATATAGAATTACAAAAATCATGTAAAGATGTTAAGAAAAAAAATAAATCAAATGGATGAGCATTTCCCAAAAAATCAATCTTATGGTAGAATAAAGCATGTTATAAGGAGAACACATATGAAAAAAAATTTAGGATTATTAGCTGCAACAATCGCAGTAGCAGGCGTATTATCTATGAGCAGCGCAGCATTTGCTGATGGTTACAATGTAGCAGTAGTAGACGTTCCTCAGGTTGTAGGAGCTTCAAAACAAGTTCAAGCTTTGAAAAAAGATCAACAACTTAAAGCTGAAGAGATTATTAAGTTTATTGAAAAGGCTAGAAAAGATGTAGCAAGCATTACTGATGCTAACAAGAAAAAAGCTGCTGAAGAAAAATACACAAAAGAACTTCAGACAAAAAGAGAAAAAATCGAATCAGAATATGCAGGAAAGCTAAAAGCTATTGATGCTTCAATTTCACAACAAATAGAAGCACAAGCTAAAGCTCAAGGCTATGATTTGATTTTAAGCAAGGGCATCGTATTATATGGTGGAAAAGATATCACTGCTGACCTTGTAAA
Source organism: uncultured bacterium (assembly GCA_902766105.1). Taxonomy (GTDB): domain Bacteria; phylum Cyanobacteriota; class Vampirovibrionia; order Gastranaerophilales; family Gastranaerophilaceae; genus Zag111. Next base: position 40,076 of record CACXCI010000043.1, read on the forward strand.
AATTGTTAAATAAGTTTTTACTATACGAAAAAATCCTCTTTCAAAAGAAAGAGGATTTTTTTTGCAATAAAAAAGCGCAATCCTTAAATTTGATTGCGCCTTTAACTTTACATTTATTTACACATCTTTATATGAACCTGCAAATTTGTTACGATATGTCGTGTGTAAAATTTCGTGAGCTTTATGAGAATTCGGGTGTTCCAAATATTCTTGATAAAGCTTTTGTATTGACGGATTCATGTGAGATTTACGAATAGGCAATTCATTATCTTCTTTATAAAGACCTTTTGCCCTTTCTGCTTTAATCTTTGAATCATCACAGCTTCTTGGTTGTCCGCCACCGTTTACACATCCGCCAGGACATGCCATAACCTCAAGCATTTGGAAATTAGCTGTACCGTTCTTAATTTCCTGAATAGCCTTTTCTGCTTCTTTTAATGTAGAAACAACTCTTACTACAAGCTTTGTACCTTTTAAATCTAATTCTATTGTTTTAGAACGATTTGATGTGCCTCGCATCTCTTTGATATCAACATCATTAAGAACTTCTCCCGTTGCAAATTCATAAGCCGTACGAACAGCAGCCTCTGCAACCCCGCCTGATGCACCAAAAATTGTACCAGCTCCGGTGTATTCTCCAAACGGAGAATCGTTTTCTTCAGGAGTCAAAGAATTAAAGTCTATACCTGCAGTTTTTATCATTTTACCCAACTCTTGTGTTGTCAAAACATAATCCGTATCAGGTCTGCCGTTTCTATACAATTCAGGTCGTTTACATTCATATTTTTTAGCAGTACACGGCATTATAGCTACGACAACTAAGTTTTCTCTTTCAACATTAAAGTACTTTGGAACTAAGTCAACCAATACAGGAGATAACATACTCATCGGAGATTTACAGCTTGATAAGTGATGCAACATATCAGGGTGCTGATCTTCCATATACTTGATCCATGCAGGACAGCAAGAAGTAAACAATGGTAAATTTTCACCTTTTTTAAGTCTTTCTAAAAATTCACTTGCTTCTTCCATAATTGTCAAATCTGCAGAAAAATTAGTATCAAAAATATATTTAAAACCAATCTTTCTTAATGCGGCATTCATTAAACCAATGGTATTTTCACCGGGTTTTAAACCAAACATTTCGCCTAAAGCAACACGAGTTGCAGGTGCCATTTGTACAACTACTGTTTTATCAGGATTCGTAATTTCATCCCATACTCTATCTGTTTCATTTTTAATAGTTAATGCACCTGTTGGACATACCGCAGCACACTGTCCGCAATTTACACAATCAACCTGACCTAAAGGTCTGCCTGCCATTGGTTGCACTAAAGTTTTAGAACCACGATTTGCAAAACCTAAAACTCCATGTCCTTGGAACTCTGTACATGCTCTAACGCAAGCACCACACAAAATACATTTATTAGAATCTCTAACCAATGACGGACTGCTATCATCAACAGGAATATAATCTTCCAATTTTTTATCAGGGAATCTAATATCTTTAATTCCGTATTCTTCTGCATATTGTTGCAATTCACAATTACCACTCTTATCACAAGTTAAACATTTTCTGTCGTGATTTGCTAACAACAATTCTAATACTGTTTTTCTGATACGTCTTGTCTTAGCTGTATTTAAAGAAACTTTAATACCTGCTTCAGGCGGCATTGTACAAGATGAATTAATCATCTTTCTGCCGTTTGGGTATTCAACTTCGACAACACACATTCTGCAAGCACCAAAAGGCGTCAAGTCAGGACGGTAACAAAATGTCGGAACATTCATACCAGCTTTTCTGATTACTTCAAGCAAATTCGGTTCATCGCTAAACTCAACCTCTTTGCCTTCTATAAATAATGTTTTTTTATCTTCTGTCATTTCTATTTTCCTCTATCTTGTTGGGCAAGTATGCCCAACCTACATTGTTTTAACTGATAAAACGTAATGAACTTATCGTCCTAACATCTTATCGTCTTAACGTCTTTATTCAAGAACAATCGCCTTGAACGGACAGTTTGTCAAACAAGCTTCACACTTAATACATTTTGATTGATCAATATGATGAGGCTGTTTAACAGTACCTGAAATCGCTCCGACCGGACAAGTTCTTGCACATTTTGTACAACCCTTACACAGCGATTCTTGAATAACAACTTTTTTCATTGCAGTACATACACCTGCAGGACATTTTTTATCCTTAATGTGAGAAATATATTCATCTCTAAAGTATTTCAATGTTGATAGTACAGGGTTTGGTGCAGTTTTTCCTAAACCGCATAAAGAACCGTCTTTTACAGCATAAGCTAAATCTTCAAGGATTTCTAAATCCTTCATTTCGCCTTTACCTGCAACTATTTTTTCTAATATTTTCAACATATTTTTTGTACCTTCACGGCAAGGAACACATTTTCCGCAAGATTCATTTTGAGTAAAGTTTAAGAAAAATCTTGCAACCTCGACCATACAAGTATCTTCAGCCATAACAACAAGACCGCCTGAGCCAACCATAGCTCCTGCTTTAATCAAGTTGTCATAATCCATAGGAATATCCAAGTGTTCTTCTGTCAGACAGCCACCTGAAGGTCCTCCGATTTGAACAGCTTTGAATTTTTTGCCGTTACGAACACCACCGCCTATATCAAAAATAATTTCTCTTAATGTTGTTCCCATCGGAACCTCAATAAGACCTGTATTATTAACCTCACCTGTTAATGCAAAAGTTTTTGTACCTTTTGATTTTTCTGTACCCATGGATGCAAACCAATCAGCACCTTTTAGCATAATTACAGGGACATTAGCAAGTGTTTCAACGTTATTGATTAATGTAGGTCTGCCAAACAAGCCTTTATTTGCAGGAAACGGCGGTTTTGGTCTTGGCATACCACGTTCGCCTTCAATAGATGCTATAAGGGCTGTTTCTTCACCACAAACAAATGCTCCTGCGCCCTCTTTAATATGTATTTCCAAATTAAAATCAGACCCCATTATGTTGTTGCCCAAATAATGACGTTCTTCGGCATCTTTAATAGCTTTTCTCAAGCGTTTTATAGCTAAAGGATATTCAGCACGAACATAAATATATGCTTCATCAGCACCAATAGCGAAAGCAGCTATTGCAATACCTTCTAACAATTTATGAGGATCACCTTCCATTACGGATCTATCCATGAATGCACCCGGATCACCCTCATCACCGTTACAAACAACGTAAGACTTTCCGCCTCTGTTGGCAGCTGTGAATTTCCATTTCATACCTGTCGGGAAACCTCCGCCGCCTCTTCCTCTTAAACCTGATTTTGTAATTGTTTCGATAACAGAATCAGGATTATTTTCCTTAATTACATTTGCCAAAGCTTCATATCCTCTGACAGCTAAAGCTTCATCCAAACATTCAGCATTTATATGCCCGCAATTTGCAAGTGCAGTTCTTGTTTGTTTTGCATAAAAATTAATATTTTCATCTTTTAATACTTTTTCGTGTGTTTTTGGATCTGTATACAAAAGACGTTCAACAGGTTTATCATTTTTGATATGACTTTCAAATATTTCATCAACATCGTCAAGTTTTACTTTCACGTATGTTACATGTTTATCCGGAATGCTTACCAAAACACCCTGTTCGCAAAAACCATGACAACCGGTAGGAACAATTGTCATTTTATCGTAATCTGTCATTGTGGAAACATCTGCGCCTAATTCTTTAAATCTTTCAATAATTTTTAAAGAACCGTTTGCAACACAGCCTGTTCCTGCGCATACCAAAACTCTTAAACCTTGTGATTTTATCTCATTTTGAGCATTTTCCTGCTCTTTTTTTATATCTATATTCAATGTTGTTTCCATGACTATTTTTCTCCCTCTAATAAGGTGTCCAAAATTATTTTAACGGCATCTGATGTCATTTGAGGATAAACTTTTTCATTTACCATCATTACCGGAGCCAAACCGCACGCACCAAGACAGCTAACGGTTTCTAATGAGAATAGTCCGTTTTCTGTTGTCATTTGACCGTCTTTTAAATCAAGATGAGCTTTTATTGCATTTAATACCGGCATAGAGCCTCTAACATGGCATGCCGTACCGTCGCAAACCTTAATTTCATACTTACCTTTCGGGTCAAGAGAAAACTGTGCATAAAAAGTTGCGACACCGTAAACTGTTGCCGGCGATAACCCTTCCATCTTAGTTCCAATGTAAATTAACGCATCTTCAGGTAAATATCTGTACTCTTCCTGAACTTTTTGTAAAATCGCAATTAAGTTAGATTTCTTTCCACCATATTCATTAATGATAGAATCTAACTTAGCAGTATCGATTTTATGAGGACTTTGAACACTCATTTTCGATCTTCTCCTATTTCTCTATTATATTGTATTAACCCACAACTGCCTTTTTAAGCTTTAAGACCAAGGCAATCCTTTACAAAATAATAGCATAAAAACAAAATAATATGCAAGATGGTACTAATTCTTATTTTTTGCAGTATAAATATAAGAAACTAACATAAGAATCACACCTAATACCAAACAAATAATAAGTTTATAAACAGATTCCACCCTTGCCAAATCAAATATAAAAATTCTTGCAACAGTCAATAAACTCAAAACAATACCGATATATTTGAGAAAATTTTTGCTCTTGATAATTCCGATTGTTGTAACAATACCCGAATATAACACCCAGCTTAATGAAATTATATACTGGAATTCATCGCCATATACGTTTTTAACCCCGACGCTTTCACTATGAACCAATAAAAATCCTAAAATTACAGCCAAATATTTAAAAAATTCAGCTTTTGTATATTTGATATAGATTAAGCATAACAAAATAGCAGCAGCATAAGCACAAACTCTCATATTCAAAAGAACAACATACCCTTCCGGATATATATATGAGGTTATCATAAGTGCAAACAACGAAATTCCTGCAATTATATACCCCGCAATATCATATAATAAAGATTTTGCGCTATTATACAAAAATTTCATGTTTATAGCGTACATAAAGCCAAGAATTACATAAGACAGCGCCAAATTAAACTCCTTATAAGATGAATTTGTACCATCAGCATTTAGCATAGATGTAACCTCACCTGAAATATAAAGATATATCAAAGAAACACCGCTGAATTTAAGCAGATTAGATATATTTTTACCGGAATTTTTCAATATATAAGACGAAGCAAGCATTGAAATTGCAGGAGTACCAACAATCAAAGCTCTTAAATTCAGAATAGGATTATAATTTGCCATAAGAACGTAATTACCCTCGATATGAGCCGTCAATACGCCAATAAAAGCCGACAAATAATACCACACGACCATACTTTTTAAATAATCTAATTTGAAAAATTTAATTAATAATGCTACCACAAACGGTATAGCTGCCCACGCTATTACACTGTTCATATCATTCAGAATGAATAATATAAACAACCAAACGTTTATCAAAATATAATGTTCATAATATTTATAAAGCTCGATTTTTGAAATTCTTGACAACACGGCAAGAATAAGATAACCTACAGCCGTTGATGCAAATACAACACCCAAACCGAAATGGTCATTATCAAATAAAATCAGAGTGAATAAGGTAAGTACAAAATAATTTATTCCGCTCAAAGTTGTATCAAGTTTACTTGATTTATCACGCAATATGTCATAAGTTAAATAAACAAGCCACAATACCAAAGGATAAACAGGATTTATTTTGTTAAATAAATTATAATCAACCATTATAAACATCGTTAATACCAAATTAACAACGTTTATAACCTTGTTATGCTTATTTTTCAGAGTATAAATTAACGAAATTAAATTCAAGAATATAAGATATCAAAAAATCACATCTTTTTCCGCCCCTGATAAAAACGGAGTTAGATAACCGCCCAATAACCCAATAACAAGCATTGATAATGTTTTCATTCGGTCAGCTATTATATAAGTTATCAATAGTAAAGTTCCTCCAATACAAAGAGCGGTAGCTGTAGAAAAAACTTTAAAATATGAATACGCACAAAAAGTATTTATAAACAAAGTTGCAAAACCCGTACCCAACAGCACTTCAGAAAAGGCTTTGAATTTTTCCTTTCTATGGAGATACAAAGCTCCAACAGCCATGGCTATTCCTGCCAAATATCCGGCACCGACAGTCATTTGAGGAGTTAAATGGATAAAAGGAGATACAAGCTTAATAAATATGATAACTGCAACAATTATTGTTATTGCTCCTATTTTGTTAAAAATATTGCCTAAAAAGACATTTTGGATATCAGAATTAGAATTTACCGAATTCAACTTTTGAATATCGATATTTTTCTTAGGTTCAAAATTATTGAATTTTGGAGAAACCTGACTAATCTCAGGTTGTGACTGTACTTGTATTTTTTCAACAGAAGCTTCCTCTTTTACGGGTTCAGCTTTAGGCTCACAAGCAGAAGGCTGATTTTTTATATCCTCCTTCATATTTAAACTGTTTAAAGATGAACTGAGAAACTCAATTGACCTTGTTAAAGAATTTAACTTTTGATGAACACATGCCAGCCATATAGCCAAAATTAAACATAAAAATATTGCCATTTTATCCCCTTTTTTTTAATCAGAATACCATCTTAAATTTGTAATGGCAATTATATTAACTTTGCACAATATTTTTCAACAGGGCATTTTTCACATAATGGTTTAATTGGTTTACAAACATTTTGTCCATGAGTAACAAGCAGAGAATTAATCGGAATCCAATATTTTTTGGGTAATTTATTTCGTAACTCAAATTCTGTCTCCTCCGGATTTTTTGTTTTTATATATCCAAGCCTGTTAAAAATTCTATGTACATGAACATCAACACATATCGCAGGAGTATTAAAGCCTTCCGACAGCACCAAATTTGCGGTTTTTCTTCCAACACCTCTGAATTTACAAAGTTCATCTATATCACATGGAACTTTGCCGCCATATTTTTCTACTAAAATTTTTGAAAGTTCTATAATTTGCCCTGCCTTATTTTTATAAAAACCGACTGGATATATAGCTTTTTCCAAATCCTCTGCTTTAACTTTCATCATCTTATCAGGAGTTTTTGCAAGCTTTAACATTCTGAGTGTTGCAGGATATGTAGTTCTGTCATTTGTTCTCAAACTTAATATACAAGAAATTAATACCAAATACGGATCTTTAAAAGAATCCATAAGGTTTACAAAATCACTCTTTGGCTGATTTGCGTCTTTCAACAGTTTTACTATTTTATCAATCATAACAGGAATTATATAACAAATAATATTTACATACACGAACAAATATGTTTGTGATAATATTACACTAACTTTAAGGGGGATATATGGATAAGAAGAAGCTTTCTATACTTATATTTATCATTATTGCGGTTTTAACCGTTATACTAAGATACATGTTTATTTACACAGACTTTTGGTATGACGAAGCCTGCAGCTGGATGACAGCAAAACAAGAATTTCCGTTTGGAATTATTGATTATTTGCTAAACAAAGATTTGCAACATACACCTATATACTTTTTTATATTGCATTTTTGGATGAAAATATTTGGCAACAGCGAATATTCAATAAAATTCCTATCCTTAATATTCGGGATAGGGACTATTCCACTAGTTTACACAGCTGCAAAAAAACTTTCCAATAAAAAAACAGCTATATACGCAACGTGTCTAACGGCCATAAGTCCTCTGTTAGTTTATTTTTCAACAGAAGCCAGAATGTACTCAATGGTAACTTTTTTAGTAATGCTTTCTCTCAATTATCTGATAGATTTTGAAAAGAAAAAGAAGTACAAATCATTGGTAAAATTGACAATTGCTAATATACTTATCCCATACACACTTGTTGGCGGAATTTTATATAATATATCATTGCTCATTTGTTACGGAACATATCTATTTAAAACCAATAAAGGCAAATTTAAAAAATATATAAAGTCTACCGGCATTGAAATGCTTTTATTAATTCCATATTTTCTTATGATTATCCGCTATGCCAAATTACGGAGTATCTTTGTAATAAGCCATGAAGGTGCTGTGCATTTTTCAGACATTATTGAATTGATAAGAAACTTTTTCGGATTAGAACCTGCTACGAACATTTATTGGAGTATGAATGAGCCGTACCTTATAACATTTACATTCACACTATTTGTTATAATTCCTTGCGTTTACTTGGTGTATGGTGTTGTTCAGGGACATAAAAATTCAACAGGCTTTAACAAACTTATATATAAAATTTTTGCTCTCATATTTGTATTATTTATAATAACAGCTTTTGCAAAAATTCATGTGTTAACAAGCCGCTATATCCTATTTATACTACCGCCTATGCTTATTCTTGGAACAATTGGACTGAGCAAAAAACTTTCTCAATTACATCTTCAATGTTTTATTGCATACTTTATTATATTAGGAATTTTGGGAAACATAAAATATTACGCAATTACACCGGCTTTAAAAACCGGAGCTTTTGCATCAGTAGCAATTGAAGCTGAAGAACAAGAGCTTACCGTTGATGATATGGTGATAATGCCATTTGGTTCGGATGCTCCATACTATTTCAGAAAAATCACAAATCCGAGAGTCTACGATTTTGATTTTCACAAAGAGCTCAGAAATCCATATAACGGGAAATTTTACTCTCCTGCACAGCAAAAAATTATGGCAACGAATGAGAAATATGAACTTTTATATAATGCCATTATATCTGACAGAGATTTTTCAGATGCTCACTATTATTATTTTAGAAACAACGTAACAGATAAAATCGAATCCGGCAGAAAAATACTAATCGCTCTGTACGGCAGCGACGGACAAGCAATAGTAACCCCTAAAGAACTAAAAGAATCCGTAGCCTCTGTAAATGATGTAAAAAACAACTTTTTAGAAACAATGTTAAAAAAATATTTGTTAGACATCAGATTTTATCTTAATCAGGATTTTCAAATGCTAAAAATGTATCAAAAAGGGAATTATACATACTTGTTACTTCAAAAAAAATAAATATTCCTCAAAAAGTATGATGATTTTATCAATAAGATTATTATAATAATAGTGTATGAAAAAATATGTACTAATATTTTTAATAATATTGTTAACTTTTATCCCCGCCGGTTCTGAGCAAACAGACGAAGCTTCACGCTGGACAAAAGTAACGGAATATAACTACGTTGATACAGACGGAATAATGGGACTTGAAGATATATATGGCTTTAGCTTTCTCCTAAAATCATATAACAAAGGTCAATATGAACCCGTAAACGGTAAATTTATAAGTTATACAATCGGTCAATACATCATAGATTGCCAAAAACACACTTATAAAATAGGAGTAATGGATTCTTACGATAAAAATGACAATTTTATAAACGGTGATTACAACAAATATGCAACATTTCAGCCTATTATACAAGGGACAGCCGTAAGTGAAATATCTAAAATGCTATGCAGAAAATAAAAAAGCTCTCAATAACTGAGAGCTTTTTAGTTTTTATACATTTAATTATGCAGCCACATCAAGTTTTTTGCCAACTGCATCTTTATTATCATCTTTGGGAGCTTCAATTGTTTTAGGAGCTTCAATCGGAGCAGATTTTGTCGAAATATCAACAGTATCCGCAACAGGAGTATTCTCCAATTTTATATTTTGAAGATTTTCTACAAGCTCATTTTTCACGAAATCTTCCAATGGCATTTGACGAACACCATTCTTATCGCCCGACAAAGTAACTACACCATCTTTTTTGGTTGCAGTTATATTTTCGCCATCTTTTGTTGTGTACTTAATTGTTGTAAATTGAGGCAATGCCTTTGGTGCTGAAACTGAATCTACCATATTTTAACCTTCCTTTCCTTCTTGCAATCGTAAATGTTCGTGAAGATTTTAAATTGATTAATTTTAAGCATTAATTTACAAATCTTCATACATTTTGTATTTAGGCATTTTTGCCATCTTCTTGCGTTCTTTTTGAATAATTTCAAAACCCATCTTGGTAAGTAAATCTATTTTTTCTTTAAACATAAATTGTTTATTCTGTTTTTCCAAATCTTCTTCCAATAAATTTATATGCCTTTTCTCCATCTTTTTTGCATATTTATACTGAGTTCGGTAAGCATTATCTTCACTCATCAAAAAATATCTTGCATCCTGAATGTAATTAATTTTATCTTCAGCAGGCAAACCCCTCAAAAAACGTTTCAATTTATATTCTATATGTTTTAAAATTTTAGCCTTTTCTTTTCTCCCGCTTGGCGCGTCATAAGAATATAAGAAATTATCGTACAACCTGCTATACTTTGGAGTATACAAACCTTCCGATGACATATACTGGTATCGGGCTAAAAATTTTGGATGAAACAATTGATCAGCTACATGCTGAAATTCATGCACAACAGTAGGGACATCAATAAATCGTAAAGCATTATGTTTTGGTGTTTCTAATTCTAATGTTATAGCTGACAATTTTCCTGAAAACTCGGAAATAGAAACATCCTGTCCGCCATATTCATCTGGAGCATAATTTTTTATAACATGAACTTTGACTTTATTTTCCAAAACCTTATCTACAGATTTTTGAACCTCTGAAAACTGAACTTTTCCTCTGTTAAATTTAGGTAAAAAATCATTATACAAATGCTCTACACATTTTTGAGCTTTTTGTTGTCTTTGCTGAAATGAGCCTTTCACAAAAGAGAATGGCAGCATTAAATGCGGTGAAATAGAATTGTAATTCATAATAATTGTTTTAAATTTGAACATAATAAATTTTGCCAATTTGTTAAAATTTATTATTAATGTTATTCTATACCTATGATAGAACTATTGATTTTATATGTTTTAATAAGCCATGACTTGACTATGTATGGAATTCATAAACGAATTTCTGAGAACTTTTCTCCATACACATCACCAAGTTTTGGAGCTATAAAGCCTGCACTGGTACGCCTTGAGAAACAGGAATTTATTACATCTACCAAAATTATGTCAGATGGCGGGAAATTATCAATATACTATTCAATAACAAAAGAAGGCTTAAAAGAACTTAAAAATCTTTTATTAAAACCGTTATCTTCAAACCCGTTACAATTTTTATCCGATGGCAGAATAAAATTATCCTGCTGTTCATTTTTAGATGAGCAAGATTGCCTTGAAATGTATAACGATATAAAATCTAACGCTCTTTTACATAAAGTTAATGCCGAAAAAATACTAAATGATGAATACACTCCGTTATCGTTTTATCAAAAAATAGTTTTAGATAATGCTATTTGCGAATACAAAAATTTTATTTCAATGATAGAAGGTTTGGAAAAAGAAAATGCCGGCAACAGTAAATAGTATACTACCATCATCTATCGCAGAAGAACTTGAAATACAAAAGGGCGATGAAATATTGTCAATTGACGGCGCTAAAATGCAAGATATGATTGATTATAATTTTTATATGAAATCAGAATTAATTACTGTTGAAATAAAAAAAACAAACGGGGAAATTGAAGAATATGAAATAGAAAAAGATTTCAATGAGGATTTGGGAATAGTTTTTGAAAGTGCAGTTTTTGATAAAGTTAAACCGTGTTTAAATCACTGTATATTTTGCTTTGTCGACCAACAGCCAAAGGGTTTGAGAAACACCTTATATGTAAAAGATGACGACTATAGACTTTCCTATCTTCAAGGAACATATATCACATTGACAAACTTGAAAGATACGGATAAAGAACGAATTAAAAGAATGCACCTCGGACCATTTTATATCTCTGTACACACAACAAACCCTGAATTGAGAGTAAAAATGCTCAGAAATCCAAACGCAGGAAAAGCTTTGGATAATCTTAACTGGTTCAGAAAAAACAAAATACCTTTTCACGTTCAAATCGTACTTTGTCCGGGGTATAACGATGGGGAAGAATTAAAAAGGACTCTTTCGGATTTGGCAAAACTCAAAAATACGGTTTTATCTACAGCCATAGTTCCTGTCGGAATAACACAATTTCGAGAAGAAAATAACTTAAACAATTTAAAACAAGTTAACAAAAAATGTGCCGCAGAAACTATTGAAATTGCCTCAAAATTTAAAAGAGTATGCTGCTCTGATGAATTTTTCCTATTGGCTGAAAAAGAAATTCCGCCGTCTAAATACTATGGGAACTACTGCCAGCTTGATGATGGTGTCGGAGCATTAAGATATACTCTTGATAATTTCAACAAACTAAAACTACCCAAGAGCATCTCTCAACCATACAAAATAGTATTCGCCTGTTCTTATGCAGCAAAAAAAATGTTTGACGAAATATCAGTGAAATTAAACAAAATTAAAAATTTAACTGTTGAAATACACCCCGTAAAATCGGAATACTGGGGTAAAGATATAACAGTTGCAGGCTTAATTACCTCTGATGATTTAATAAAAACAGTAAAAAATTGTGATTGCGACATTGTAGTTATCCCGTCAATTATGTTAAGACCTTATAGCGAAGATTTCTTAGACGGGAAAAACCTGACTTACGTAAAACAGCAATCTAAAAAAGAGTTTTTTGTCCAAAAAGATATTTATTCACTAAAAGAAATTCTTGATTTTATAAAAGTAATTTAAACTTATGGTACAGGGTCATAACCACCGGGGTTGCCCGGATGACAGCGACATATACGCTTTATACCAAGCCAAGAACCCTTCATAACTCCGTATTTCATTATCGCCTGCTTTGTATATTCAGAACAAGTCGGTTCAAATCTGCAAACCTTTGGCGTAAATTTTGAAAAATACTGATAAATTTTGATAAAAAATAATAAAATATGCTTCATATAATACCCAATTTTATTATACAAAAGATGTAAATTTATGTAAAATTTTCTAAAATATATTAAAGTTTTATAAAAAAATATACGTTAAATATATTATAAAGTGTGATTTTTTATTGAAAACGCTTAAAAAAAAGTTTATAATATAAGTATTACTGAACATAGGAGATTGCACAAATGGGCGACTACCAAATTCAACCGGGTGATACCCTGTCAAAGATAGCTAAGATGTACGGGACGACGGTTAAACAATTACAACAAATGAACAACATCAAGAACGCAAATTTAATTTTTGCAGGAAAAACTCTGAAGGTTCCGGATGTAACATCAGATGATGCTTTCCAAGTTTCGGGGTTAGTTATTGAAAGAGATCCGAAAGGTTCTCCAAGACAGCAGTTGTTATATGGCATTCAAACGCCAAGAGATGGAGCGGATTCAGAATGGCATCCACCTCTATTGCCTCCGGATGACAAAGGTCCAAAATTACCTAAAACTCCTTGGCAACCGGAAGAACCCGGTAAAGTTGTACCACTATATGCATACAGACCTCCTGTAGACGGCAAAGACCCGAAACCGGAACCAATGTATGCTTATATTCCACCAAAAGACGGCAAAGAACCGAAACCGGAACCGATGTACGCATACAGACCCCCGATTGATGATAAAGATGGCAAAAATCCGTCAAAACCGGATATACCAAAATTGCCGGACAAACCTCCAGTTATGACAGTTTATGCTATCATAACCCCGCCGGATGGTGGTTTTAAACCTGGGGTTCCATGGGATCCAAAGAACCCGCTAAAACCGACAGAGCCGCTAAAACCGACAGACCCAACGGATCCGACAAAACCCAAGACACAAAAACCGGATAAACCGGGAGATGATGATGGTACAGATATCAGAATAAGAATTCGTAGAAAACGCAGAAAGAAACCGACAACTCCGGGAGATGGCGTTACTCCACAAAAACCTGAAAAGCCGGCAAAACCGAAAAAGGATAAACCCGGAGTAACACCGGAGAATCCAACAGAACCGACTAAACCGAAAAAGAAACCACCAACAAGTTTTTCTGATTAGTGAAAATATATAAAAAGAAGAATGAGGATATTTTCCTCTTCTTCTTTTTATCGTGGATAATAGACTGTACGTAGGAAAAGGAGAAGATAGGAAATGGCATACGAACCCGATGTAGTAGTATGGGAAACCACATATAAGTGTAACGCAAAATGTATTCACTGCGGCTCTGATTGTGCATCTGTTGAAAAACCAAAAGAATTAACAACTGCACAATGCTTTGATATAATACAAGATTTAGAAAAAATCGGTGCAAAACTGGTAATTTTATCGGGCGGAGAACCGCTATTGAGGAAAGATATCGGAGCTTTGGCAGGAGCCTTGCACAGAGCAAACATTAAAGTAGGTATCATATCAAACTGTTTAGCTCTTAACGAGGAAACCATAAAACTTGTTAAGGCGATGAATCTTGTAGCTTACGGAATGAGTGTTGATGGAGCTACTGACTATATGCACGATTATATTAGAGGCCATAAAGGCACTTTCAAAGCCGTTATGAATGCTTTTAAGTTATTGCACGAAAATGATATTATTCCGTCTGTTGTAACAACCGTTCATAAATTGAATTTCCATCAACTGCCTGCTATTAGAGATTTACTTATCAAAAACGGTGTAAGATTATGGCAAATTCAATATGCGGATTTTATTGGCAGAATGCCAAGAGAAGCAATGCTTACAGAAGCTCAGTTCTTTGAAATGTCTAAATTTATTCTGGACACCAAAGTAAATTATGCCGAATATTTTGACGAAGTCTCAGGTGCAGATGTAATGGGCTATATGAGTGATTATTCGACAAAATATCTTCAAGGACCTTGGTACGGCTGCCATGCCGGAATGAATGCATTAGGACTGGGAAGCGACGGTTCAGTCAGAGGGTGCTTATCACTACAAAGAGATGAATACATTGAAGGCTACACAACACAACGCTCTTTAAAAGAAATTTGGGAAGATCCAAAATCATTCAAGTACAACAGACAATTTGACATTTCGATGCTTACGGGGTATTGTCATGATTGTATTTATGCAACAATATGCAAAGGTGGTTGCATACGTTCTGCAACATCTGAATGTAACAAAAGATGTAACCCTTACTGTCTGTACAAAATAGAAAAAGACGGCTTTACATCTGAAGAACAAGCAAGAACATACTTTACAAAAGAAGAAATTGCGAAATTATACGAACCAATCGCACCACTACCAAAAGAGTTCTGGGACAATCCACTACCAAAGAGTATAATGGGCGATGATGATAAAGATGTAGAAGAATATGAAAAGGTATCAACAAGAGGTAAAAAGAAAAATGGAAAGAAAAAATAGTCTTTTATTAGGTACAATACTTGTATTGTCATTATTTAGTTTATCAATACCATCATTTGGCGCAGGTGAAAACATGATGCACACATCAGCAGGCAGAACTTATGCGGGGTTTGGATATACCCACGGGAATATTCCTGTTACAGAAGGTAACGGCGGATATTTTGATTCTGATATTATGAGATATGATATTAACAATCTTAAAAGAGCTAATTACTATTACACTCAAGAAGATTTAGAATATCACGGAGAAAACAACCCACAGCAACAAAATCAGCAATAAACGGCAATAATAAGCTTATGAAAAACAAGAGAGGACTTTTAGTCCTCTCTGTTTTTTATTCTGCATAAGCATCTCCAATCGTATCAATAGCTTCAACCTTAATATCTGTTATCAGCTCCGAATACGATATTACAACAATAGTCGGAATATGCCTTTCTAACAATTGATACAACGGCAATCTGATTCTTGGCGAACACAAAACAACAGGCTGTCTGCCACACGTTTGATGCGCCCTCAATAACGTTGTAGCCGTTGTTTCAATAAGTTCTTGCACTTGAACGGGATTTAGTAAAAACATAGTACCCAATTCTGTTCTTTGACAACTGTCATCAAGAATTTTTTCCCACTCCGGAGATAGAGTTAAGGCATATAACACTTTGTCATCTTGAACATTTGATAAACATATTTGACGTCCAAGAGCAGCTCTCAGACGTTCAGATAAAATATCCGGTTCTTTTGAAAACCTTGCATAATCACAAAGCCTTTCAAACACAAATATAATATCTTTTATAGAAACCTTTTCTCTGATAAGATTAACAAAAATTTTCCTTAAATCACTTGTTGAAATAATCGTTGGAACAAGATCATTAACAAGAGTCGGATCTTGAGATCTGACAAGCTCCATAAGTTTTAAAACATCAGTTTTTGTCATAACCTCATCAACATGTTTTCGCACACATTCCTGCAGGTGAGTAACAATAACATCTGTTGCATCAACAGCCGTTACAAGCCTTGCAGCTTTAGCATCTTCTTGAGATATCCAGTATGCTTGAGTTTGATATGTTGGGTCAATTCCGATAATCGCATCTTCAGGAACCTCTTTTTTCATAGAATCCCACTGATCTGCAATTACCATAAATTTCCCCGGATATACATAACCCGTAGCAACAGTATTACCACGAATAGAAATCATATATTCATTTGCATCTAAAGCTGATGAATCCATAATACGAATATTTGGCAGAATATAACCAAGTTCATCTGTAACTCTTTGTCTTAATGCGGCAATTTTTGCAAGCAATTGACCTTCCTGATCCGGATCTGCAATTACCAACAAATTAGAGCCAACTTGCAAACTCAATATATCAACACCTAAACGTTCATACATTCTGTTAGGATTAACCAAATCTTGCATATTTTGACGAACATTTTCCAATTGTCCTAATTGAGATTGTACATCAGCATTAATAAGTACCTGAAATCCTGCAACAAACAAAGCTATTCCCAATACAACAAAAGGCAGCCATGGCAAATGAGTCCAATGACTTGTCAATGCGAGAAGAATTAAAAATCCTGCGGCATAAAATAACGCCCAAGGTTTACTTGTAATTTGAGCGGTTACATCAGAACCCAATGAAGGACTTGCAGCAGATGCTCGAGTCATAAATATACCTGCAGCAATTGACATCAATAATGACGGTACCTGAGATGCCAAACCATCACCAATAGTTAAAACCGTATATTTTTGGACAGCATCAGCTACCGGCATTTGGTTCACCAAACACCCCATACACAATCCGCCGATAATATTTATAAGTACAATAATAATACCGGCAATAGTATCCCCTTTTACGAATTTCATCGCACCATCCATAGAACCCATCAGATTTGATTCTCTGGATAAATCTTCACGCTTTTGTGTAGCTTCTTCCGGCGAAATTAACCCCGCATTAAAATCGGCATCAATGGTCATTTGTTTACCCGGCATAGCATCTAAGGCAAAACGAGCAGAAACTTCTGCAATACGCTCTGCACCCTTTGTAATAACCATAAACTGAACAACTGTAATAATTAAGAAAATTACACCACCAACAATAGGATTACCACCGGTAACAAATTCACCAAAAGCCTGAATAACCTCACCTGCTTCACCTTTTGCCAAAATCAAACGAGTTGAAGCGATTGATAAACATAAGCGAAACATTGTACCAACAAGAATGATTGACGGGAACGATGATAACTCTAAAGTCTTTTGAACGTACAAACCAAACATCAAAAGAACAACCCCAAGGGTAATATTTATACAAATACAAATATTTACAATAAAAGTCGGAAGTTCAACAAGCAAGATAACCAAAAGAAACAGTACAAAGACTGCCATAAAAAATTCGCTTAATGAATTTGAACTACCCTCCGGTGCTGCCATTACCTATATTTCCTTCAATACTTCACTTATTATTGCCAATTGCGATTCTATAGTAGAATCTATAACCCCGTTAGTCGTTGTTATTACACATCCACCCTCCATAACAGAATCATCAGGAACAACATATATTTTAACCTCAAGACCAAGAGATTTTGCTGTTTCCGGCAATTCCTGCCTCAATATCGGAGCTTGAGAAGGATTTACTCTTAACGTTATTTTAGATTCTTCCTTGGACAATCCTTTCATTATATCTCGTATATTATCAAGAATAATCTCAGGATTTTCAGACATTTCTTTTTTAATGATTTTTTTTGCAATATCAATACTTATGTCCAAAATATCACCAGCAATATCATCATAAACCCGTTGCGGAGCATCAAAAAACAATTTTACAGAATCTTTTATATACTCTATATCAGATTTGACTTGATTTAAGCCATCTTGATACCCTTCTTTGGAAGCGGCTTCTTTTATAGCAATAGCTTCCTCTTTGGCTCTGGATATCAAATTTCTGTCATCAATCCTTCGAAAACCTCTGCGCCTGTCTCCCCTGCGACGTTCTTGCCTCTGTTTGAAATCAATATTATCCAAATCAAACAAATCAATATCATGCTCAGAATTGGTCTGAACATCGTCTGACTGAGGCGAAAGATTTTGCTCCTCTCCCTGTATTTGCTTACTATTTTTCTTTTTAATAATCATGATTACAAATACATTATACACTATTCAGCAAATGCGTGGCAACAATACTGGCTACTTTTGAAGGCATTTTATCATAATATTTATCCTCTAAAGCATTAAATACCAAACGTTTGACACCCATTCTCTCTCTAATCAATAATGTGTCTAAATCTTTACTTGAATATTTTGATGCAAATTTCCTAATTTGAAGAACAACTCTTGATGGAGTTAGATCGGCATTTTTAGGCAAATTCATTTTAATTTCCTGCAAACACCTTAAAGCATTGTCAGGCCCGATTTTTTCTGCCAAATTAGGAACTCTCATAAATTTTATAACACTTTCGGCATCTTCAGGAGAAAATTTATCTAAAATAGCTTGAACTCTATCCTGGCGCATTTTATTGAATAACATAGCTACTGTAGCTAATTTTAAAACTTTTGAATCAACTTTCGGAAAAGCATCAGCCGGCGATGAAACATCACTTGCGACATCAGATGCGGCAGGAACACCCGCTTCTGCACTTTGCTGCATTTCTTGAGCCATTTTGTCCATATTAGATTGAGAAAGAGCAAACTCCATCAATCCTTCATCAATAACACCTTTATCCTTTAACTCCCCAACCGCCTCATTATAAGCTTTTTTTACATGATGCTCAATCAATTCTAAAATTTTGTCATGAGGTAAACCTTGAGAAAAAGTTTGCTTTGCAATTTCAAAAATAGTATATGCAATTTTTTGCATAACAGGATCCCAGTATTGCTGCGGAATACCTGATCTTATTAAATCAACAGACTTATGAAAAGACCATTCTGCAATAATTTGAGTTATGGTAACCGCTTGCTCAGCATTAAAATTTAAGTTAGGATCTTCTGCTAATGCTTTACCGGACAATAATGAAAAATTACCTAACGTATTTATAACATATTGTTTTTGATTATCATCAAACTCAGAAGGAACAAGAGATTGAGCCTGTGCTGCCAGGTTTTGTGCAAAACTTTCATAATCAAAATCAGGTGCCGCCATCTATTGTCCTTCCCTTGCCGAACCTTCTTCAATCCAACTTTTAATATTATCTGCAGAATCTTCTGTAATTTCGCCGGATAAAGTATCTAAAGAATTCATAAGCAAATTTTCATCAAATTGCGGAATTGCAGCCGCTTTATTTTGCTGATTTAACAAATCACGAGCTAATTCTGATTGTCTTTGAGTTAGTTGACTTGCACGTGAATTAATGTCGTTAAGTTGTTTTTCCTGAGCCATGGCTCTCTGTCTTAACTGTTCTACTTCAATTTCATTTTCTTCCTTCAAGCGTTTTACCTTGGAAGATATTGCTTTAAATATAATTATTAAACCTATAGCTGATAATAGTAGTGCAAGCCACCAAGGATTACCTGTTTCATCAACTTTAGGAAGATTTTGTTGTTTTTCGGGTGTAAGATACGGATCAGCAGAATTTGTAAACGCAATAGAAACATTAGCCGCTGTAACTTTTGGACTTGCAGCTCTTGCAATAAGTTCTTTTAATTCTTCTAACGTTGTATCCGTAGGCAAGTTATTACGATCTAAAGTTACGGCAATAGAAATGTCTTCAACAATACCAGGTCTTATATATTCATTTGTCTGAGTTTTTGTAACTCCATATTGGGTTTCTGTTGCCTGACGTGAATAATTACGATTTTGACTGGAATCTGTACCACTTGACGGCAAGCCGTTAGGTAAATATGTACTAACAGCATTTACCCCTTGCGAAGAATCTTTTGTTTGATCTCCCAATCCCTCTCTAAAAGATTGTTCAGAAACCGAGGCCTTTTTGTTAGGATCATATTCAATAGTAAATCTTTCAACAGGAGCCTGCCTTAAAAATGTACTGACAGTAGCGACATAATTTCCCGGTCCAACAAGCCTGTCTAATTGTTTAGAAATTTTTTGCTGCATATATCTGTCGTTTTCTTCAAGTCGCTGCAACATTTCATCTTCAGCATCCATTACACTGTGATATACATTACCATTTGTATCAGTAATAGCAATATTTTCAGCTTTTAAACCATTCACACTGCCAAGTAATAAATTTGTTATAGCCTTAACTTTTGTCTGATCAAGCTTTGTAACTCCGCCATTTTCAGAACTTGGAGGCGGCAATACAATCTGAACCGTAGCAGTTTTTGGTTTTTCGCCATCAAACATATTACTGTTTTCCGGTATAGATATAAATACAGAGGCATTTTGAATAGGAGGTATTTTTTTAATTAATCGTGCTAATTCACCGTTCATAGCACGAGCAAGACGAATTCTTTTATCTTCTTTGGTTGATGTAAAATCACCCTTATCAAAAATCTCCAACCCGACATTTTGATCCACTAAGCCGCTTTGAACAATTGCAATAATAGCATTATCTCTATCTGTTACCGTACATTTTTTTGTTATTGTAGAACATTTTTTCGCATTCAAAACTAATTTTGATTTTGTACCGTCAGGTTGCCTTTCAACCGTAATACCTTGTTTAGCCAAAAGAGCCTGTATCTCAAGAGCTTTTCCAACATTATCGGTAGTAACCAAATCAACATTTGCGGCTAACGGTTCTCCGCCTAAATCCTGAGCTTTTTTATCCCCGCCGCCTGAAGCTGCTATTGCAATTGACAAAATTACAACAACAAGTATCAGAGCCACGCCTCCGATTATTCCATACAATAAAGGTTTATTTTCCGTAATTTTACTAAAATCCATCTTTGTCCCGCTGTCTGTAATTATTTGCACTTATAAAAGGTTATTATACAGAAATTTGAGAAATTCTATCATAGGCATTTATAACTTTACCTACAAGCTGAGTAGCAACACTGACTGATATTTCCGATTTTGACATTGCAGTCATTACATCATGGATATCAACATTTTTATTTCCGGACATAACGTCTTTTAAAAGATTATCCGGAGCATTCATCTCAGTGTTAAGATTTTCCACCAACCCGCTAAAAACCTGTTTGAAATTTTGACCTTCCGGAGATTCAACTCTATCCATTCGAGCACTCGGAATTCCACGACCTATACCATTATCGAATTTCGTATGCTGTATTCGTGAAGCCAAGTCATATTGTGGAAAATAATTACTCTGCATAATACTACCTCTCAATCATATATTACTCTATACGCTCGGTCAATTTCAACTATATTAAGCAAAAATCAATCAAACGAACTAGAAACAGTGCAAATAATACTACCTGCACTGTTTTTAATGATTTATTAAGAAAAGTCAAATTTATTTAATATCTTCAAGCTCTTTTCTTATATCTTCCACAGAAATTCGAACAACAGGAGAATTTTCATCCTTCTTCAAAACACAATTCTTTATTTCTGCTTGAACAATAAAGCGTTTACACAAAATACAAATAAAATTATGTCCCCAAATATAAATTGTTGCATCTTTACACCTATCCTGCCCTGCCTGAATTATAGCATTTTGTTCGGCATGAATAGAACGGCAAGTTTCATATTGAGTCCCTGATGGAATATTATTTTTTATACGAAAACACTCACCACGCTCTGCGCATGATTCAACTTTAGACGGAGTACCGTTATAACCTGTCGCTTTAATTTTTTTATCCTCTCCAACAATAACAGCTCCAACCTGAGCCCTGATACAATTTGAACGTGAAGCACAAGTTTTTGCCAAATCCAAAAAATATTCATCCCACGGTTTAATTTTCATAACACTCCTTTAATATCTGTAATTTCTTATACCTGTTGCAATCAAAACTATGTTATATTTGTCCGTAATTTTGGCAATCTTTTTAGATTCAGCACCATCACCGGCTTCTATAATTAAACCGATTCTTCCTTGTATTGCAGCATTGACAATTTCCTCATTTTCAACAAAACCGTCTATAGCCAATACAGCATCTTTTGAATTTTCACAAGCAAAATCCATAGCATCTTCAACTGCATCAGCACCGTTGATATATCCCTGAGAAATTGCACACACAGCCAAATCTTTAGCAATTACGGCAGAATTTGTTCGTGTATATTTTGCAACCTTCCAAGCAAAAATAGCATCTTCTGCCATTTGCTGCGTCGGTTTGGTCTTTCCGCAAACCTTGAACGAAGATTTTGTAAGCTTACTTTTATTTTGCTCCTGAACCAAATAGCCAAAAGGAGTAACCTTTACTCCGGATGTAGAAAAGCCTAACATCTCTTGTAACGGACTTTTAATTCTTATTATATTTATATCCGTATTTTTAACCAAATAATCAAGAGCTTCATTTTCAAACCCAACAGAAATCACATTTCTGATTTTCATAGCACATAATTGCTTAGCACACTCTAATGTAACATTTTTACTGAACCCAACAGTTGAAGAACATAAATTAACAGGATCACACTCTATTGCTTTTTCAAAGGCATTATCTACAGATGAACCAAGTGCAACAGATGAAAGCATGTTAGATTTTGCTATTGCAACAGTATTCACATCAAAGAACTCACCCAAAACTTCAACAACTCTGGTAAAATTCAAAAAATCCAAATATTCTAAAGCATCATTATCACTTAAAATTTCGTATTCAAGCCCACATTCCAATGGCGAAATTGCAGCCTCTTGAAACACATTTTCACCATAAGGTAAACTTTTATATTCTTTTATTTCTATTATTTCCATAATATCCCTCTATTTCAGGATAATGCTAACATAAAAAAGAGTTACTATCAAGTTAATAAAACTTAAAGTTAAACCGTCGGACAACACATACAGCTTGATAAATTAATTTATCTTTAATATAATAATCTTGTCTAAAAACAATAATTTATGAGGGAAAAATGGCTATAGAGAATTTGAATGACGGTGTTGGGAAAAAGATTGTAGAAGCTTTGATGATGCAAGCTGATGAAGCTACCGATGAGAACATGATTACGGAAGAAGAACCGGAAATTTCTGAAAGTAATGATAAGCAAATCGAATACAACAATTCCATACAAAGCAATATTCAACAGCAGATTCATTCTCAGCTCGAATTTCAATCAGCTATTCAGCAACCAAGCATTGATAACGCCTTCAATCAAAGTTTGGCTCAGAATTTAGGAAACAGCTTTATTGCAGACGATTACGAATACCCTCAAAACGTAGCAATAATAAGACAATTAGTTGCAAAGCTTCCTGCAGGAGTAGCTCCAAAGACAGGTGCGGTAATTATTAAACAAACAATGGAAGCCTTAGGAATATCAATGAGCAGCGTATTAGAAGAAGCTAAGCAAGTTCAGGATAATTTAAGACAAAGCGCAAAAGATTGTCAAGCTAGTATTGCAGAGTATAAAAAACAAATAAATATATTAGAAGCAAAATCTCAAATGTATCAAAGACAGGCTTCCGGCTTGACAGATATTATCAGCTTATTTATTCAGAGCAGATAGGGATATTATACACTAATTACCTATAGAATAAGAGAATGCACTTTTAACATTTGCATCAATCATTGATTGACAAGATTCCATTTCTTGTGTGTATTCTTTGATTTGAAGTTCAAGTGCAGATTTCTGCTGCATAAGCTTTTCTTCCAATAATTTTAATTTATATTGTCTTTGCTGTAATTTTTTCGCAATCAAACTATCTGATTCATAATCTGTTCCAACCTGCATTAGGTTGTTTACCGAATTTTGAGCAGTCATAAGGGCTGTCGTTATAAGTTGAAGCTTCCATTCTGCATTGGACTTCATCATAGCCAGTTGCCGTTTTCTGATTATACCTATAAGTAGACCCATAACTTTCCGCCTTTTACCTTTTGAAACTACCTTTTTTGATCTATGTTTGCTCCGTTTAAGAAACTGTGCTGACTGTTTTCGGCTATCAACTGTTCCATCTTATTGAGCTGATGTCTATGGTAATTCAGTCTGTATTGCGCCATTCGCAATTTCTTTTTGACTGTTAAGAAATCTTTTACACCTTCCACAATTGAATTTATCATCGCCTGTATCGGGTTATTTCTTATCATATAATTTTTTGTATATAACAAGAAATCCAAGATTCTTTTTATGTATAGCTCTAGAGTTTGTTGAAACATGCTGCTCCTTACACTTTAGACCTACATATATTTAAAAACATCACACTCAATATTATTGATAAAATTCAAAGGTCTGCGTAACATTTCTTAATATTAGGTCTCTCATATTTACAAAAAATATAACGGTAAGATTTTTAAAAACTTTAAATTTTATGCTAAAAAAAAATAGATTTCTGTAACAAAATTTACAAAAACCTATTTTTAAATTCATATTACTATATATTATAAGTTTTGAATAGCTTTACTATCAGAATCTATGCCTTCTTTTAACATTTTTTTAGCAACATCACCCTGAGTATCCAACATTTTACATACAGTTTCAATATTTCTTACTTTTGTTTGTAATATTACATCAGCATTAGATGTAATATTTCCGGTAATATTTTGATAAGCGGCAAGAGCAGCTGAAGATGTACCCTGCATTAAATTACCCAAAACTGTTGTACCTGCACCATATACACCTAAGTACGGTGATATTGCAGTCAAAATGCCGCCAAAACCGGATATTGTACTTGCAAAAGGCATTACAATATTTGAAGAAATTTTACCCATACCGGATGCTGTACCTATACCGTAAGCTGCCGCACTGGAAACATCAACAATACCTGCAGCACTTGAAGCAAACCCTGTAGGTGAGCCTGACATAGATGATGTTCCCCAACCGTTTAAAACAGAAGAAGCTCCGCCTGTTGCTAATCCGTATATTGAATTAATAGATGCTGCACCACTTGGAAACCCGGAATAGTTATATAACGAATTTAAACCAAAGGCACTTCCACCATTAGTCTTATTATAATAGGAAGTTCCTGAGATATTCATAGTCTCTGAGCTGCCAAATACGGTAGCAAAAGAGGCGGGAGCAAGCAAACTCGCAATATTATATAATAAACTGCCGGCAGATTCAAAACCCGTACCTGTTCCGCTGCCTGATACGGTTAAATCTCTTAACCTATCATAAGTTTCCCACATCTGAGCCTTCGCAGCAGAACTAGCATCGCCAAATCTGTTTGCTATTACCAAATTACTATCGTTTTTGTATGACATAATAACCTCTTTATTACAATTTTACTAACTTTCAAAAGTTTTGAAAGTACTTTCAATATTTTTAGAAATGATTTTATGGACAGCTTCCATTTCTGTTTGCAAAGCATTTTGTTCAGTATCAAGCGCTTTCAAACGCAATTCCAAAGTTCTGTCCTCTGTTTGTATTTGCTCTGTTCTTGCGTTGATATCCTGAACATTTTTTTCATAAACCTGTTGTTCATAATTATACTGATTCATAGCATCATTATAGGCATTTTCGTCAGTTATACTAGAAGCCTTTAACTCATATACAGCACTTGAACCTTCTAATTGCAAAGATGTTGCACGTCCTGACGGATCATACTCAACAATTCCGTATTTTGAAATTTCTTTGTTGGATGATTGATAATCTGCATAGTATGAATGTAACGCAGCTGTAGGATCCGCAATACAAGCATCTAATGTATCTGTGGTTGCTGCCGTTTTGGAAACATAGTTTACCTTATCGCTGGAGTCTGTCCAAAAATAAATATTTTTTAAAGCCTCTTCAGAACCACTTTCTCTGTATGCTTTCCAGTCTGTCGCTATTTGGGTATTCGGCCAATCCTTTTGAATTTGATCAAGCTGCGCACAATACGTACCCCAGACTGAGGTTTTGCTTGTATCTGTTTTATCCACATCATTTAAACATGTTAATTTTCTTGTTCCGACCATATAATAAGGATCGGCCTCTGCAGGAACAACATATTGAACCTGAGGATTGTTAAAAGTATTTCTTATTCCAGTGTATTCTGAAACTTTCGAGTAATAAGTTACATAAGAATTATAATGAATACCATCACTATCCGTATAATCAGCGGCTTGTATTTCTTTAATTGTTTGCGTAACATCGCCGCTTTCAAAAGAATATTGCGTAGTTGTAAAATCAGCCGTACTCGGTGCTGTCGGGACCTTCATACTATATAGCTGGTTCCACAATTCGGAACTTTTATTAGCTAAAGCCGTTCTGGCTTGATTTATTTGCTGTCCTTCATATTCAACATTTGTTTTTCTCGCCGCCAATGATATCCATCGTGCCTGAGATGCTGCCATGCCCATAGTTACAGTCTCCTGTTATCTTCTACCTTCGTTATCGATTTAATGATTTTTTTATCAAAGTCAATATTATCTGTATAAATTATACAATATACGTTAAGTTTTATGTACAAATTTCTACAAAAATCAACCGTATAGAGGATTTTAAATTTAAGATAAGTAATTTTTGCTTTTCAGTTTTGTATTTTTCTGATAGAATACTAGAGGACATAATTTATAGAAAGGTAAATAATGAAATTTTCTTCATCATTTAAAGTTGGGTTATTAACTCTTATAGCACTTTTACTCTTGGTTGGAACAGTTCTAAAGGTAAAGGGCAGAGCTTTTTCTTCAGCAAAAAGAATTGAAATTCAATTTAAAGATGTAAACGGCTTACGTCCGGGTGCCGGGGTTCAGATTATGGGACTTAAAGTTGGTCAGGTTGAAGAAATTACACCTATAGTCAAAAATGAAGACAGTTTTGTTAAAGTTAAATTCGTTATCACCGATCCTAATGTCCAAATACCTAAGGCATCTTCATTCTCAATACAACAAACAGGTATTATTGGAGAATTATTCTTAGAAATTACCCCTCCGAAAACAAAAACTATATATATACCTATGAAAAGTATTGATTTGTTGCAAAAAAACGATCCTGTAGAAATGCTTTTGAGCGAAAAATATCACGATGTCGGCTTAATTAAATCTGTCGATGTTATATCAAAAGCTTCTGTTCCATACAATTTCAAAGATAAAATTAAAACACCATACGCATATAAAGTAAGCTATTTTATTAATATGCCGGGACTTGTTTTACCTGATTTTGTAGTAGGAAAAGCTGTAAAAGATAATAACGGTGAACACAAACTAAGACTAGCACCGTTAGATGGTATGCCAATTGCACTGCCCAAAGCCAGTTCTCCGTACACAATACTTGAACCTATGAGATTGTCAGATTTTCTTGCATGGCAATATAAAGCAGCAGAAACATTAACCGAAACAAACAAAAAAGTTAATGAAATATTAACAGATGAAGCTATAGCAGATTTGAAACGTACAATTGCCAATATCGATGCTTTAACCGCAAAATCAAATGTAACTTTAGGTAAAATCGACGATTTATTAGATTCTTCTAAAGAAGATATAGATCAACTGCTTGCGATGACAAAACAAGCAACAGATGATTTTTCTAAGTTATCAGCAAATATAAATAATATAATTGGCGATAAACAATTTAAAAAGACAATGATCTCAACCGCAGATTCAGTAGACAAGCTTGCCCAAAACCTGAATAAAGTTATGGATGCAGCTGATGCCGAAGAAACCGGTAAGAACTTAAAAATTATATCTCAAAACCTTGCTCAGATTAGCGAAAGTGTTAACAATATGACAAAAGATGATAATTTGAAAAATCAATTAACATCAGCGATTACAAATGTTAACAACGCAATGGCTGAGGTTGCAACTGCATTAGACACCGTAAACAGAGTTAACCCGAATAATCCAGGACAAGCAACTGATTTACAACGAATAGTAAACGATACGGTTGTAACAACTGCCAACCTAAGAAAATTCTCGGAAAAACTTAATAAAAGATTCTTATTGTTCAGATTATTATTCTAATAAAAATGAAAAATATAAAAACAAACATAACCAAATTACACTATGAAAGAAACCCTAAGGGATTTTTGTACGAATTTTTAAAATTCTGTTCTATATTTTATGGAATAGGTAGCAGAATGAAAAATTTCTGCTACGACAAAAAAATAATAAAACCTAAAAGAATTGCTAACGCCTATGTTATATCTGTAGGGAATATGACAACAGGCGGAGTTGGCAAAACACCGGTTGTATCGGAGATTGCAAAATATCTTATTGAATATGGGAAAAAAGTAGCAATAATTTCAAGAGGATATGGCGGAAAACTAAGTAACAGAAAAATAAATATGATATCTGACGGCTTGGCAATATATTTTGACGCTATTCAGGCAGGTGATGAACCTTTTTGGCTGGCAGAAAATACTCCGGGCTGTTATGTGTTTACCTGCAAAGATCGTTATATGGCTGCAAAAATGGCTGTCGAGAAATTTGGGGTAGAGGTTATAATATTGGATGACGGATTTCAACACAGAAAACTACATCGGGATTTAGATATAGTATTGATGGACAGTGTAAAAGGGTTCGGAAACGAAAACCTTTTGCCGGCAGGGCCGCTTAGAGAAGGACCGGAAGCCTTGGAGAGAATAGATAAATTCGTTATAGTAAGTAAAAGCACGAAACACGATAACGCTAAAAAGATTGCAAGAATCATGCAAAAAAGACTAAAATTGCCTACAACTGTCTGCTATACAGAGCCTGATTATGTCTACAATATAAAAACAGGGCAGCGACTTATGGAAGGAATTGAGGTAACGGCAATGTGTGCAATAGGTCAACCTCAACAGTTTTATGATTTTCTTTCAAATTATCAGGTAAAAGAAAAAATAACATTTGACGATCATCATCAATACACACCATTAGATATAGTCGATATTACAGGAAATATTATCACAACAGAAAAAGATGCTGTTAAACTTGCTCGATTTGAACGAAATAACATTTACGCACTCAGATTGAAAACAAAAATTGATGTTGAAGAACTGCTAAAACAGGACTAATTGCCTCCGGTTAAAGCCTTGAATAATTCCATCATCTCATCATCCATTACAAATTCGGGTTTAGGTTTTGGTTTTATATCACGAAATCCGACAATAGTACCTTCTAATTCATAAATTGGTTTGTTTGTAACAGGATTTACCCCTTTAACTAATTTCCCAAATTTAACCTGACTGTTTTTTATAATATTTAATTCATCTTCAAAACCGTAATGAATGCCATCACACGGTGCCAATCTTTCCATATACACAGCCGGATGATCTTTCGGAACTTTTAATTTTATAATAAAACGATTAGGTCTGTTTTTAGCAAATCGATACGCAATGTTTTTATCTAAACTTGATGACATATATATAGGAATTGTAACAGTTTTTCCTTCTTTATAATATTTTGCAAAAAATTCTTCGGGAGAAAGAGTTCCTATATTAAAATCCCCTGCCTCCATAGCTCGATATACCATCATTTCTTCAGGAGTTCTAATACCTTTCATTATTTGCGACAAATTACAAAAATCATCTGTCGAAACAGCATCTAAAGCTTCCGTTTGACCTTTGACAGAACCAATAATATGAGTATTATCGTAATTACTCTTAATGTGATCTAATGTATGAAAAGCTTCAGGATTTTCTTTAAGGTACGCATTTCTAATAGCTAATAACCTTCCTCTCAAGGCTCTGCCAGACTTTATATCCACGACATCAGCAGAAAGAGAAGCTATTTTACCCATTATTGCTTTTTGGGGTTTTGATTTAAGAAACGCCTGTTTTAACCCGCAGCTTGTACATGTTTTACAAAATGCCTTTATTGCTGATACGGCAACATTCATACCATTCTCCTTTTTCCCTATATATATAAAGTAAAAACAGTATGAATAATTGCTTTAATAAAGGTTAATCTTACTATTATCCTAAATAATTCTTTATAAATATTATTTGTTTTTCAAATTTATAAAGGGAACAGAATTGCCAAGCATATACTCAGGAAGCTTTCCATCCCATTTTTTTACTGCTTCATATTCAACAAGTGCTTTATTTTGGGTTAACGCCTGAGCTCTTATTGCCATGGATTTTGCTTCTGCTTCCGCCGCAATAACCTTTTGACGTGCCTCTTCCTGTACCTGAATTGTTACATTTTTTGCCTTCAAAGCATCTTGCTCTGCAGTTACTTTATTCTCAATTGCCTGTTCAAAAGCATTTGAATATTGGATTTCGGTAATTTGGAAATCAGATACATTTATATATTTTGCACCTAAATCACTTCTCAATTTTGTCAAAATTTCGGATGCAACTTTCTCACGGTTAGCAACAATATCCTGTGCATTCCATTTACCAATAACATCCTTTACAATACCTTCAACAGTAGGAGATATAATGACATTCAGATAATCTCTGCCGACTTCTCTATACATTTTTGGCGCACTTTCAGGAATAAGATTATAATTTACTACATATACGATTTTTGCCTGCTGAATATCTTTTGATTGCGCCATAGTTTCGATATTAGATTTTACGGTTTTTACATCCATTTTATACATGTGAGAAATAAACGGTGTTACAAAATGCACACCTTCTGTATAACTTATAGGAGATGTCTTACCTAATGTTACCTTTACACCTCTTTCTCCGACACCTACTATTGCTATCGGATTAAACATCAATAGAAACACTATTAACAAAACAACCACAACAGTTGTAACAGATCCTAAAACATTAAGTTTACCAAACATACCTTTTATATCTCCTATTAAACTATCTCTTTTATAAAAAGAAAATTCCTTATCATAATCATCGCCAAAATTTTTGTTACTACCCTTTGCCAACTATTTATCCCTCCAAACCTAACATTGCCAAAGCTACATAAAAGGCAATAACTACACCGGCAAAAACAGAAATGCCAATAAGAATCTGCTTGCCGTACTTTTTATATACATTTACTCCTGTTATCGCAGAGAGTATGAGCAGTATTAAATTAAATACCAAAAACAAAAACAGTAATATTCTCAATGCTATTCTTATCATATCGCCTCCACATCAGTTAATCATATCATACCATCTTGTAGATGTCTAAATATTAACGATAATAACATAAACTATTTTTTTAATTTTATCAATGTAAAAATAGCAGGATATATCAAGGTAACTGACAGCCCTGACAAAAATACTGACGGAACAGCAATTTTTAATGACACAGAACTCATAATTATCGGTTCAAACACAAATTGTAAAATACAAATAAGCCCTGTACATCCTATCAGACCTCGAACAACTCGTCTTTTTACAGAAACATTTTTCGGTTCAAAAGGAATAAATCTTCTGCACAAAAATGCTCCATTCAATATACCGAGCGCATAGCCATAAACAACCAATGTGTGATAAATCAAACCTTGAGGGTTAACTAATAATTCACCATTTACAAAATCCATTCTATAGGTATTGAAACATTTTACAAAAATAACAGCCGAAACTACAGCAAAATCGATAATTCCCAGCAAATATAAATACCTGTTTTTATCCTTTTCTGCCCAGTTAATCATCATATTCACTGCAAAAATTAGAGTTAAGCCAATCAAAAACCCTCCGGCAACATCTTGGGGAGTATGAACACCAAGCCAAAGTCTGGAAAAACCAACTAATAAAACCAGACATATAAATAAAAACATCAAAATCTTTTTCTGTCTCAAAAGAAAAGCCATTCCACCAAAGACTGAAGAACTCATTGCAGAGTGTCCACTTGGGAAAGAATATCCTTTTGCAAAAGGAACAGCCAATTCAGACGGATGAACTCGGCTATCCAAAACCCAAGGTCTGTATACACAAGCTATCATTTTGAATAAATGAGTAAAAATTACATTTAAGCCTTCCAAAGAAAACAAATACAAACCGGCTTTAAAATCAATACACCAATATACTATTGCACAAACCAATGTTGGCAGCCAAAATTCACCAAAAATTGTAACAGACAAAAAGAATTTATCAAACATTTCTAAAAATCCGACACGAAAACTTTGCAAATACAATAAAACATCAATTTGCGGACCTATCCAAGACGGATTTGACAAACAATCAATCATAATACCTCCAGTAAGATAATTATACCTAAAACATTCGCATTTTACACAGAAAAGACTTTGGCATAAACCAAAGTCTTTTCATTTATTAATATAACGTATACTAATTACCCCATGCCTTAACTGTTATTGTTTGGAAGCCTAAAATATTTTCTCTATGAACATCATATCCAGCCAAAGAACGTATTCCACCATTTTTCATTGCCGCTCTTACACTACAATCTCCTACAGAAACAATAAACAAAATATTTTTGCAAGTTGCACTACCTTGTTTTGTTGGAACGACACTCGTA
This sequence comes from uncultured bacterium, assembly GCA_902766105.1. Taxonomy (GTDB): domain Bacteria; phylum Cyanobacteriota; class Vampirovibrionia; order Gastranaerophilales; family Gastranaerophilaceae; genus Zag111. Next base: position 72,554 of record CACXCI010000043.1, read on the forward strand.
TATCCGCCACCGGGCGTTGTTGCTCCGTTATAAATAAATCCGCCTAAAAATTCTGCATTTACAGCCGTTGCTGTAACTAACAATACTGCCAATGTAATAATAAATTTTTTCATACTCTTAACCCCTTAAATATAGACTCTACACTAAAAATACTCACATAGTTCATATTTGCAGCAACCATATGACAATATAATTTTACATGAAGCATATAATATATGTCAATAGAAAAACAGGTTTCTCTACAAACTTACTTTAAATGTTAGGGTAATGTGCTATGTAAAAATTTGCTTTTTAACTTTTCAACAGAATTATCTATAATTCTGTAATGTCCTAGTTGGGATAAAATTCGTTCTTTTATATCTTTTGTTTGCAATGCAAGCTTGTAGGGTGCAAATTTTTGCACCAATTGCCATTATTGGAAAGTAGCCGACCGGTGTGAGTATGTAGGTTTGGCATACCTATTGCCAGTCTGTTGGATTCTCAAAACTCCACATCATCTTAAAACTAAATAGCAGGTAACATAAGTTACCTGCTATTTAGTGGGGCGGGGGCGTATACTTGTTACAACCCCTCGCCAATATTATTCTACATAAATTAGAAAACATGCCAATAGATGAAATGCTTATGTATGCTTAATTTTATTTAACTTTACTTTTAAAGATATCCGCTCCTTTTTGAGCTGTTTTTAATAGGGTATAATAAAATTCAATTTCTTGTTCATCAGCACTACTCAATATTTGCAGAGATTTTATATAAAATGGGTTGTCGTTTACTGATACATTTTTTAATTCAATACCTTCATCCTCAATATTTAAATCCAAAGCTTTGTATATTTTCTCTAAGGTCGCATAGGTAGGCTTATATGTTCCTAATTCCAGTTTAGATATATGTTTTTCATTAACTCCCGCAAGTTCAGCTAATTTTTCTTGTGTAAGACCTTTTATTTTTCTATAATGCTTTAATTTTTTGCCAAAAGTATTATCATTAGCCATACTTAACCTCCTTATTATATTAGGAGTATTTTAATATTTTATACACAACGGCTTTAGAGAAATATGTATTTAAAATTCGTAGATACTTGCGAAATTTATACCGATGTGTTATATTTACTGTGTATTTATATAGGAGTAATTATATGAAAAAGAAATTTATATTATTATCAGTATTGTTTACTATTTTTATTTCAATATTTTGTTATCCTAATGCGAGTAAAGCAGATATAAGGGACGATATACAAATGGCATCAATTTATATTGATAATGGTAACCTAAATAATGCAAAATATCTTGCAGATAAGGTAATTTCAGAATATAAAAATTATTCAGACGGATATCATTTACTCGCAAGCGTATATGCTCATGAGTCGCATAATTCAGGATCCAAAGAAATGTGTGATAAAGCTTTGGCTTCATACCAAAGGGCGATAGATATAAATAATTATAAATATGTTCAGAAATATGATTCTCATCTACAAAGAGCAATGATATTTTGGGATTTTAAAAAAGATAAAATGTCTGCCTTAAAAGAATATGATAATGCAATAAATTCATTATCTGATTACTCTCAAAAAGCAGGATTGGTGTATTCTCAAAGAGGGGAACTAAAAACCGAATTAAATAGTCCCGTTGGAGCTCAGGCAGATTTAGAAAAAGCACTAACTTTTGATGAAATAAAAAATCAAGAAGACTTATATGTAAGAACACTTGCTTTTCTTAGTAAGGCACTGTATATGCAGAAAAAATATGATGCATCAATTGCGAGTGCATTAGATGCGTTAAATATAAGTGGATTTTGCAGATCATATCCTAGTGTAACAGCTCAGGTATATATGGCAAAAAGTCTTTATGCAAAAAAAGAATATGAAGCAGCAAAATCTGCTGCTAGTATGGCAAAATTCCACATTGAAGAAGCTCAAATGACTTCTGACCAATATTATAAAGATATGATTTATATTATAAATAACTCAAAATAAAATACAACATTGCACGGAGAGAATTTCAGAACAATTTTGAAACTACATATAAATTAATAAGAGGGAATATGAATAATAAAAATACAAAACAGTGCATATTTTGCGGAGAGACAATAGCTGCGAATGCTATAGAATGTGAATATTGCTTTGAGAAACAACCACCTAATATTGTAAACTCCGAAGAATCACAAAAATTGTTTGAAATATGGTTTATTGCTTATAATGTAGGAATACCTGTTATTGCAGTTATTACATTATGTGTACTTTTGTTTTTAAATCACTAGTAGAAATAAAAGGAGATAAATATGGACAATCAAGAAACAAAACAATGTCCATTTTGCAATGAGACAATTAATGCCCAAGCAAAAAAATGTAGATATTGTAAAAATTGGCTAACAGATAAAGAAGAGGCTAAAGAAAGAATAAATCAAAAGATAAAAAGCAATGAAGCAACAGGAAAAGGATGTTTGTTAGTTTTTTTTAGATTTTGTGAAGGGTTTAGCGTCTTTACTTGTATTCCAGCAATGCTCCATGATGAAGTATCCGTTGGGCAATCTGCATTTGCTATGACTTTTGCTGTTCTAGCAATATATTTTCATTTAAAAGCCGAATCTTTAAAAAAAGAAATTTAAGATAATGAAAAAACTAACCATAAAATTTTTAGAGTAGGGTAGACTTCAGTCTACCACTATTATTGGAAAGTAAGCGACCGGGGAGAGTAAATAATGAGTAAATATGAGTAAATCGGTTTTTGGGTAAGGTTATACTTTCGACCTCCTAACCCCTCACAACGAGCGAATTTCAGAAAATAAAATAGTCAAACTGACAAAACCGTACTACTCGTCTAACTACACCAAGCTACGCTTGGTAGGGTTCTCATTCATCCCAACCTCACATATAAAAAACGCACCCATAAAGGGTGCTTATTTTTATTATGGGGCGGGTAGTGGGATTCGAACCCACGCATATCGGAACCACAATCCGAGGTCTTGACCACTTGACGATACCCGCCATATTTGTTCTATATTCTATTTTTAGATCCCGAAATAAATTTGGGACGATATTTTTCTAAAACTCATATATTCGTTTTGAAAAATTATCGCTTGACGATACCCGCCATAGCTTTACTAATCTTATATTACCAAAAAAAGACTCAAAATCAAGAGGTCAGAGTAAATATATTATTACACTTAATTTCACAAAATTTGTACAAAAAAAGACTCCCTTTCGAGAGCCTTTTATTATTTAAACTTACTAATTTATTCTTTGGAACATATACCCAATTCCACGAGCAGTAAGGATTAACTCAGGATTTGCTGGGTCAGTTTCCAATTTTGAACGTAATCTTGAAATATGGACATCTACAACACGTGTATCAATTCTGTGATCCGGCGGATATGCCCAAACATGCTGCAATATTTCGTTTCTTGAAAATGCCTGTCCAGAATTATTTACCAACAATTCTAACAAGCTGAATTCCATTCCGGTCAAACGAATTCTTTCATTCTTTCTATATACTTGACGTCTTGCGGTATCAATTTTGATATTACCCGTTGTAATAACATTTTTGGTAACTTTTCCTGATGGAGTAACCATTTCTCTGTTATTTGTACGTCTTAATACGGCTTTAACACGAGCTTCCAATTCTTTAGGACTGAACGGTTTGATAACATAATCATCAGCACCCAATTCTAAACCCGTAATCCTTTCAGATACATCTCCCAACGCTGTTAATATAATAATCGGAACATCTGAAGAACGTCTGATTTCACGTGTTACACCATAACCATCCATTTTTGGCATCATAACATCTAAAACTACCAAATCCGGATTATATTTATTAAACGCAGCAACGGCTTCTTCTCCGTCTTGCGCAGTATATACATAATAACCAGCCATTTTTAAGCGAGTTTCTAAAATTCTTCTTATACTTGCTTCATCATCTGCCAAAAGAATTCTTTGACGATCCTCTGACTCGTTTGGCATTTCCATGTTTTCAGTCATAATCTTTTCCTTACTTTCATTAACTTACATAACATACAAAACAGAAAAATATTAATTTTCTTATATTTTTCTTTAGATTTATAACATTATGTTACACTAAGTAACAAAAAATTGCAAGGGAAAATTTAAAATTTCATCATTTTTTCTTCTACAATTTTTCTAAATTTTTCAAGATCATCTTTTGTATCAATCCCCACAGGAACAAAATCCACGATATGTGTTTTTATCTTCATTCCGTTTTCTAAGGCTCTCAACTGCTCAAGACTCTCTGTCCTTTCCAATGGTGTTTGAGGAAGAGATGTCATCAATTCAAGAGCTTTCCTTTTATAGCCATATATTCCCAAATGACCGTAAAATGTTGCAATCCCCTCATTTCTTTCATAAGGAATTTTTGAACGTGAAAAATAAAGAGCAAAGCCATTGTTATCAACAACGCATTTGACAAGATTTGGATTTACAGCCTCAACAGGAGTAATTTCCCTTATTAATGTTGAAATATCGGCTAATTCATCATCTTTCACATTTTTTATCACAGCATCAATACTATCAGGTTCTATTAAAGGTTCATCACCCTGCAAATTACAAATAAAAGAAATTTCCGGATGGCGTGATACAACCTCCATGATTCTGTCAGATCCACATTTATGCTCAACTGATGTCATTTCAGCAGCACCGCCAAAACCTGTAACACAATCGTATATACGTTTATCGTCTGTTGCAACAATAATCATATCCGCAAATTTAGACTGTTGTGCCTTTTCGTAAACCCATTGAATTACAGGTTTACCCGCAACTTTTAAAAGCGGTTTTCCTTCTAATCGTGATGAACCGTATCTTGCCGGTATTATTATAGCTGTTTTTGACATATTAAAATCTCCTTAATCAATTCTTTTTACAACGAATGATGTCCACTGATCTTGTTGTATTTCTTCTACTAATTCAAGACCTGCTTTTTCATAAGCATCAATTACCATTTGACGTTTTTCGTATAAAATTCCGCTTAATGACATTAATGCACCCTCTTTCATAATATTTTTCAAATCCGGCATGATTTCCGCCAGAACAAAGTGCAAGATATTTGCAACCACAAAATCAAATTTATCGGTAATTTTATCCGCAGAACCAAGTTCAAATTTGCATTCTACATGATTTTTAACAGCATTTTCTTTTGCTACATCAATGACAGTTTCATCTGTATCACAACCATAAACATAAGACGCACCGAGTTTTTTTGCCAAAATCGATAAAATACCCGAACCCATGCCAATATCTGCAACTTTATCACCTTTTCGCATATATTTTTCCAAAGCTTTCATACAAAGTTGTGTCGTTTGGTGTGTTCCTGTACCAAATGCACACCCGGGCTCCAGTTTTATAATGATTTCATCTTTTTTAGGTTTGTATTCAATCCAATCTGGGACTACAGCTATTTTATCGGTAACATGGGTTACATCCCACTGTTCTTTCCATTTTTTTGACCAATCCTCGTTTTGTTTTTCTTCTAACGTAAATTCCCAAGAACCCAAATCATCTTCCGACAACCCCCTTGATAAGAATTCAATTCTTGAAATGTCCAAAAGATTTTCTACATCATATTGCAAATCTTCTAAAGTACCACCGTTTGAAGAATGTAAAAATACTCTCAATGTGCCTTCGGTTGTTGAAACCATTTCTAAATCTTTATAAGTTTCTTCAGCTAATACTATTCCATCACAATGGTATGTCATAAAACTACGTTGATCAGCAGCAGCATTTTCCCCTCCATCACATTCAAAGTTTTCAAAAAAAATCTCAGAGATAATATCTTCCATCTCAGGATTTATTTGAAGTTTCAATTCATAATAATTATTTTCCATGCACCCATCACCCGACCCTCTCCCCTTAGGGGTGAGGAGTTAGTTATTCAATAAAAGCTCCCATTTTGCGAAACTTGTCATAACGTTGATTTCTTAAATCTTCCCTTGACATGCCTGATAATTCACTAAGGCCTTGCAAAATAGTACTTTTAACCTCTTGTGCCATAGCATCATAATCAGTATGAGCGCCACGGGTAGGTTCTTTTATATCACCATCAATTACACCGAATTTTAACAAGTGAGGTGCTGTAATTTTTAATGCAGTCGCAGCTTCCAAGTTTTTAGAAGCATCACGCCACAAAATTGAGGCACAACCCTCAGGTGAAATAACTGTATAATAAGCATGTTCAAGCATATAAACCTTGTTTGCAACAGCCAAACCAAGCGCACCGCCTGAACAACCCTCACCTGAAATTATTGCAACAACAGGAACTCCCAGCTTTTGCATTTCTCTTAAATTCATAGCAATAGCAGCACCCTGCCCATGCTCTTCAGCACTAATTCCGGGATAAGCTCCGGGGGTATCTATTATAGTTACAATCGGAATATTAAATTTGTCGGCATGCTTAAATAATCTCAAAGCCTTACGGTAACCCTCCGGCTGCGGCATACCAAAGTTATATTCAAGATTTTCTTTTGTTGATTTACCCTTCATTGTACCGATAATCATAACAGGACGACCATCAATTTTTGCCAAACCACCCATTATTGCTCTATCATCAGTACCGACTCTGTCCCCGTGCATTTCTACAAAATCTGTACATATACGGGATACATAGTCCATAAAATTTGGACGTTCTGGATGTCTTGCTATTTGCATTTTCTGGGTAGGATCCAGATTTGAGAACAATTCTTTTTTATATTCTTCAGCTTCCTGCTCCAATACTTCAATATCTCTATTCAAATCCATGCCGGACTCCAAGCTCATTTTTTTTAATTCCTCAATTTTTTCCTGAATTTCAATAATCGGTTTTTCAAAATCTAAAACTGTTGCCATTACTGTACTCCCTGTTCATGCATAGCCAAGATTTTGGACAATGTATCTTTTAAATCTTTTCTTGATGACACAACATCAACCTGTCCGTATTTTAACAAGTATTCTGCCGTTTGGAAATCAGACGGCAATTTTTGTCTTATTGTTTGTTCAATTACACGCCTGCCTGCAAAGCCTACTCTTGCACCTTGCTCTGCTACAATAATATCGCCTAAGGTACCAAAACTTGCGGTAACGCCGCCAAATGTAGGATCTGTAATAAGGTTTATATATAACAAACCTGCTTCATCAAGTCTTGCACACGCACAAGATGTTTTTGCCATTTGCATAAGACTCAATGCTGACTCTTGCATTCTTGCACCGCCCGATGATGTTATCGCTAACATTGGCAAGCGTAATTCTATTGCTTTTTCAATTATTCGGGTAACTTTTTCACCGACGACACTGCCCATAGAACCGCCCATAAAATCAAAATCCATAACGGCGGTCGCAACTTTATGTCCGTCAATCGCAGCAACCCCGGTAACAACAGCATCATCAAGTCCTGTTTTTTGCTGTGCTGCGGATAATCTGTCTTTATATGCTTCTGTATCAGAAAATTCCAGAGGATCTGTCGGCTTTATTTCAGAGAAATATTCCTCAAAAGAACCTTCATCAAACAACTGTTCTATTCGTTTTCTTGCATTAACCCTAAAATGGTAATCACAAACAGGACATACCATTTGGTTATCTTCTATATCTTTTTTCAGCAATTGAGCATCACAATGAACGCACTTTGTCCACAAATCCGGGTTAGCTTCTATTTCAACTCTTGCTTCAAGAGCTCGCCTTTGAATTTGAGCTTCCTTACGCTTTTCGAACCAATCTTGTACTGTCATATATAAAATACCTTTATCTATATCCCTATATATTATCTAGTTCTAACAAACATATTATACACAAAAAACAAAACAGAGCAATTTTAGTTAAGTATGTTAAGAAAAGTATGATAAGCTTAATAAGTTTTTACGGTAATTAGCACTTATCGCTCTTATCAAACTTAACTACTTATCCAACCTTCTATTCCATTTACCTCTAATATCCCATATCACGATGCTGTTTTCGTATCTGTTCTTTTAAATCATTTGGAATGTTTATATTTTGCAAAGCCATGTGATATTTGCGTAAATTTGCTATACTCTCATTTTCATCTAACAAATTTCTTGCAGGTGGTTGATTTACGCTATCTTTAACTTTTTCAAAATCTGTTTTTGTCTGCTTTGTTATAATTTTTGCGACAACCTCATCAATATCAGAACCGCTCACATGATACTTTGAAGCAATTTCATTGACAGTCTTTCCCTGTGGAAATGTATACAGCCAATTGATTGATAATCTGTCTCCATCACCGACATGGACAATACCCTTTTGATGAGGAGTGTACATTATATCGTTTTTGAACGGGCTATGCCCTAAACCAATAGCATGACCGATTTCATGCAAAATTGTATGATATACCTCTCCTTCATCCATATAATCAGCATGCACAAGACCTTCCGTAAGCCCTATTTGAACCTCGGCGCTGTACAATCTGTTAAGTTTATCATACTGAAAATAACACATACCCAAAGCTTTACGTTCTACTCTTTTCCAATCAATATTTACCTGAGAGGATAACAGATTATCCACTAATACAAAAGAAACTTTTCCGTTAGAAACTTTGTGCCATTCATCTAAAGCCTGTTTTACAAAACCCCGATATTTTGAGTCTTGCCCCTGTTTTGAATAAAATTTCATAGGTGCAACATAAACCTTTAACGGCATACTATTCCACCTCATCAGACGACCATTTTTTATAGACTCTTGTAAATATGTTTTCTTCTGCATATTTTTATTGTATAATAAAAGGCAAAAGAAGAAAAGTAGAGTACATTTTATACAGACTAAGGAGAAAAATTTATGGGCATGATGATGAACATTATGAAACAAGTTCAAAACGCACAAAAAAGAGCTGAAGCTGCACAAAAAGAATTAGCATCTTTAGAAATTACAGGAGAGTCTTCAGGCGGATACGTTTCTGTTACCTGCGACGGTCAAGGTAAATTCAAATCAATAAAAATCAAACCGGAAGCAATCAATCCTGACAATCCGGCATCTGTTGATTCTGAAACAATTGAAATGCTTGAAGATTTGATTTCTGCGGCAATCAGTCAGGCTAACGAAAAAGCCTCTAAAGAAATGCAATCAAAAATGAAGCAAATTACCGGCGGCATAAATATTCCGGGTCTTAGTTTCTAATGATATACCCTAAATCAATAGCCGCTTTAATTGAGCAGTTTCAAAAATTTCCGTCAGTCGGACCAAAATCGGCACAAAGAATGGCATTCCATCTATTAAGAATGTCATCTGCTGATGTTGAGAATTTTGCAAAAACAATGATTGAAGCAAAAGAAAACACTCATACATGTGAAATTTGCTTCAATCTTTCTGCAACAAGTCCTTGTGAAATTTGTTCATCAACCCAAAGAGATAAATCCGTCATTTGCGTTGTATCTGAAACAAAAGACCTTATTGCAATAGAAAAGACCAATGAATTTAAAGGTTTATACCACGTATTGCAAGGTCTTATATCTCCTATTGACGGAATTGGAGCAGAAGATATAAGAATAAAAGAACTGCTTTCAAGATTAACAAACGAAGTAGTTAAAGAGGTTATATTAGCATTAAGTCCCTCTGTTGAAGGCGAAGCAACAAGCCTTTATCTGACAAAATTAATCAAGCCTTTTGGAATAAAAGTTTCCAGAATTGCCTTTGGTTTACCTGTGGGTGCGGATTTAGAGTACGCCGATGATATGACAATAGCAAAAGCCATAGAAGGTAGAAGAGAGATATAGCACCCAGTCCGATAAGTTGGATAGGTAGGATAAGTTGGCAAGTTCTTTACGTTTATAAGTTGTGCGTAGCACCGATAAGAACTTATCGCACTTATCAAACTTCTCAAACTTATCTACTTTTATCTTACATTTTAGACAATTTACATTTCAATCTTAACGGTCTTAACAAACTTAACAGCCCTGTAACTACAATTTCATTTGCGATAAGGTTTCATTGATAAATTTTTCAGCATTATCCGCATCTGCCATAGCCTTATCAGCAGCCGTCATATCAGGGCCTTGAGGAACCATACCCTGAGGAGAAGGAATATATGTTCTCACAGGCTCCATCTCTTTTTGTGTATTATCAGTAGAATTTATTATTGTAGTTGAATTATTTACAACATTATCGTTTTTGCCAATTTCAGAATACGGACTTGGGATATATCTTCCTTCTGTAGAATCATTTCCCTGTTGAGCTGCTAATTCTGTTGCTGCAGCTTGAGATGTCGGAGTTACAGCCTGCGAATTAGCCAAAGAATCCGGCATTTGTTGACCATTAGCTTTCATTTTTATCAAATTTGAATCACTTTGATATTCTTGAGGATTTTTGGGTTGTCTGCCCGTATTTGTCGGATTTTTATCCGGTGTTATATTTGCATCTTGAGTAGTTACATTTTGAGACTGATTATAATTATTATCTAATTTTGTCGGAGATTCTATAACTTCTTTTGTATCTGATTCACCGTCCTCATCTAATACTGAATTTGTAGGACGACCAAAAATCTTGTGAGCAGTTGTTGTTGTCAATTTTACAAGGAACGGAGTAACAACAGCTAACGGAATTGCGATACGAAGAGGAACACCAATAATATTACCGTTTGCCAGTTTTCTTAACCAATTCATATTCCATTTTGCAGTTGATTTATAAGCATGACGTCTGTAGTTACCAAGGTTAAGAAATCTTGCACCCCAATTTAGAACTCTAGTTATAGGGTTTTTAATATTTTTTATACCTAATTTTGCATTTAAAGCTTTCAATGCAGCATTATAAGTCTTTTTATTTGCATATTTGCCCGCATCAACATTTTTATTAAATTTTTCAAGAGCTTTTAAGTATTTAGCCTTACCCGCATCATCAAGTCCTGCAAACTTAAAGCCGCCAAGCTTGTGCATACCGATAATACCTAAGGTTAAGCCTATAAAGTATGTAAAGTCATTTACCATACGCTCTGCTAAGGTTTTCACTTTTTCACCTTTTGGTGCATTAAAGGTATGTAACAACATATCAGCAAATATTGCAGCCTGCATTGCAACAACCAGTTTACCTCCGGCAAATCTGTTTGTACCGCCTTCAAACATCCAGCCTACAGCTTTATTTAAAGCCCTGCCTAATCTTGATTTAGCACCTTTACCCAGCGCAATCATATATTTGTTTCTATATTCGCTAAAGCTTACCTGACGACCTAACATGTGGCTTTTTGCTTTACCAAACCAATTCTTTTTATTGCGCCAAATTGATACTTTCCACTCAGGATGTTTTTTAGCCATATCTTCAAATAATTTTAATGCTTTTTCAGGATTATCAATAAATTTGCCTTTAAGTTTATTAAATTCTTTTAATGAGCCAAAACCAAACTCCTTAATTTTCACGTATTCCGCGTATTTTTGTAAACCTGCTAAACCTCGTCTTTTAAGAATCTTTGTCACAATCTTAGGATCAGCGCCTAACTGTGTCAATTCAGCTACTTGCACTGCAACCTCTTGAGCATATTTTGGTTTACCTTTTATTCCATTCATCAAAATGTTAATTTTGTCTTGCGACATGCCGTATTGTTCAAGTTTTTGAGCATTTGAACCAATTGGCTTCATGAATTCTTCAACAACCTGCTCAGCATCAGCAGATAAAAAGCCGACTAAACCTTTCCCGGGCATCTTTGCAAACGACCATTCGGGAGAGGTTGAATGATGCCTTAAAGTATATATTATTTTGCTTTTCTTTTCCCAAACATCAAGTTTACCGCTAAACCAATTTAATAAAGAACCGGTCTTTTTTCCAAGCCAGGTATCTGAAATCTTATCACCAAAACTGCCGACTCGTCCGCCGATAGATTTTCCCCAATCACCACCAAAATGAGGATTTATTTTATCCATCATCTGACCAATTCCATACCACAAAGCTGTACCCAATCCTAATAATGCCAAAGGATTGGTATCTTTTGAAGCTTTTGCTCTGTTTGTCAAATAATTATTGTCAGCAGCCTGTCTTACCTGCTCTTGAGTAACACCCTGCATAGCCGGTGCTGAATTTTGCTGAAAAGTAATCTGCCTTTTACTTTGTATACTTGGTATGTTCAAACTGTTTACTGATTGCTGAGACATGAAATATTCCCTGTTTTTCCCTACAAGTATATAAAAACATTTTATTCCTAAAATTTGACTAATTTATAAATCTAAGTGGCAATTATTACGAAATGTAACAAAAAACTCAAAGTTTGAAATTAATAATCGAGTATATACTTTATATATACAAGAGAACGAGAGAGAGATAAAAATATGGCAGTCGCAAATTTAAAAAAACTTGATAAAAAATTACAAGACATCTATAAAGATCAAATAACAACCACAGTTGCAGTTCAACCTCAACCGTTTGTAGATAAATCAGATTTGTTATTTGAACAGATGAACTTTATAGCAGCATACAACAAACAATTATTACATTTAGCATAAACTTTTTATTTTATAATTCCAATTTAATTTTTCCCCTACAAATTTTATTTCCCCGATATCAATGATATCGGGTTTTTATTATATACGCATAATAAATGTTACGTGTATAAAGAACATTTACCCTCTCTTGAATTTCTAAGACTCAACTACGTTTCGTCTTGAAATTCTTTTCTCTCCTAAGGAGAGATTTTATTGTAACATTGTAATAATTACTATATTCTCATATTATTTACTACATACAAATACTGATTTATGTTATAATGAAGAAAGCTCGGTATAGGCGTTAATTTTGTTCCTACATTTACATAAATAGGGAGAGTTAACTCCAAGGGCATTGAAGTATACCCGCCGATAATATTATCGCCAGCGGGAAACGGATTAGTCCGGGTGCTCACCCACCTGCGAGTCGAGCAGGTAACAAAATCCGCCTATACAGGGCTTTTATTTATTACAAACCTTTACCATATTGCGAAGTTGCACAAAACATGCTATTATTCACTTATAAGGTGTGTATATATATGCAAAAAATTCCTACAATTGTTTTATCAGATGAATTCTCCACAAAGGAAATTTTAAAATTATATGTTGGAGAATTTGATAGACTTGATGTTGTAGAAACACCTCAAAATACGTCATCTGTTTTGGATATGCTAAATTCTATGGCGGATAAATCCGTTATGCTAATAGATTTGTCTGATAATACCTCTGAAAAACTTGAATTTATGCAAAAGGTTTCCAGCCAGTGTAAAAACTGTAAAATCATTGCACTTTCGGATAATCCGTCAGTTGATTTAATTATCAAAATAATGCGTTCAGGTGCAAAGGAATTTTTGCCTGTCCCAATAATAAAGAATGAACTGTATGATGTTTTAACAAAAATTATGACTCAACTGGAAGAACCTAAAAGGAATAACAAGTGCAAAATCATTTCTGTATTTTCAAACAAAGGCGGAATTGGAAAAACATCATTGGCTACCAATTTAGCACTCGAACTTGCTACAATAACTAAGGAAAATGTTGCACTTATTGATATGAATTTCCAAATGGGCGACATTACGACCTTTTTGGATTTAAAACCATCTTTTAATATTTCATATATGCTTGAAAATATTGATAAAATCAATGAAACATTTCTATTAAGCACATTAGAAAAATACAAAAATACCAGCTTATACATTTTGGCAGATCCTCCGTATTTTAAGCAAGCGGACACTATTCAGCCAAAACTTATTGCAAAATTATTTAATACTTTGAAAGATACTTTTTCGTATATCATTGTTGATGCAGAAGCAAGTTTTAGCGGTAAAAGTATTGCAACTCTTGATAATTCCGATTTAATATTACTGGTTTCGGTTGCAAATCTGCCGGCACTAAGAAATACTCAAAGATGTCTTGAATTATTTGAAAAACTCGGCTATGACAGAGAAAAAACCCAGATAGTAATAAATCGCTATATGGAAAATGATGAAATAAAAGAAGATGACGTTGAAAAAGTACTTTCTAAAAAAATATATTGGAAAATACCAAACAATTATTTTGCAATAATGTCTGCCATAAACAAAGGAGTTCCGGTTAGTACAATTAACAGTACAACAAATGTAGCTCAAAGCTACAGAGCTTTGGCTAAAAATATCGCAGATAACTTGTACAAACAAAATATCGTAGAAAAATTTGAAAATATGCTACAACAATAAAAAATGGGAGAAAGAATGGGTATAGCAGAAAGATTTAAAAACAAACTGAATCTTCAGGATATATTTTCAAAAAACAGCACCGATACAAAAAAATACGTATCTAAGCCTATTGAAAATATTTCATCAAAAGAGTATCCTCTTGCGGATTTGGAAAGTAAACTTATTGAAAAAATCAGAAGAACACCTTATTGGAAAGAATTTTCCACACAAAAACAAGAAAATCTGATTAATTTATATTTTAAGAAAAAACAAAACAAATATGAAATATCAGAACAAGACAAAAATGAATTTATTAAAAATATAATGATATTGTCAAACCACGACTAAATAAAAGCCTTCCTAAAAAGGAAGGCTTTTATTTATATTATTCATTAATACTTTGCTCAATAATTTTATCTTTATAGACTCCTATGTAATTTTCAGCAGCTGCATAGCCAACCATCGAACTTACATAAAATTGCACAATTGAGGCAAGCGCAGATAGGATAATTAATGCAATAATTGGCAACGGCGAATATATCGCAACATCAGCTTGACTGCTCGGTACTGAAAGAACTGCAAAACCGCCGACCAATATTGAAAACAACACAATTACTACAGTTACAACACCTGAAATTAAACTTGTAATAATTCCCACAAGAATAAATTTTAATTCAACCAAAATAGTATCTTTAAAAGCTTTTTTCATATAACCGATAAGCACGAAAGGATTAAACAATCTCCCTGAAGCCTTACCATCTTCAACATATTCTATGAATACATAAGAAACGAACGGAACAACTAAAATTAAAACTGCAAACAATACCGCATAAGCAATTAATAATAAAATTATTCCAAAAATAATTGCACCAATATCAGGTTTAGATGAGATTACTCCCATTATTATCGGAATTATTGGTCCAATAAACAAAGTGCCAAAAAACAACACAAAATACAAACCCCAAACTATACATAAAGGCAACGCCCTAACTCCCATCATAAAAGTTTCACCACTGATTTGCGGGATACCTGCTTGCGCAACTAATCTGTCTTTTACAAAATTTATATAAAAACCTAACATAAATATATACGGAATGATTGACAGCATGAATAAAACACCGCCTATTACAGCCATTACAATCATAACATTTTGAGGAGTATCTTTATCTATTATTCCGACAGCTCCTCCCGCAATTGCAGGTAATAAGAGCAGCAGAGCAAAAAACAAATGTTTTTTTACTATATTTTCACCTCTATATAGATTTTTTAAACTTTCTATAACCTTTTCCATCTTATACCTCCATAAATTTGTTGTTATTCTAGCATGTTTTTTTAGGAAATACAATTATTTATAAACAAAATACAAATTTTGTACTACAATGAACTATATGGAGCACAAGGAATTTAAAATACACTCGAAATATAAACCTGCAGGAGATCAACCCAAAGCAATAAAAGAACTTGTTGACGGGATACAAAAAGGTTATGACGCTCAGACATTACTTGGTATAACAGGCTCAGGTAAAACATTTACCATAGCCAATGTGATTGAACAAATACAAAAGCCAACACTAATTATTGCACACAATAAAACCCTTGCAGCTCAGCTATACAATGAATTTAAAGAGCTTTTTCCAGATAATGCCGTTGAATATTTTATCAGCTACTACGACTATTATCAACCGGAAGCATATATTCCAAGAACAGATACTTATATTGAAAAATCTTCTTCCATAAATGAAGAAATTGACAGATTGCGCCACAATACAACAAGAAGCCTCTATGAAAGAGATGATGTAATTGTAATTGCATCTGTAAGCTGCATCTATGGCTTGGGATTGCCTGAGAACTATTTTAAGGGTTCAACCGAAATAAAGGTGGGAGACGAAATTGACAGAGATGATTTACTAAAATATTTTGTCAAAGTCAGGTACGAACGAAATGATTTGGAATTAAAAAACTCAACCTTCAGAGTTCGTGGGGACATCGTTGAACTGATGCCTGCCTATGAAAAAGTAATCACCAGATTTTATTTCTTTGGAGATGAAGTTGAAAAAATTGTCAAAATAGATAATGTTACAGGAGAAATCATAGAAACTCCACAATCAGTTGTAATATATCCGGCAGTTCACTATTTATCAGATGACGATGATGTTGAAGGCACAATTGAACTTATAAAGCAAGAACTACGACAAAGACTTATTGAATTAAACAACGAAAATAAACTTATAGAAGCTCAACGACTTGAGCAAAGAGTTAAATACGATATAGAAATGATAAAAGAGATGGGTTACTGTACAGGAATAGAAAACTATTCAAGAATAATTGAACGCCGTCCTATAGGTTCAGCTCCTGCAACACTTTTAGACTATTTTCCTGACGATTTTCTTGTCGTTGTAGATGAATCTCACGTAACCCTGCCTCAAATTAAGGGAATGAGCCACGGAGATGCAGCCAGAAAAAAAGTTCTTGTTGATTATGGCTTTAGACTGCCTTGTGCCAAAGATAACAGACCGCTTACAAATGAAGAATTTTATTCAAAAATCGGACAGAAAATATATATATCGGCAACTCCTGCCGAATTTGAGAAAGAAACATCTTCACAAATCGTTGAACAAATAATAAGACCTACAGGTCTGCTAGACCCCAAAATATCCGTTCGACCAATCGATACTCAAATTCAGGATTTAAAAGCAGAAATAAAAAAACGTGCAGACAAAGACGAACGAATTCTTATAACTACACTTACAAAAAGAATGGCAGAGGATTTGACAGATTTCTTCATTCAAGAAGGTATTCGGGTAAGATATTTGCACAGCGAAATAAAATCAATTGAAAGAGTAGAAATACTGAGGGATTTAAGGCTTGGTGAATTTGATGTCCTTATTGGGGTAAACTTGCTCAGAGAAGGGCTCGATATACCTGAGGTATCACTTGTTGCAATAATGGATGCTGATAAAGAAGGATTTTTACGCTCCGATACAAGCTTAATTCAAACTGTGGGGCGTGCGGCAAGAAATTCATGCGGGGAAGTTATTATGTATGCTGATAAAATAACTGATTCCATGGACAGAGCTATCAAAGAAACTCAAAGGCGGCGTGAAATTCAAATTGCTCACAATAAAAAATACGGCATTATTCCCCAAACCATTAAAAAACCGATTGAAAATAATCTATTATCACTGGTTGCAAGTTACAGAGATTTGGAAGACATTGTTGCAGAAGAAATGATTGACTTGGGAATAGAACAAAAAGACTTGCCAAAACTGATAGACCAGCTTGAAAAAGATATGCACAAAGCAGCCAAAATTCTTGATTTTGAAAGAGCTGCACAAATCCGCGATCAACTTAAAAAATTAAGAGAAATGAACAAATAAAAAACCTCAAGTATAACAAGAGGTCTTTTATATATTATATTAAGTTACTATCTTCCGTTCATTTTCTCAGCTACATCGTCAAGAAAATCTATTTTATTATAATTATCATCATAATCTTCATTATTACCCTTTATCTGCTCATACGCAGACTGAGCAAAGTAATTTGCCAATATTGACAGAGATACAACAAATATCACACTGCAATACCCTACAAAACCCCAATGATTAAGAGGAATATTAAACAAATTAAACGCATACCACGCCGGTGCTACTAATATTGCAACAGCAAGAGCTAACTGCGGAGAATAGAACACTAAACTTATTAAAACATCAGTACAAGATTCTAAAATAACCTTATAGTTATATCCTTGCGGCACACTTAAACATTTTGCAAAAGACAAATACGAAGTTAAAACAATAGAACCCAATATACTCCATACAATTATGTGAACAATCAAATTAAAATGAGGAACATCAACATTAAAATGCAATAAATTTGTTGCAACATATCCAATATATGAATACAAACAAACATGAGGGACTAAAACGATCAAAGCTTTAATCAATGTTTTAAATAAAGTTATCGGATTTAGAGTTAAAATTTCAGTTCTACTCATTCGGACATTATTTATCGCCTGAGTAAACACCGCAAGCAAAAATAGCAAGACGATAGGCCCCCACACTTGAACATAAGCCATTTTACCCAATGCAAACTTTTCTGCAACAATATAAACAGGAATAGCCAAAACAATAAATTTTATAACAGAAAAACGATCATTTAACGCTTCCGAAAAAGAATCTATAATAGACGCCATTAGTTATCCTCCATAAACTTAGGCCGAAATTCAAGATATACTTAAAATTTCGACCTGATAAATTTCACATTATGTACCTTGAATCAATCGTTTTAACTCTGCCGGTTTTGATGTTTTTTGCATAGCATCATCTAACGATATCAAGTTTTTCTTATATAAATCAGCCAACGCAGACTCTAATGTCTGCATACCGGCACCGGAAGATGTCTGAATTGTTGAATAAATTTGAGCTGCTTTTGCTTCACGAATAAGGTTTGCAATAGCCGGAGTAACTACCATTATTTCTTGAGCCATAATACGACCTTTTTGAGTTCCGTCAGGCATGCGTCTCGGCAACAGGGTTTGTGCAAATACAGCTACTAATGAGTTTGCAAGCTGTACACGAATTTGTTGTTGCTGACCTTCAGGGAATACGTCAATAATACGGTCAATTGTTTGTGAAGCGGATGATGTGTGAAGTGTTCCAAATACCAAGTGACCGGTTTCTGCTGCGGTTAGAGCTAACGCAATAGTTTCATGGTCACGCATTTCACCTACCAGAATAATATCAGGGTCTTCACGCAAAGCAGATTTAAGAGCATTAGCAAAAGATCTCGTATCCATACCCAACTCACGCTGGTGAATAATTGATGTTTTTGAGGTATGAACAAATTCGACAGGGTCTTCAATAGTCAAGATATGTTCAGCTCTTGTTCTGTTAATATAGTCAATCATCGCAGCCAGAGTTGTAGATTTACCTGAACCGGTAGGACCGGTTACCAAAACCAACCCTCTTGGTCTTTCTGCAATCTGAGTAACTATCGGAGGCATCCCCAATTCTTCTAATTGAGGAGCTTTAGTAGCAATTGTACGGAAAGCTGCCGCATAATTCCCTTTATCCTTATAAAAATTAACCCTGAAACGCCCTATACTTTCAATACCGTAAGAAAAGTCAAGCTCCCATTCTTGCTCTAAATGACGTCTTTGCTCATTTGACATCATTGGGAACAATAAATTTTCAACATCCTCCGGTGTCAAAGGAGGCATATCGCATCTTGTCAATTTACCATCCAAACGCATAACAGGCGGCAATTTACTTGAAATATGCAAATCCGAACCGCCTTTTTCAACTAATTCCTTTAATAAATCTTCAATAATCATAATTTATACCACCATTACTCCGTGTAATTTAACATTGCATCAGCATCTTTTGATGCTAATTCTATCAATAAATAAGTCATATAAGCGCCTAAAGCAACAGCTTTGGGATCTAAATCCGTTTTATTAGCAGCTTCTATAATCGCCGTATTTATTTCAGGATTTTCCTCTTTGATATAATGAATCATTTTTTTACGCCATGTCGGCATATCTTCAAATATTTCATTAAATACTGTCGTTGCAATATCTTCAGATATAACTGGTAACATAATAAAACCTTCGCTCTCATATATTTATTACAATGTAGTTATTATACATCAAATTTTTGCTTATGTCCATATTTCAAGAAAAATCCTATGTTTGGAGTATAATAAGACTATGAAGCTCAAAAATTTAAAATTAACAAATTATCGTAACTGCGAAGAAATAATTTTGGATTTTAACAAAACAAAGGCTCTTATTATCGGGAAAAACGCTCAAGGCAAGACAAACATTCTCGAAAGTATTTACTATTTGTCATCTTTAAAATCCTCAAGAACCTCAAATATCGCTGAGCTTATAAAGTTTGATAAAAACTACTTTAAGGTTGAAGCTGATATCATAAAATCAAATACTGATATTAACATTTCTGTCAACTACAATAACGACAAAAAACGAGAATTAAAAATTAACAAAGTAAAATCGACAATTAAAGATTTCAAATCTGTATTAAAAACAGTATTATTTTCAACCTCAGATTTACTTTTATTAAGAGGCGCACCTCAAGACAGACGAGATTGGCTTGACAGAGCGATTTCTCAAATTTATCCGGCTTATGACGACAGATTATCTAAATATGAAAAAATACGAACCCAAAAAAACAACTTTTTAAAAGATGCAGCAAAAAACGGGAACTTAAACGAAAATCTCCTTGACGTATATAATGAGCAAATGTCAGTAACAGGAAGTAACATAATATACATAAGAAAAAAATTCCTTAAAGAAATTGAACGTATAGCTCAGGAAAAACACAAAAATATAAGTGAAACTGAAAATTTATCAATAAATTATGACAGCAATTTCCTTGGAATAAACAATGAAACAGAAGAAATTGAACAAATACAATACGCATTTTTGGAAGCACTGGTTGAAAGAAAACAGGAAGAAATCAGAAGATGTCAAGCTTGTATTGGACCGCACAGAGATGATATAATTTTTTATATTAACAATCAAGAAGCCACCAAATTCGCATCACAAGGTCAACAAAGAACTATTGTCCTTGCACTTAAACTTTCAGAACTGGAGATAATAACAGATAAAACAAGTGATGAACCTGTATTGCTTCTGGATGATGTTTTAGCAGAACTCGATGATATAAGACAAAATTTCCTGCTAAAATCAATCAATCCCGACACCCAAACAATCATAACATCTGTTGATACAATATTGTTTGAGGATGAATTTTTGAAAGATGTCGAAATTTATAAAATAGAAAACGGTCAAATAATATAAAAGTTGGCAAGTCCGCTTAGACCGCTATGTTTGATAAGTCCTTTAAGGTTTATTATTTAAGTCAATATCGTACAATTTTTATTTAGATAATTTACGGTTTCAGACTTAACGGTCTTAACAGCCATATCCTAACTTTCTTTAATACATTTTGTAACGGCAACCGCAGCTAACAAACATGCAGCACCGATATAGAAGGTGTATTCATAGTGGTGATTTATATTACCGGCATTAGATATAACAGAAGCATTAATCAACCACCCGACTAATGTACATACAAAAACTTGCGGACCAGCTATAAATATATTAAATATACCCATTACAGAGCCCTCTGTACCTGGTTTTATATATTTAGAAAGCATTGCAAAAGGAAGAGCGCAAACACTTGCCCAGCCGATACCTGACAATGCCATAAAACAAAGCACTGCAGCAGGACTTGTTTTAAAAAATGCAAGTCCTAAATACGCTACAACCATTGATAGCATTGAAATTATATGTACTTTTTTATTGCCGAATTTATCTGCAAGCTTCCCAATTGGAATAGCAACAAGAAAACACACCAAATTAAATACAGCTAAACAAATTAACGCATAATTTTGTGCTGTATCTTTTAAATTTTGAGCTATTGGATTTGCCGCTACATCAGGTATATTATAAACAGTATGCATTACAAACGGTGTTACATAGATTAAAAGACACATCATACCTATCCATGTAAAAAATTGCATTGTACAAATTTTCTTAACCTCAGGTGATAATAAGAAAAATTCTTTTAAAGATTGCCAAAAACTTGTAGTTTTCTCTACATTAGAAATTTCTTCAGCAGTCTTTTGTTCTTCTAAAGTTGATTTTTCTTTAATCGTCAAGCAAGTCCATAGCATAGCAAGAGCAAAAGCCAAACCGGCCATCACGAATTGTGCTGAAATTGACATTTGATAATTAAAGAAAAATTTAAGAGCAGGAGCAACAATCATCGCAATTACTGAACCCAAGCCAATTGCAAGACTTATATACGAATTTGCTTGAGCATGTTGTTCTCTTGGCACAACATCAGGAATTAAAGATCTATACGGACCCTGAGCTATGTTTATACATGCATCAATTACCCAAATCAACAAAGCAGCAACCAATAAACCACCCCAAGCAGGCATATTACAATGACAAATTTTACTGATAAAATCAGAAATTCCTGCAGAATGAGGGAAAGCCCACAAAGCTAACGCTGTTATCAAAGCTCCACCCAACAAATATGGCCTTCTGCGTCCGAAACGAGATTTTGTATTATCGGACAACACCCCGATAATCGGTTGAACAACCATGCCGGAAAACGGGCCGGCAAGCCATATCAGACTATATAGTAAAGGTGAAGCTCCTAAACTTGAGGTTACGGGTTCAGACAAGGCAATTCTCATTTGCCAAGCAAATTGTAAACCTAAAAAACCTAGTGCAAAATTTAAAAAATTAATTGTAGTAAATTGCTTTAACTCATTATTTTCGTTCATTTTTACCCCTTACATAAAATTATTTGTCGAAATAGCAATCCCGACCTGCTTAAACAATACTTTTTATTTCATATTCTTACAAGCCGCATCAATCAAACCTTTAAACAGAGGATGAGGTCTGTCAGGTCTTGATTTAAACTCGGGATGGAACTGACAAGCCACAAACCAATCAAGTTTTGGTAACTCAACAACCTCTGCCAGCATTCCATCAGGCGACATTCCGGAAAATACCAATCCCGCTTTTTCAATTTGTTCTATGAATTCGTTATTAACCTCATATCTGTGTCTGTGGCGCTCTGAAATTACGGTTTTTCCATACGCTTTTGCTGCCTTTGAACCTTTTTTTAGATGACAATCATAAGCACCTAATCTCATTGTACCGCCATAACCTTTTACGTTTTTCTGCTCAAGCATCAAATCAATTACAGGATATGTCGGATTTTCATCAAACTCTTTTGAATTTGCACCTTTTAGACCTACGACATTTCGTGCATACTCAATTACGGCACACTGCATACCTAAGCATAATCCTAAAAACGGAAGATTATTTTCTCTTGCATAACGAATTACGTTCAGTTTTCCCTCTATTCCTCGAACGCCAAAGCCTCCGGGAACAACGACAGCATCAACATCTGCCAATTGTTTTTTACAATTAGCCATATCAAGACACTCTTCAGAATTTATCCATTTAATCTCTATAGCCGCATCATTAGCATATCCGGCGTGTTTTAAAGATTCAACAACAGAAATATAGGCATCTGATAACTTTGTGTATTTACCTGCAATCGCAACTTTTATGGTCTTTACTGGATTTTTAATTTTATTAACAAGCTCAACCCATGATTCCAAATCAGGTTCTCTTTCTTCCATCTGAAGCATTTTTAATACAACAGAACACATATTTTGAGCTTCAAGTGCCAAAGGCACCTCATATATAGTTTTCATATCTCTGCATTCAATAACTGCTTCTTTAGGCACCGAGCAAAATAAAGCGAGTTTTTCTTTTTCTGTTTTTGGAATAGGCTTTGATGTACGGCATACCAAAATTTCCGGTTGAATACCATAACTTCTCAATACATTAACACTATGCTGTGAAGGCTTTGTTTTCAATTCTCCTGAAGTTGACAAGTACGGCAATAAAGTACAATGAACAGATAAAGCATTACCTATACCAACCTCAGCTTTAAACTGTCTAATCGCCTCAATAAAAGGTAAACTTTCGATATCACCGATTGTACCGCCAATTTCTATAATATGAAAATCCGGTTTAAATTGTTTTGTCGCCGCAACTATTTTTGTTTTGATTTCATTTGTAACATGAGGAATAACCTGAACTGTTGCACCAAGATAATCTCCTCTGCGTTCTTTGTTGATTACGGATTGGTAAATTCTTCCAGAAGTAACGTTATTTACCTGCCCAAAATTAGTATCGGTAAATCTTTCATAATGCCCCAAATCTAAATCTGTTTCAGCTCCGTCATCAGTTACAAAAACCTCACCATGCTGAAACGGACTCATTGTCCCCGGATCAACATTTATATAAGGATCAAATTTCTGAATAATAACAGAATAATCTCTTGATCTGAACAATTTACCCAAAGAAGCTGCAATAATTCCTTTACCTAAAGAACTAACAACACCACCGGTTACAAATATGTATTTTGTCATAAATTTATACCCTCACCCTACCCTCTCCCTAATAAGGGCGAGGAACGATATTACACTAATTAATTTTTGGGACTTTGAAAAATCCGTTTTCTTCTTCCGGAGCATTAGACATCAAAGCTTCCTTTGATATTTCTAAATTCGGGACATCTTCCCTTGTAACATTTACAAAATCTATGACCTGAGTCATTGGTTTTACGTTTGAAGTATCCACCTCATTCATCTGATCAACATATTTTAATACATCACCAAGTTGTTTTGTATATAAAGTTTTTTCTTCTTCTGTCAATTCAAGTCTTGCTAATTTTGCAACATGCTCAACATCTTTTATTGTTATCATCTGTTTACTCCTTAAAAATATCTATAGAACAATTTTAACACAAACAACATTATTTATTAAATAAATTTAAAATTTAGCAAAAAACAACAATATATGGTATAAATATATATAATAGGGGTAGAGATGCACAATACAAAAGTTTCCGATTTAGAAAAACTGGAAGAGCTTATATATACATATCAGAATGAAACAGACACGAAAAAAAAGCATGTCGCATATCTTGACCTGATTGAAGAATCATTAAAACTGGTCAAAAAAATTGTAATGACATTTTATCCGCTTCCTGCCACCATTTCAAAAGATGATTTAATACAAGTTGGAGCAGTCGGGGTATTACGAGCTATTGAAGCATACAGAACAGAAGAAAGAGGCAGCTTTAAAACCTATGTAACTAAAGTTATCAGAGGTAAAATTTTTCACTACCTGAGAGATAAAGCAAACATTGTAAAGCCACCCAGAGAAACCATCGAAAATCTTTCTAAGGTAAAAGATGCAATTGATAAATTATCCTTCAATCAAACAAATTCTCCAACAGCAGAAGCTGTAGCTAAATTGGTAAATCTTCCGATAGAAAAAGTTGAAGAAATAATGAGTGTTGAACGTATAAAAAATATGATATCTTTGGATCAAAATGTATACACCTCAGATGGCGGTGAAACTCTGTTAGACAGACTCCAATCAAATGAAAGCAATACATTTGAAGACACTTATGCAAACAAAAAAATTATTGAATATGCAATAAATAAACTTCCTCAAAATGATAAAACTGCCATATATATGTATTATATTGAAGGAGAGCAAAGAAAAGATATAGCAAAAATACTTGGAATTTCTCAAACTCAGGTATCAAGAATTATAAAACGAGCTTTAAACAGATTATATATTATAATAAGTAGAGAATTACCCGAAGACGGAATTTAAGGAGGAACAGATGGGATTATCAATAGCCTTGTTGGCATTTATATTTATAACAGGACTTGTAATAGGAAGCTTTTTAAATGTTGTAATTTTAAGAACAGTCAGCGGTGAATCCATAGTTTTTCCGGCATCAAAATGTCCAAAATGCCAAACCCCGCTAAAATGGTATCATAACATACCTGTATTATCATATATATGTTTAAGAGGTAAATGTGCATTTTGTCATGAACACATAAGCATTCAATACCCGATAGTAGAGCTTTTGACAGGATTATTATTTGTTGGATTGTTTTTAAGATTTTGTACACCATTTGATGCTTTATTTGGTCTTGAGGTAATTAACCCGATAAGCTGGTATCAGGTTATTGTATATACAGTTTCACTAATCGTAACCTGTTTGTTTATTGCAATAGCAGGAACTGATATTATAGAAAAAAAAGTTTCAGATGCTCACACATATCCTTTAATTTGGGTTGGAATTTTATACAGTTTGGTATATTCTGTCGGAACTCTTGTAATGTATACAAAACAAGTTGGTATGCCCAAAATTGATTTAAACTTTTTCCTGACATGTCCCCTATTATACTCTTTAGCTGCGGGAATTATAGGATTTGGTGTAATGGAAATTGTATCAAGATTAGGTCTTTTAATTGTCGGAGCCAGAGCCTTTGGGGAAGGAGATTCATATATTGCCGCAGGTCTTGGAACTGTGTTTGGAGCATTATTGGGTTGTTCACCGATTTATAACAATTTCTTACCAATATTTCAAATCTTTATGGCAATATTAGTATTAAGCGTTGTTTTACAAATTATTTTTACTTTACCGATTTTTATAAAAAAACTTATTGATAATAAAAATTGGACAACTTTGTGTTCGTTAAGCATTTTTATAATATATACAATTTGCTATGTTACAGCATTGAAAACCAATTGGTTATACAATAATGTTGTTTATTGGATTTGCACAATAATATTATTTGTAATCGGCATATTTACCTGTAAAGAACTTATTTGCGGATTAAGAAATAATAAAGCGGCAGACGGTTTATACCTGCCATTTGGACCGGCTATGATTTTGGCAGGTCTTATTGCCCTATTTACAATAGGTTTTTAAATATATAAGTAAAAACTGTTACCCTGAATTTGATGATGAATATAAGTGGGTAGGCGTTGCTACGCCGACATATATATTGTTGGCATGGCAATACCAACCTACAGTTTTCCTATAAAATCAGTAATCTAAATTTTCAAAAAAAAGCCTTGACTTTAGTCAAGGCGCTGCTTACAAGTTATTTATATTTAAGCTTTTAATTATCTTTAACAAATCCCTGTTTATTTGTTATTGTAGATTTATTTTTATTAGATTTAGCCTTCTTAGGCTTTTTCTTTTTCGCTTTTTCTTTTTTAATTCTTTCTTTTTCTTCTTGTTCTTTCTTTTCTTGTTCTTCTCTTAATGCTTGCTCTTGTTTTTGAGCCTGAGCTTTTCTTAATTTTTGAACCTCATCTTGTAATTTTTTCTTCATAGTTCCTGCAGTCATATACAAAATAAACAACAGCAACGCAATTGTTGATCCTGCAGCAATCTTTTTACCATTAGATTTTATAAATAATTCTAAATGTTTATTTATTGCATCAATCACATTATTTATAATATTTTTGTAATCTTCTAAAGATACTTTGTTCTTAGCAGATTTTTCAACTTTTTGAGATTTTTCCGGCTGATTCAATTCAGGAGTTTCAACTTTTGTTTCTGTCTCAATTTCTTGCAAATCTTGCGGAATAACAGGTTTAACCACTTGAGGTTCTTCTTCCGGACTGTATACCTTAACCAGTCTTACATCTTTATCCGGTCGCACCGATGGAGATGTTTTAGCTGGAACAGCAAGCAAATCGCTCGTCGTAACATTATTTGCTCTTGCTCTTAATCTCGGTTTTGATAATGGTTTAACGGGTTTTGTTACCCCGGTATTTTTAACTTCATTTTTAGCTTGAGAAATTTTATCTTTATTTTCAGCTACAACCTTCGGAGAAGCTTCTTGAACCTGAACAGTTGTAACAGTTTGTTGTTCTACTGTTGGTTTTGTTTCTTCAATTTGAGCCGCAGGTCTGAGCGGCACAATTTCTGCCACATTTGAACTTATTGAACTTGACGTTGTTGGCACAGCAGTTTCTACCGGTGCTTCCACTGGCTCAATAGTAGTAGGAACAGAATCAATTTCAGTGGCAGAAACTGAAGGCGGAAGAGCTTTTATTTCTTTTGTCGGTTCAACTGTTACTGATTCCGGAATATTTTTCTGTTCAATTTCTTCAACTGGAGTAATGCCTGTAAATTTAGAATTAGACAAATTCTCATCTTGCTGAATAACAGGAGGAGTATTTCTGTCAATTGGCATTTGTTTTAACAATTTTTTCGCTCTGTTTTCAGGAGTATTTGAATAATCTTTACCCAATGCCATTCTAAATCCGGCACTAAGGGCAACACCGTTTCTGCCGCCGCTTCTGAACATTGCTTGTAAATATCCTGTAAATCTGTCTGCCCAGCGTTTTTGAATACCAATACCATATTGAGCGTAAGGCTTTATACTCAACTGAGGTATAGAAACATCTTGGGCTGAGAAATCTGTTTTATCCATTAAATTCCATACAATACGAGCCTCAGCATAAGGCTGCCAACCGTGTTTGAGATTACCAATCATTTTAATACCGGGAGCAATCTGAATAGCGTTTAACGGTTTGGAAGAAATTTTGACACCTGCGGCATTAGTATAATCAAAAGCATTTACAAAAGTATAGCTCATCAAGTAATGAGGTTGAATTATAAATTTACCTTTGGCCAATTCCCAGTTATATCCGACTTTACCCGCAACACCTGCCATAATCATCGGGAAATTTTCATTTCCATACATTGTAGAGGCATCGGCAATACTTGCTCCTGCGTTTGCTGTCAACAAGCCATAGAAATTATTTTTAAACCAAGCTCCCATAACACCAAGATTGCCGCCATTTTGGTATATCGAATTGCCGGAGAATGTCTGATGTGAACCGGTATATCCGCCATAAGCAGACCATTGGAAATCTGCTCCGTTTTTCAATTCTCTCATACGGGAATCACCGCCAAAAATTGTACCATACATTGTATTGTTAACTTTTGGACCATTATTCAAGCCTACACTTTCAAATGTTGCATAAGCTCTTGCCCAACCTGCAGTATCTTTTTCCGGCTGATAAATATTTTTAAATGTTGCGGGAGTTGTTGATGCCGCATAAGTATTAGCCATTTTCAGAGCTTTTCTTTCTTCTTGGTTCATCAACAATTTCATATCAATATTTTTAAATATTTCATCATACATATTCAATTGAGTAGCATAACCACCTAATTGAGCAGCAACAGGTCCTACATATACAGAAGGGTTAAAAACAGGAACTTCAGGTCTTGTAAACGTAAAGTAACCGTTATTTCCTCTTATACTGTAGGATGGTGTATATTTATAAATCGGAGAATATACAATTGACTCCTTGCCTGTATATTTTACTATATTAGCAAGATCTTTTCTGTTGGTAAACAAAATAGAAACTTGTCTGTCTGTTGTTGGAGTTAACAAGTTGATATCGGAAACATTAATTTTTGCATTACCTGATAAATTAACATTTTTAGCCGTTAGCTTATCCATAACTTTCTTCGCCAAATCTGCATCTACCTTCATATTTAAAGGTCCGTTCAGATTTAAGTTGTTATATGATAAAGTTCCTATCGCATTATTTTGAACAGATAATGTATTTACCCCATTATATGCAGCATTAAGATTATTGAAGGTATTTTCATTATTCAGTTTTACATTTGAATTTATAAACGACGTATCAAGATATACAACCTCAGATTCATCACCAAATTCCAAATTAGAACCTTCTACATTTAATTTAGAACCTTCAACACCTGCAAGCTTATTATTAACTTTTACATTTCCTTCACCAATATTGATTTCTGAAGTACCAAGAGTTAAAGTAACCTCATCATCCAGTTTTGAATTACCTTTAATATTAACAGTACCGGCAGTTGTAATACCATTTTCATTTCCTGACAATTCGACATTATCAAGATTTATTATTGATGTTTGGTTAGTTGAGGTAGCAACATTTTGAGCGTTAGTAATTCTAGTATTAGAAATATTTAATGTTGTATCATCATTTTCAAGCTCAAATAAATTATGAGAAACTCCGGTATCATCTTTAGCGTTAATAGTAGAACGTTTATCACCATCAGCTACACCTTTAACACTGATAGTACCGGAAGCTGTTACTCCTAAATCAGAAGAAACTTTGTACTCATCATTAGCGCTGTCAAAAGTCATACTCCTATCATCTGTTGTAACCATAGTATTGATAAGATTTAAAGGATCACCTAAAGATTGTAAAATTTCTCTGTTCGGATCCCAATCTGTTCTCATATACTTTAACGCCAAACTATCATTTGTATTATTTGTAGTTGCAAGAGTAATATTACCGTACAGCGTTCCGTACTCTCTGTAATGACTAAAAGTATCATTCCATTTTACATTTGGTGTTATATCATCATAACCTTCACGAGATGTTGTACCCAAAGAATAGTCTTTTGAGGATATTGAAGAATCAATTGCCAACTGAACATTTGAAGAACCGCCAAGGACCTGAACTTTAAATTCTTCGTCAGGGTTAGCCCCACCTATAAAGTTCAAAGCGGAAATTTTTACAATACTGCCTGAAGTTGCTGAATTAACATTTAATTTATCTGCATTGGGGGACGGAGATAGATTAATATCTATTTCATACCCCGCATTTTGATTTGAGGTTAATTCATTTATACTGTAAGTTTTTATTTCATTATCCTTCAATATTACGGTACCACTTTGAGCATTTAATTTTGCATTTTCAAAAGTATCAGTATTAAATACTAATTTTGAATTTGTCAAATTAACAGTAGCATTGTCAACTTTTCCCGCAACTGTAGTTTTATCATTGGCTGAACCGATAACATTGATATTATAATTAGTTGTAGAGGCAACATTTCCGTTTAATACAGCATTTTGCAGATTAATTTTTGCATTTGAATTTGTTACATTAAGCAAATTTGTATTGCCTGTTAATTGAACATCTTTTAAGGTTAAAACATTATTATTATCACCCAATACAAAACCGCTGTGATTATTCAAATTTACTCCTGCCCTGTTATCACCCTGCGCTCTGCCATTAATTGATAAATTACCTTTTAAGTTACCCAAATCTTCACTTACATTATGATACGCAAATGCGTTGATATTGTATGTTTTATTTCTAGACGTATTCAATTGTCCTACAAGACGTAAATTATCCCCTTGTGAACCAATATCAGTTTTAATTCCGCTCCAGTCAACTCTTGATTCTGATAATTTAATACTATCATCAGTAGTATCAGTTGTAGCTAATTTTATATTACCTATCACATCACCCTGTTCTGTGTATATTCTAAAATCATCAAGATAGTTAACATTAGCAGTTATTTCATCATAAACAGTACGACTACGGTCACCAATTTTATAATCAACCGAAGCAATTGAAGAATCCAAAGCTAATTTAATTGAATCATCAACAGCCTTTAATATCTGAACCGTAAACGGACTTGTCGGAGTTGCACCTACAAAAGTTATACTGTTACCATCTAATTTAATAACACCGGAAGAACCTGAACCGACAATAAATTTATCGCTTTTGCTGTTTGCAGTATCGACATCAATCTTATATTTTCCGGCATCAGTACTTGTTAAAGCATTAAGTGAATAATCTTTCGTCAAATTATCCTTCAAATCTACTACGCCGCCGGTTACATTTAAGCCACTATTCGATAAGCTGTTCTCTCCAAAGATTAGTTCGCCCTGGCTTATGGTTGCATTTGCGTTTGTTATTGTACCAGATATTGTCGTTGTTGAGCCATCTCTGGTATTGAGTGTTATATCATAATCTCTTACGCCATCGATATCACCGTTTAAGTCTACATTATCCAGTGTTATATTTG
>CACXCI010000044.1 GCA_902766105.1 uncultured bacterium
TTGGTTGAAATGGATGGTTTTGATGTAAATACAAATATCATTGTAATTGCTGCAACAAACAGACCTGATATTTTGGATAATGCTCTGTTAAGACCGGGAAGATTTGACAGACAAATTTATATTAATGCCCCTGATGTAAAAGGTAGAGAAGCTATTTTAGAGGTTCATGCCAAAAATAAAAAACTTGATAAGGATGTTGATTTAAAAATTCTGGCAAAAAGAACCCCCGGATTTACGGGAGCTGATTTGCAAAACTTGTTGAATGAATCAGCTCTGCTTGCAGCACGCAATGGAGAAGATTTAATTACAATGGAAGACGTTGATAAATCAATAGATAGAGTTATTGCAGGTGTAGAAAAACGTTCTAAAGTCTTAACTGATGCAGATAAAGAGTTAACCTCATACCACGAAGTCGGTCACGCTTTAATTGACAAACTATTACCTGATGCAAATGAACTTCATAAAGTTTCAATAATTCCACGCGGAATGGCACTGGGTGTAACTTGGACAAGACCAAAAGATGAATCCGTTCACGTAAGCAAAGCTAAATTGCTGGCAAAAATTGCCGTATCTTTAGGCGGTCGTGCCGCAGAAGAAATTGTATATGGTAAAGACAAAGTTAGTACAGGTGCATCTCAGGATTTAATCAATGTTACAGATATGGCTCGTAAAATGGTTACTGCTTGGGGTATGTCAGAAAAATTAGGAACTATGGCATACGGTAAAAATCAAGAAAACGTATTTATGGGCAGGGATTTCGGACATCAAAGAGATTATTCCGAACAGGTTGCTTATGAAATTGATCAGGAAATCAAGCGTATTGTTGATGAACGTTATGAACTTGCAAAAAAATTGTTATCAGAAAATCGTGATATGCTGGAAAGAATTTCTAAGGAGCTTTTGGACAAAGAAACAATTGATGAAAAAGAATTCGAAGAAATTATGAACAGAGTAAAAGCTGAACGTGTGTAAAGGGGTAAAGGGCTAAAGAGGTAAATATAAAAGTTCTATGCTGATATCAAATACCTTATTTGCACAAATAATTAATATCAAAAACCCGAAGGAGTTGCCTTCGGATTTAAGAATTTCTCCTTATTGCGATATTCTTGGTTTTCGGTTTTTAAAATACAATAGTGAATTTGAAACTGATAAGATTCTAAAACAAGTTCAGAATGACATTAAAAAAGATTTGCCATTTCTATTTATTGGCACAGGCGACGATGAAACTGATAAAATATTATTGCCTGAAATAGCTAAAAATATAAAAAAATCTTCTATTGTTGCAAACATAAATGAAAAGACGTATAAAGATATTATTCCGTCAATTATTGCAGGCGGGCATTATGCTGTTTTAAAAACTCCGATAGATATAAATTTGGCAAAAGAATTAAATATATTGTCTGTTGATATGGGTTTACCGCCAGAAAAAATAATTATGAATACCGATATAGGCGGACTCGGATATGGTTATGAATATGGTTACAGCATAATGGAAAAGGTTAAATTAGAGGCAAAAAAAGATAAATATCTTAATTTTCCCTTATTTTCAGATGCGTCTTATGAGTCATTGAAAACAAAAGAAGCAAAATCTGACGATTTTTCAAATAGTTGGGGTGAATTATCGGTCAGGACAAAAATGATTGAATTATCAGCCTGCTCAGGAGCTATTGCTGCAGGTGCTGATATTATAACTGTCAGTAACCCCGATAATATAAAAATTTTGAAGGGTTTGGTGTAAATATGGAAATGTCAGGATTACAAATTTTCAAATATTTACCTGCGGCAAAAAAAGAGGAACATTCAAATTGCAAAGAGTGTGGCTGCCCGACCTGTATGGCTTTTGCTCTAAAACTTGCAAAACAAAATATTGAAATAAAGGAATGTCCGTACATAAAAGATGAATTGAAGGAATTATACTCTCATAGTGTAAAACATGCACAAGAAACAGTTTTGATAGGTGATTTGAAAATTGGCGGAGAAAATGTCCTCTATCGTCACGAAAAGACTTTTATAAACAGAACGGTCTTGGCTGTGGCTCTTGATTGCAGCAGTCATAATTTTGAATCAGAACTTAAAAAGATTTCTGAGTTTGAGATTAAAGGTGTGAAGGAAAACCTAAAAGTCGATTTGATTATCTTGAAAAATTTGAAAGATATAAATGATACAAAGATTCTGAACCGAGTTCAGAATGACAAATCTGTTAGTATAATAACATTGGAAGAATTTAATAAACTTGAAATTGATATCATAATTGATGAAAACTTTAAGGTAACAAAAGATTATCTGATTACCTCAAGAACAAAGGCAATAATAGAAAAAGATGAAACGTATTCAAAGCCTGTTTGTGTTTTGATGAAAAAAGGTAACATCTATGAAACCTGCGCAAAGGCAAGCTATTATATATGCAAATACGCAAATATGTTAGTTTTTGAGGATTTTGATGAAGCTATGTTTTCGACAATTTTACGTTTGCGAGAAAACATCTATACAGACCCTCAAAAGCCATTGCAAGTTGAATCAGGTTTGTATGAATTTAATTCACCCGACAAAAATTCAATAGTATTTTTGACAACAAATTTCGCACTGACATATTTTGCTGTTGCAAACGAGCTTGACGGGGCAAATGTTCCATCATATCTTGTTGTAATTCCTGCAGACGGAATGAGTGTTTTAACAGCGTGGTCTGCTGAAAAATTTACAGCAGATATTGTTTCAAGGACTCTCAACCGTTTAGATATCAGAGATAAAATTTCTACAAGAAAAATAATTATCCCTGGACTTTTGGCGCACATGATAGATGAGTTAAAAGATGAAATTCCGGATTTCGATTTTGTTGTAGGAACAAATGAAGCCTCTGATATAAAAGAATTTATAAAAACAAAATGTTGAGATAATATATATTAGCAATGCCGACATTTGCCTGAAAGACAATGCGATTCTTCGGCTAAAGCCTCAAAATGGCGGAATTGTTATCTTGAGCGAAGCGAAAGATCTCATAAATATGGCCTAGACCTCTCCGTATGGGAGAGGATAGAAAATCAAGTTGAGTTTACGAAACTTAGATTTTTAGGAGAGGGTGTTGTCCCGTTAGGGAAAATAATATAACTATTCATTTATGATAAACACGACAGTTTCGCCGGGGTTCATATTTATAATAGCTTTACCATTTTTAACCTCAGGCATTGAACTGATTTTTATAGGTAATAATTTTTGTTTTTTTGTGTTGAATTTGGGAATTTTAACCGTTACTTTTTGATTATTTTCGAAATCTAAATTTCCGATAGTAATTACTCTTTTCTTTTGATTTGCGAACATATAGGCAAAAACTTTTTGATTATTAGTTTTTAGAGGGGTAAATATCCCTTCATTTAATACAGGCAAAATACTATTTTTGATGTTGTTGCCGAGGATAAAATTATTTTTGATTTCGTTATTTTTTCCGCCCGGTTTTCTTGATAAATTGAAGATGTCAATTTGTCCGTTGTGGGTAAAATAGATATCATCATCAGTATTTGAGCGTTGTGCTAATCGGTTTCCTTTTGGGTAATAGTAGTCATCTCCTGTCTGAAACCCGTCAACATAGTATGAATTTAGCGGCAGTGTAGAATTTAGCCAAATAATCATTTCGCTTAAAGCTTGTCCTTTGAGTAGTATCGGACTAACCTCATCATGTGTTGTAAAAGCTCCTATTGTGCTTTTTTTATCTTTGAATTTTTTTGTTTCACCAAATGTAAAAGCTAATTGTCTGTATAAATCTTTTGAACTGCTCCAGTTTTTTAAATTAAAATAAGAACCGTAATAACCGTCAAATCCGGCATCTAATAATTTGTCATAAGATGTGAACGGTGCCTGCGGAGAAATTGCATCATGCCAACTTTCTGAAGATTCTGCAAGCCATAAAAATTCAGGATCCTTATCTCTTGAATATTTTATCAATTCCTTCCAAAACAATGCCGTTTTTGAGTGTGCAACATCAGCCCTTATCCCATCAGCACCCAGTCTTAATGCCATCTTTACAAAATCTTTGTACAGGCTGTATACGTTAGTATCAATTTTATCCTCTGTTCCGACAGATAGTAGTCTGACATCAGTCCAATCAGAAGGTACTACAGGTTCCCCATTTGTTGCGTTTACAAATAAATCCGGTCTTTGCAGATACAAATCATAAGAAGCACAAGTCGGAACATCTAAAATTACATGAATATTTCGTTTGTGAGCCTCCTGTATAAATAATTTTGCCTGTTCTTCTATTGTTAATTCGGATGTTTTGTCGTATAAATCAGGGTTTATGGTTTCAAAAGATGAAATGGAATAAAGACTTCCTGCCGTTCCCAAAGCTTTCAATTTCCCGGTAGGTGTTACAGGTAGTATATGCAAAGTGTTTATTCCAAGATTTTTTAGTTCATCCAGTCTTTCTATGGCATTTAAAAATGTTCCTCTTTCTTCTCCAAGTTCTTCCTGAATAAATCCATCTCCGTTTTTGTCATTAGAATTAAATGAGCGAATATTTATTTCCATTATTATCGCTTCATTATTTAAAAATTTTGTTCTTAAATCATTATGCCATTGTGCTGTTTCCACACAATAAGAAACCTGACACGAACAGCACAAAATAATTGTTAAAAATATTAGTTTTTTTATAAATTTCTGCATGCTATAAATAACTATTGTTCTATAGGAATTAACAATTCCTGATCTATATTAATCCTGTCTAATGTTTTTAAGTTGTTTACTTTAATAATTGCATCAGCTCTTTCAGGAGTATATGCACCGTAAAAATGCTTGATTATGCTTTCTCCTGTATCACCGTTTTTAACAATATATTTTTTAGTTTTAACAGGTTTAGTAACAGCAGTTTTTTCTTGTTGTGATTTTTCATTTGCAGGTTGTTGTTCGTTTGCTGAAGGTGTTTCCTGTTGTTCCTCGTGTACTGTTGTATTATTTTCTTCACTAACCTGTTGAGGTTCTTGATTTATTGTTTCATCAACAGTTGTTGCGATTTCTGTGTCGACAGGTTTTGGTGAAATTGTCTTGTTGGTGTATGAATTTATTCCAAATACCACAAGTAATGTTGTTACAACACCAATAATGAAACCTGTTAGAATATATGCACTCGGAGAGTTAGTATTAAATTGAGTTGCTTTAAAATTTTGCCACAATAAATCAATTTCCTGAGCTTTATTAAATTCATCTTTAGGTGTTTCAACTTCATCAGGTCTTAAATATTCACCTATACCGTTGTTATTTTCATTTTCTTTTGCCAATGTTTCAATAACCTCCATATTTTCTTTAGATAAAGTTGATCTTTTCAGTGTTGAACTTTTCATAGATTTCCCCATTTCTTCTCTGTATACCAATATGCTACCACGAAGATTCTTACTATTCAAGAAAATGTAACAAAACGGTATAAAAAGAGACTTCAACCAATTGGTTGAAGCCTCTTAAACTTATAGCTTAAGCAAAAGAATTACTTAACAAGTTCTTTGAATTTTTTACCTGCAGAAAATGCCGGAACTGTTTTAGCAGCGATTTTCAAAGCAGCACCTGTTTGAGGGTTTCTACCTGTTCTAGCAGCTCTTTTTCTAGCTTCAAATGTACCGAAACCAACTAAAGTAACTTTTTTACCTTTAGAAACTGTTTTTTGGATTGTTTCTAATGTA
The DNA here is from genome assembly GCA_902766105.1 of uncultured bacterium. Lineage (GTDB taxonomy): Bacteria > Cyanobacteriota > Vampirovibrionia > Gastranaerophilales > Gastranaerophilaceae > Zag111. The sequence goes on from CACXCI010000044.1 coordinate 5,661, forward strand.
GCAGCTAAAATGTCAGCTGTTGCTTTTTGTGAAACTTTTGCTTTTTTTGATACTTCTTTTACTAATTCTTCTTTGTTCATTTCGAACCTCCTTCTTAATAATCTACGGACACTAACCATATTCCGCAGTTTGTGTAATCGACAAATTCGTTATACCACTAACTTTTAAACCTGTCAAGGGTTTTAGAGATTATAAAAAATTTTTTTCTTAATATAGTGTATATACAACAGGATATCAGGCTTTAATTCCTCTGTTATCAAGGGTTATGACTCTGTGCTTAATTTAGCAAATTTTACGTTTTGATAAAAATATTGCAAAATTTGGTAGGCATTGTAACCTTGTTTTGCTAAGTTATTAGCCCCGTGTTGCGACATGCCGACTCCATGCCCTTTTTTTGCGACATTATCATCAAATGACGGTACCGATTGAAGATAAGGTGTATACCCCCCCCAAACTGATGTTGAAGTTGAGGTCATGCCACCTGCTGATGCGCTATAATATGCTGAAATTATTTTCATATCATAAGTTAATACAAGACCGTGCGTTTCAACTACGGCTTTGTTTGTGATGTTTGTTTCGGCAGAAGCTCCGCCGTATGCCTGATCTTCTGTATTATCTTTCAAGTCATAGCCGTATTTAGACTGTTTGCCTAGGTTTGCAAGTGCAAAGCTTCTTGCAGCAATAGCTTGAGCTTTTAAGGCTTCAAATTCCCAACTTGGGGGCATTTCTGAGGGGACAACTCCTTTAATGTAATCTTCAAGTTCAATATCGTTAATCACAGTCAGTTTCCCGCCAATATTTTTAATTAACAGCTTGCCATGATACCATTTGCCTTTTGTACTTACATACCCTTCTTTATCCGGTCTTAAAACTATTGCGCTTGTGCCAAGTCCGTAAAAATGTCCGTCTTTTCTTATTGCAATTTCATTTTTATATGGAACAAGCACGTAACCTTTCATAGCATCTGCGATACAGACAGTTTTATTAGTGTTAACATCTATCATTCTGCCTGCAACGTTTGTTCCTATCCCAGCCTGATCAACTTGGGTTAGCAAACCAATTTTTATTGCATAACTCGGATTTGATATTATAAAATTTATAATCAATATTGTAAGTGTAATTAAAATCTTTTTCATAATTTCTTATTTTATCATTTTATTTTTATTTGTAATAACCCAAATGATTGATTTTATTATCTTTGGTATATTCTTGTATAGTTCCAATAGCTTTTCAAAACTCTTTCAACATAGTTTTTTGTTTCTTCGTAAGGTATTTGTTCGACAAATTCGTCAGTATCGTTATATTTTAATGTAGATTTCCATTTTGTTACAGAACCGATACCCCCATTGTATGCGGCAATTGCTGAAATATCTCTTTTGTCGAGCATTTCTTTAATTGTAGAATAATAAATATTGCCAAGTTTTATATTTAATTCAGGATTGAATAAATAACTTGTATTTAGTTTAATTCCATGCTTTGTTCCGATTTCGTGTGCTGTTGCGGGCATTAGTTGCATAAGCCCTATAGCGCCTACAGGACTTTGAGCTTCAGAATTAAATGTGCTTTCCGTTCTTATTAAACCCATGATTAAAGCAGGATTGTTACCGTATTTTTCGGCATAATTTTGTACTTGTTTATAAAAGTTTTGCGGATAAACAAGACGCCAGCGCAGGTCAGTTTTTACAGGTTTTACCGGTAATTTGTCCATTGCTTCCTGTGCTATTACAACAGAGGTTGCATAGTTACCTTGTTCATATTCCAGCCAGCTGTCTATAAACTCATCTTTTATAATTTTTGAAATCAAATTGTAGTCTTGAACCTGAAGAAGGGTGTATAGAGCTTCTCCTTTCGTTGGGGGTTTGTATGGATATTCAACCGGCTTATAATTCAGTTGTGCATTTATTGTGGCAGTCGAAACATTTTTCATTATCCAGAATGCTCGATATGCGTAATATGAATCGGGATAGGTGTTTATTATATTGTTAAAATATTCCTGATATTTTGAATTCCCATAGCTTTGTTCAATTTTTCCCGCCCAAAACATAACCATTGGTACATGTTTTGAATTAGGATAATTTTTTAGAAAATCTTGTGCAAGTTCTCTGCACTTTGCGTAATTTTTGCTTTGTATTCCGTATTTAAAGACTTCAATTATTGCATTTTCTGCATATTTACTTTTAGGAAAATTCAAATACAGGTCTTTGTAGCATGAAAATTTATTTTTTTGTGTTACTTTTTGACATTTTAAATCCCAAATATAATCTTTTTTTTCGCTTTTTGCAAGACCAAATATTTTTGTCGTATATTTTAATTCATCTTTTGGGTCAAATAATTTCAGATAATAGTCAACTGCATTATTGTAATCTTGCGTTAATACGCTGTTAGAATAATCTTTAACCCCTTTTTCTACAAGTTCTTTTGTTTTTTCGTAGTTATTTGTTTTATATGAATTTACCGCCCAAACAGCCCATTTATCTTCATCTTTAGCTTTTTTTAATGTTTCTTCGGCTTCTTTTAAAAGACCGCTGTTGCTGTATGCTCTTGCAATAAGTACGGAATCTTTAGAATTTGTTTTTGGATTAAATTTTTCCCAGCTGCTTGCAACACTTGCTATCAATCTGCCGTTTGGATAATTTTTTAGGTAATTTCTAAAAGATTGTTCGATTTTTTGTTTTTTTTCATCAGATATTTTTTGTTTTGAGTATCTGATTTTTGCGGATTGAATTCTTGCGATATAATAGTCTGATGCTATTTTATAGTCTTCATCAAGATTGGATTTTTCAACAGACTTAAAATAGGACATTGCTAAATCAGGATTGTCCTCAACCGTTAATTGTCCGGCTTGGTATTTTGCTTCTTCGCTAAGTTTATTTTTGGGGTAATATGTGAAAAGCTTTTGGTAACTTTTAAGCTCGGAAGTCTTGTCTCCGAGGGATTTTGCGCAAAGCGCCTGTCTGTAGATTGCGTATGGTTTTAAATCAGACATGTAACTTATTTGGGAAAATAAAAAGTATGCGTTTGAATAATTTTGATTTTCGTAATCCTTCAAAGCCTGTTTGTATATGCGGATACTTTTCCCTTGAGGCTGGTATATTTTTGAAAATCCAAAACCCAAAAACAAGCATAGTGTAAATATGGCTATTTTAAACCCGTTTCCCTTAAACCAATCCATAATAATAACATTCTATCAAAATTTTTGATAAAGAAAAATTTTTAATAAAATATTTACAATAATTCTCTATAATCTCATGTTTGTATATAATTAATCTGACAGGAGGTAATTATGCCAAAGTGGGAAGCGGGCATTATATGTATTTTAATAAATGTAGCAGCTCTTTATATAATTTTCAAAATAATAGATTTATGTGATAAAAAAATCAAGGCAAAAATCATACAGGCTGAGTCAAATTCACCATTATTAAGATTTCTGCCTATGTTGATGAAATTGATAAAGGCTATATTAATATTTATTGCAATAACAGGATTTTTACAAAGTCAGGGGTATTCTGTATCTTCTATTCTTGCAGGTTTCGGAATTGGCGGTATAGCTGTCGGTATGGCGGCAAAAGATGCTCTTGCCAACTTTTTTGGAAGCTTTGAGATATTATCCGATCATGTATACAGAATTGGAGATTATGTAAAAGTAAATGATATAGAAGGTTATGTTGAAGATATCAATATAAGGTCAACCAAAATCAGAGATTTAGATAATTTCTTAATTAATGTGCCTAATAATATTGCGGCAAACACTATTGTAACAAATGTTTCTTGTGCAAAGAAAAGATTTTTGAACATTACCTTTGGAGTTACATATTCAACAGATAATGAAAAAATAAAACTGGCACAGCAAATTCTTAGAGAAATTGCTATAGGTCATAAAGAAATTAATAATGAATTTACGATTGCAATACACGATTTAGGCGACAGTTCTATAAATATAAGGTTCAGAGGGTATGTCAAATCCGGAAATTATAATAAATTTTTGCGGGTTAGAGGTGAATTTTATCAAGCGGTAATTGAAAAATTCAGAGAGAATAATATTGATTTTGCATTCCCTTCACGATCAATTTATATAGAAAGTGATAATTCAAAAATTGAAAATTAAAATAATCGCACTTGGAAAAATTAAAGAAAAATATATGCAAAGCGGGATAGATGAGTTTTTAAAACGTCTGAAACCTTATGCTTCTGTTTCTGTTGTTGAAATATCTCCGCTTCAGGTTAAGGATGAAAATTTGCTTGATAAAGTTTTAAATGATGAGGGTGAAAAAATTTTAGCAAATATCAAACCGTTAGATTATGTGATTACAATGGAAATTAAGGGTAAAGAGTTTTCAAGTGAGGAATTTGCTCAAAAAATTCAACAGCTTACAAATGAAGGAGTGCAGGAGATAGTTTTTGTAATCGGTTCGTCTTGCGGAATAGGAAAAAATGTATCCGAACGAGCAAATTTGAAAATGAGTATGTCAAAGATGACATTTTTGCACGAATTTGCAAGATTAATATTGGTAGAGCAAATATATAGAGCATTCAAAATAATCAAAGGTGAAACATATCATAAATAGGGGTAAATATTTTATTGTTTCTATGTTAAAATATTTTCAAAGAAATAAAAATAAAGGAGAGCTTATATGGTTGAAAAATTTGAATTTAATTTGTCTGTAGCTGAACTTGAAAAAAGAACACACAAAGATTATTTAATTACGAAAAAATTTTTAAAAGCGGATGCTCCTGAATTTTTGGCATTAGCCCCCGGAGATAAAAAAGCTCTAAGACACCTATGTGTTGCTGCTGAAATTTTAGAAAAGATTAATATGCAAATTGATTGCAAACATAATTTGGCTGTTAAAGAATTTTTGGAAGAAGAGGTCAAAAAAGGAAACAAACAGGCAAAATTGACCAAAATTTTGTTTGATGCCCAAAAAGGTTGTAATGCAATAGACACAATGTCAAATCCTATAAGACTTATTAAAGGAGTTGATGAAAAACTCGGTAAAGGTGTTTATCCTGAGGATTTGTCAAAAGAGGAATTCCATACAGTACTTTTGCGTATGCTAAAAGAGGGTAAAACTGATGAGGTTAAGGAAATTCTGACTTCACGCTCTGTTGTTGTGAGGGCTGCTGAGGATTTGGCCGGAATTGATTATATTGATTATTTTAATGAAGATTTTAATAAAATGGCAGATGAACTGGAAAAAGCAGCATCTGTTTCAACTAATTCAGATTTTAACGAATATTTGTTATTGCAGGCAAAAGCATTGAGAACAGCTGATCCTATGCTGGATGCTTATGCAGATAAAAAATGGGCAACCCTTCAGGATACTCCGTTAGAATTTACAATAACAAGAGAAAATTATGAAGATGAAATGACAGGTACTATTGTAGAAAATGAAGAATTATCTGCGTTATTGAAGGAAAATAACATTTCACCAATTCCAAAAGATTTTCTAGGAGGAAGAGTCGGTATAGTTAATAAAAAAGGAACTGAAGCACTACTTGCCATAAAAAAATATTTACCGACATTAGCAGAAAATATGCCATACGCAGATGAATATAAACAAACAATATCAGCCGAAGCAGATTCTGAACAAACAATGGTTGATGTTGATATGGTTATGGCATCAGGTGATGTCGGTGAGTATCGTGGGGGTATTACATTGGCAGAAAACCTTCCAAATTCGGATAAGTTGTCTTTAACAATCGGCGGCGGAAGACGTAATGTTTACCACAGACAAATTCGTTTTATTAGTGATAAGAAAAAACTTAAAGAACGTCTTGATGCTATTTTAGATAAAGAACAGCACAAATATTATCTTGATGAAGCGGATCACTGGTTTACAATAGGTCATGAAAACGCACACTCCCTCGGACCTAAAGAAGGTAGTGAAAAATTAGGTAAATACCGTAATATTATCGAAGAAAACAAGGCAGATATGGGAGCTTTGGCATTTGTTGATTTGTTGACTGAACTTGGAATGTACACTCCTGAGCAAAGACTTCAAATTATAGTAACAACGATGGCTGATAATTTCTTAAAATCAAAACCGACCATGTCGCAGGCTCACAGAGTTCGTACAGTAATGCAAAATAAGTATTTCTCAGAACGTGGCGGATATGAACTTACAAAAGATGGTAAAATTCACGTAAATATTGATAAAGTCGTTCCGATTGCTAAAGAAATGCTTGCTGAAATCGTTAGAATACAGATTGACGGCGATTTCAATAAGGCTGAAAAATATGTAAATGATAATTTTGTCTGGACAGATAATATGGAAATAATTGCTAAAAAGCTTCAAAAAATCAGTAAGACATTAAACGGTCGATTAGAAACAGAACTTGCTGATAAGCTTCTTGCCGGCGCAGTTTAATTAATAAATAAAATGAAAAAATATAGAGAATAAGGTTACATTTTGTAACCTTATTTTTTGTTTTTGGGGCAAATATGATTTATAAATATTTTTTATATATACAAGGGGATACAATGGGATTTCATAATGCCTGATATAAATACAAAAATTTCAGCTTCAACTTTTCAGCAATGCGACGGGTCAAATTTTACAATCGCCGGCGTTGATGCAAGTATAAATGTCGGACAGGGCAATATAGGTTTTTATGGCGGAGTCGGGACTTCATTTACTAAAGGATCAACAGGTGCTATCTTTGACGTAAAAGGTTCTGTACCGTACGGCGATTCAGTATTTTCCGGCGGGTTCAGAGTTAGAAACAATATCAATGATAATTCACAAACTGTTCAATTTAGAGTTCAACCGCTGTCAGTAAACGTTCCTGTTTCTGATAAAACAAAACTCTATGCAACACCATACTTAGCAACAAAAGTTGACTACAAAACAGGCAATATGACTACAAATGCTGGTTGTTTTGCCGGTGTATCACAAAAAATAGGTAAAGTAAGCGTTTTTGTAGAAGGTCAAATTTATGATGTAACTAAAATTAATGCAAATACAACAAGTGTAAATGCCGGAATATCAGTACCATTATAAGGTATAGATATTTGTTCTTCTAGCCTTCTTTTTGATAAGCCCAAGCAGAATGGTTATGTATACTTTCCATAGCTTCACATTCTACCTCAAATTCTTTTACCAGTTTGTTGTTGCGGAGTTTTATGACAACATCTCGCAACAGATCTTCCACAAATTTTGGATTTTCATAGGCTTTTTCTGTTACATATTTTTCATCTTGTCTTTTTAACAGGGAATATACCGGTGATGAAGCACACCCTTCAATCATTTCAACCAAATCTTCTATCCAGATTTGTTCTGTTTCATCGTAAGATACCTTTACTGAAACTAATGCCCTTTGGTTATGTGCGCCATATTGAGAAATTTCTTTTGAACATGGGCAAAGTGTTGTAACCGGAACTTTTACTCCAAGGATAAATTTGTAATCATCATTGGCAATCCTGCCTTCAAAAGAACATTCATAACACATTGGTGCAATAAGCTTTGAAACAGGAGCTTTTTTATCTATAAAGTATTTGAATTTAAACTTTAGTTCTCCGCTTTTTGCGTTTAGTTTTTTAATTATTTTTTCAAGACATCCTTTTATATCAATTCCTAAAAGATTTTTTGTTTTCCATTCATTTAAAACTTCCACAAATCTGCTCATGTGAGTACCTTTGTAGTGTCTTGGCAATGAAACACAAACTCTTGCCTGTGCCAAAACTACCTGATCGGTGTCGTTTTTTCGCTGGATAATTAAGGGCAAATCAATTTTGTTTATCCCGACTTTTTGAATATCTACATTTCTGTTATCTTGTGTATTTTGTACATCTTTCATTGTTGTATTTCTTTTTTTGCTTGTTTCCATAATTTGTCATACTCCTCAATTGAGTATTCCGTTAAAGGTTTTGTTGCTAATTCTTCCATTTTTCTAAATCTTTTTTCAAATTTTTTATTAGCTTTTAATAGAGCCTGTTCTGCATCAATTTTGTTCCAGCGTGCAAGATTTACCGTTGCAAAAAGAATATCGCCAAATTCTTCTTCCATGTGTGATTTGTCATTTTCTTTTTTTGCTTGTTTAAATTCGTCAAACTCTGACATTATACATTCATATAAAGTTTCTTCATCAGGCCATTCAAAACCTTGTTTTACAGCTCTTTTAGAAATTTTTTGGGCGGCAATTAATGCGGCTTGCGCGCGAGATAAACCGTCCATGGCTGAAATCCTTTCAGTTTTTTCTTCGGCTTTTAATTTATCCCATTCTTTTTTTACATCTTCTGCAGTTTTTATATTAGCATTCCCGAATACGTGAGGATGTCTGTGTATAAGCTTGTCTTTCAATTCTTTTGAAACATCATCAATATCAAAAACGCCTTCTTCTGATGCAATTTGTGAGTGTAAAAGAACTTGTAATAAAACATCACCAAGCTCTTCTTTCAGGTGTGCCATATCATTATCATCTATTGCATCGACAGCTTCATAGGCTTCTTCAAGCATGTTTGGGCGCAGAGAATAATGAGTTTGTTCTCTATCCCAAGGGCAGCCGTCAGGCGCTCTTAATTTTGCAATTACTTCAATTAGTTCTTCTAAATTTTTATGATTCATATTCATATTTTAACACAAATCATTCAAAAGGTTGATTTATTCTGAACTCACTATGATAGACTTAGTGAGTGGACAATTATGAATAGAGAGGTTTAAATATATGTCAACAATTGAAAAAATTACCCAATTAAGTCATCGTATATTTAATACGAGTGTGTCAGAAAATAATGTTGCAAGAAGTTCTAATCCTTTTGCAGCTTCAAATTTTCAGAAAAACATTTTAACAGAAGATGTCTTTGAATCAAGTAAGAAAAATGATAATAAAGTAAGCTTTACCGGAAGTTTGACAGCCGGTTCTAAACGTATATATTCTACATTAGTAGGTTCTTTAGGTAATATAGGCGACAGATTCTATGAAGGTATCGAGTCTATCGTTGCATTCTGCGGAAGAATGAAAGAAGGCGTTGTTAATACTTGGAACAAAATTCAAGAAATCGGCAGAACAGAGGTGTCATTCGGAAAAATCGGTGAAATGATAAAAGGCTTAGGACACTCAAGAGAAAAAGAAATTGCAAAAATGGCAACATTGGATCCTCATTCTGAGGTTAAACCTATGTTAGTAGAACACTTAAAGGCGTTGGAAGCTGATTTGGCAGTTGCCGCATAATAAAGGGGATTGAGTAATGGAAAAAACAATGATTAAAAATAATAAAAATTTCAACAAAGTTAGTGATATTATTGAATCACTTACGATTAATACAAATCCTGACTCCGTTGCTGTTTTGGAAGAAATCGGTACAAATTCTTCAATTGATGAGGTCAGAGAACTAACATCAAAAGCATTAGTTAGAAGAAATGAATATAATTCTTTATCTGTTGTTATTGCAAACAGAGGAAAAGGCATAAACGATATGTCTACAGTTGTTGCAATGAGTACAATAAACGAATTATTATCATTAGATAATAAAGAAGAAGCAATGAGAGTGTTGGAAAATACAATATCATCAGAAGGGTTTGATGAAGAGGTTAAGGAAAATGCCCGCTCAGTGAAAGCATTGATGGCATTAAGTTAGTTTCTATTTTTTAAAAGGGTAATGGGTAATATATAAATAAAAGACCGCAATTGCGGTCTTTTTGTTATATTAGTTATTCATACTGTTTTTACGGGTTTCTTCATCTTTGATAAATTGACATAGCTCTTCAAGCCGAGTATCTTCCATTGCGTCAATAAGGCTTTGAATATCTGTAAATTTGCCCAGGGCAAAGCCTGTTTCCGCAAGCAATACGCAATCATTACATAATCTGTAATCGTTATATTGAATTGAGCCTGCCAAACATTTATTCTTTCCGCAGCAATCACATTCAAAATATTCATTTGCAATATCAGGATTTTCTTCCAAATCGTCTATGACCATTTGGTTTACAACTTGCTGCATTTCTTCTATAATTTCTTCTTTTGATTTTGTCATATTATTTTCCTGTTTCATATTATCGATATACAAAATTTTTAGCTTCTAAATAAATTCAGAATGACATAATTTATTTCTATTTTACCAATTTTGCCATATCAGCAACAGCTTTATCAAGACCGGTAAATACGGCTCTTGAAATTATGCTGTGTCCGATATTCAGTTCATACAAATCTTCAATTTGACGCATTCTGTGAACATTTTCATAGTTAAGTCCATGACCGGCATTAACTTTAAGACCTAAATTATGAGCTAGTCTTGATGATTCATTAAGCTTCATAAATTCCTCTTCTTCATCAGGTGTTCCGAATGCAAGTGAATATTGTCCCGTATGCAATTCTATGAACTGTGCGCCGGTTTTTGCTGCGGCTCTTACCTGTTCTTCTGATGGATCAATAAACAGACTTACCAGAATGCCAGCTTCTGTTAGTGGCTGAACAAATGTTGTAATTTTATTTAACTGTCCTGCAACGTCAAGACCGCCTTCTGTTGTAATTTCTTGTCTTTTTTCAGGAACCAGACAAACTGAGTGCGGCTTAATATTTAGTGCAATTTTTTGCATCTCATCAGTAACTGCCATTTCAAGGTTTAGCTTAGTTTTTAGAATTCTTTTAAGTGCTTTTATGTCATTGTCCATGATGTGGCGTCTGTCTTCTCTTAAATGTGCAGTAATTGAGGTTGCTCCGTTTTCTTCTGCGATTTTTGCAGCCATAACCGGATCGGGTTCAGCTCCGCCTCTTGCGTTTCTCAGTGTTGCCACGTGATCAATATTTACTCCTAGTAACATTTATATATCCTTTCTTTTAAAATTTCATTTTGCTGATTTTTAACAATGCGGTGTAAGATGGTAAAATCGTAATTTTTTCATCTTTATTCTCTGTATTTGAAGCAATTTCTATTGCTTTTTGTATATTTTCTTCAATTATGATTTTTTCTTGCGGTATTCCTGCATATTTCAATCTGACAGCCATATCTTTGGCTCTTATGCCTGAGGTAATAACAAGTTTTTTTGCATCTTTTAACTGTTCAAAATCGCTGTCCCACAACCAGGAAATATCTCTGCCGTCAGCATAGTTGTCATTGATTGCTATGAGTATATTTGAATTTAAGTCAACAGTTTTTAAAACCTCACTTGCACCGGTCGGATTTTTTATTAACTGAATTAATGTGTTGTGTCCGTTAATGATTTTTCTTTCTGCTCTGCCAAATATTGATTGATAAGTCAATACAGCTTGCTTGATTGTTTCGTAATCAATGTTTAATATAAGTGCCTGCGATATTGCCGCAAGTGCATTGTACGCATTATATAAGCCTATAAGATTAACTCTGAAATCATAGGTTTTATTTTCTTTTGAATCAACGATTTTTAAATCGGTATAATCGGCATATATTTTTGCGTAACCCTTAAAATCAGGCTCAGGACGTTTATATCCACAATGTATACAGTGATAATGACCTTCTTGGGCAAAGAATTGTTTATTGTATTCTAATTTCTCTCCGCAGATACAGTTAAAAACTTCGGTTGGGGCATTTGAGCTTGAAGAGTTTACATTCGAATAAATTTCAACTTCCTCAAATCCATAATACAAAGCTTCTTTGTTTTTGCCAAAATTATTAACCAAAGGATCATCGGCATTTAACAATAAAATTAGACTATCACTTTTATCAATGGCGTTTTGTATAAAACCTGCGGTTGTTGTTAATTCACCGTATCTGTCGAGTTGATCTCTGAAAAGATTTGTAACCACAAGAAAATCAGCATCAAAATAGTCATATAATTTTGTCAGGTACGCTTCATCAGATTCTATAACAGCGGTATCGAATTTTTTGCAGGGTGCAATATTGAGGGCAAAAGCATTTGCAACCCCTGTTAGCATATTAGCCCCTTTTACGTTATGAATAACTTTTTGATTGTCGGCTTCTATGATATGAGCAAGCATTCCGGAGGTAGTTGTTTTCCCGTTTGTTCCGGTTACAGTTATTGCAATTTTTGTATATTTCTTACAGTATCTTAAAAAATCAGGACAAATTTTCAATACTGACATTCCGACAAAAGATGTGCCTGATGATTTATTTAGCAGTTTTATCGCTAAATATATTAATCTTGCACATATCAATGCTGTATAAAAACGGATTTTGTTCATAAAATAGTCCTTTAGAGGTATTTCCAATTTTTTTATGATACTATATATTTAAAATATAGCACACAGTAAGAAAAGTTGAAAGATGTTGATTTTATTTTTTACAATAGTATTTATTGCGGAACTAATAGTAGCAGGAAAGGTGATTTCTCTGCTAAAACAGGCAAGTTCTTCTATTAATGAAATTTCTGCACAAATAGATGATGTTAAGCCTATAATAACAAGCGGAGTTACGGCAGCACAAAAGGGTGTTTCTGCGATGTCAAAAGGTCTGGATAGTTTTTCTGTATTTGTTGACGGTAAGAAAAAAGAGGCATTTAAGTATTTGATAAAAGGAATTGTCGCAGTAGTTTTACTTGTATTTTTAAAAAATTTACCGCATAAAAAGGTTTTGTCTGCTGTTGATGTTCTGTTTGCACTCAGTAATTTGATTAAAATTGCTTAATATGAGAGTGTTTTTGTCTTTACTCTTGAAATGTTGTTAAAAATATGTTACAATAATTTCGAAATTTGAAAGGAAACGAGGTTTACAACTATGTGTAAGAACAACAAAGCATTTATGTTTTCAATGGGTGTTATAGCAGGTGTAGTCGGCGGAATTGTTGCCGGAGTGCTTTTTGCCCCAAAATCAGGTGAAGAGTCCAGAAAAGAATTAAAAGATACTGTTTGTGATTTTTATGATAAACACGCTCCGCAGATTATTGATGCTAAAAAACAAGCATTGGAGTCTATTGATTTGGTAAAATACAAATTAGAAAGACAATTCAGAAAAGTAAATAATTCAATAAAATCTAAAAAAATGGCGAAAGCAAAAGAATTGGAAGATTCCGAAAACGGAACATCCGATAATGAATTTGATTCATAGTTTATAGAATTTAAAATAAGGATAAAAAGATGAATATTGAATTATCACAAGTATTATTAAATAACGGAATAACATTTTTAGTTGTAGTTACAGCTATTTTATTGTGTGTTGTCGGCTATTTCCTGATAAAATTGTTAAAAGATTTATCCGTATTAACAAAAAATCTGAACGAAACTTCAGAAATTTTGAATAATGAATTAAAACCGACATTGAAAGAATTGAATGAAACAATGCGTTCTATCAATTCAATAATTCAAAGCACAGATGAAGGTGTCGGAAATGTAAAAACAGGTATTGCAAATGCCATTACAAAAACAAAAGAAATTTCCGGCAATATTTTTGGTGGTTTTTTGAAAGGTTTTATGACGGTATATTCATTGTTCAAAAAATAAAACTTTTAGCTAATGAATTATAATAAAATTAGATTTATACTATGTAAGATAAAGGAGAATTAATTATGTCAGTATCAAGATTTTTAGCAGGTTTTGTAGTAGGCGGCGCAATTGGTGCAATTGCAGGTATTTTGCTTGCTCCAAAATCAGGTGAAGAAACAAGAAAAATAATTGCGGATAATGCAAAAGAAATGGCTCGCAGAGCTGATGAAACAGCAAAACAAATTCAGTCAAAAGCTGATGATGCTGTTTCTGAACTTCAAAGAAAAGGCGAAGAAATTAAAGACAAAATTCAGGATTTAATTTCAAAACAAAAAGATAAAGGTTCTGATGCTCCGGCTGAGGCTTAATAGTAAAAATTGTATCTAAGGAGAGGTCGCATTATGCGGCCTCTCTTTTGCTTATAACAAAATTTTTAAAAACTATTGCCTTCTGATTTTTGTAGAGGTAAAATGTGTATTATATCTTTATAGAATTAAGCAGGAATTAAATATGATTAAAAATGAATATATAGAGAAATTTAAAGAATTTTTGACCTCGTCAAAAGTTATAAAAACATTTTATCTTTTGTGCTTTACGGTTTTGATTACTGCGATTATATCTTCGCAGAATTATCTGTTCCAAAGTATTATCGAGAATGGAATAAGCAAAAAGGATATTTATGCTCAAAAAACATTTACGGTTGAAGATGTCAAAAGAACCGAACAGCATAAAAGAGAGGTAGCTCAAAAGGTTGAACCGGTATTAGTGCCTGCAGAGGATGATTTTATAAAATCTAATCTTGAAACTTTGGAAAATTCTATTTTAAAAATTAGAAAAAAAGATGCTTCTAATTCAGAAAAAGAAAAAGAACTGAATATTTTATTTGATTTGACCGGAAATCCTAAAAAAGATTATATTGTTGATTATTTCTTGCATGTAGATGATGCGAGTTTAAAAGAAGCATTTGACAAGGCATCTTTGTCCTTGTTAAATATCTTGCAGGTCGGTATTACAGAAAAAGATGCCGAAAAAGATAATATAAACAGATTAATAAAAGCAAATTTGGTGTCAAATGTATCAAAACGTCAAATTTCAGTTATAACAACTATGTTGGAACAGGTTATTGTTCCTAACCTGGTAATTGATGATGCCGCAACAGAAATAGCAAAAGCGAATGCTAGAGATTCTATAAAACCATATAAGGTTACATTCCAAAAAGGTGAAAAGATTGTTTTTGTTGGCGAACCGGTTACAATGTTGAAAAGAGATGCTCTTCGTCAGGCGGGATATAGTGTTTATGAACTTAACTGGCAGGGAATTTTATCTATATACATTCTCGTGTTGCTTGCTACTTTGATATATATTGCCTATTTAAAAGTATTTGAAAAACAGTATTTAGAGCATAAGTATATGTCATTGTCTGCAACTTTGGTTGCTTTGATAGGCTTGTTGGCTGTCATATTGCCTACGGGTTTTTCCCCTTATGTTTTGCCTTTGCCCGGAATGTTTGTCTTGACCGGAATATTTTTAAATTCACGAGTTTCGTGCCTGTTGTCTATCTTGACTATCGGTATATTAACTGTTGGTATGCAGTATGATTCAAAGTTTGTCGTAGTTTTCTTGCTTCTTGCAATAATTTCTATGATAAGTGTATCTAAAATCCGCTATACAAGAAGATTTGATTTGATAAAGGTCGGGTTTAATCTTGGTTTAGCAGGTGTTATGGTTGTGCTAAGCCTGTACTTTATTGACAAATCTTTTGTTGATATGGGTGAATATCTGTTAAAGCGCAACATTTGGGATTGTATATACATATTCTTAAATGGCGTTGTAAGTTCAATAATAGTCTTAGGTACATCCCCATTGTTGGAAAACACCTTCCATATAATTACGCCTTATGGATTGGCAGAATTTGGAGATCATAATCAGCCGCTTTTGAAAAGGTTACAACTTGAAGCTCCGGGTACATATCATCACAGCCTGATGGTATCAACCTTATGTGAGGCAGCTGCAGAAGCTATTGGTGCAAATCCTATATTGGCAAGAGTAGGAGCTTTTTATCACGATATCGGAAAATTAAAAAGACCGTTATTTTTCGTGGAAAATCAATCATATTTCAGCATAGAAAACCCTCATAACAAGCTTAATCCAAGATTAAGCAAGATGGTTATAACTGCGCATCCAAAAGATGGTGTTGAAATTGCAAAGAAAAACGGATTGCCGAGTATTATTTGTGATTTTATTCTTCAACATCATGGTGAAGGCTTGGCTAAATATTTTTATAATCAGGCTGTTCAGGAAGAAGGTGTAGAAAATGTTAAAGAAGAGCAATTCCGATATGCCGGACCAAAGCCTAATTCAAAAGAAACAGCAATATTAATGCTTGCCGATGCGGTTGAATCTGCTGTTCGAGCTATGAAGGGCGCAACTTCAGATGAAATAGAAAATATAATTGATAAGATAATTGTTGAACGCTTGAATGACGGGCAATTGGCTGATAGCCCATTAACCTTGAAGGATTTAAAAGTTATAGCGATGACATTTAGCAGAATTTTACGTGGTATGCAGCATGATAGAATTAAGTATCAGGAAGATTTTGCAAAAGAATTTGAAAAAAATAAGATAGAAATTCCAAGTCAAATTCTTGATGAGGATTTTGAGAAAAAAATTAAGGAATTGGAAGAATCCAAGCCAAAGTCTAATACTCAGGATGACGGCTGGGCAGGTAGTAATGAAAATAAAAGCTTATGACAAATTGTAATATAGAGGTTGAAAATGAGTATTCTCAATGGGAAATAAATACTGATGAGATTTCGAAAATCGCATCTGATTTGTTGAGCTTTTATATGAATTCGCCGGATTTATCAGAAAATAGTTGTTTAAATGGTTACAAATACGATAGAATATCTTTTGATATATTGTTTTGTGATGGTGTGAAAACTCATTTGATAAATAAAGAGTACAGGCAAAAAGATTATCCTGCCGATATAATTACTTTTGCTGTGTTTGCTGATTCCCCCGAAGATGAAAAATTTGTACTTGATATGGAAATTAATTTAGGAGAGGTTATAATAGCATTAGATAAAATTGAAGAATCGGCAAGAGAAAAGAAAATTCCAAAAGAAACAGAATTGAAATTTATGATAAGTCATGGAATTATGCACCTTTTGGGATTTGATCATCAAACAGAGTCGGATTTTGAATTTGTTGTAAAATGGCAAAAAAAAGCGTTAGAAAGTATGGGAATTAAGTATGACAAAATTTAAAAAACAAAATTTTTCAAATACCTTTAAAAATGCTCGTAAAGGCATGAGGTTAACACTAAAAAGTGAAAGAAATATAAGGGTACATTTTTTTGTTGCAATACTGGTGCTTATTGCAGCCTATTGTCTGGATTTTTCGATTACAAAATTTTGTATAATAATTTTGGCTGTAGCAGCTGTAATTTCGGCAGAGATGATGAATTCTGCGATAGAATTTTCTTTAGATGCAATATTTCACAATAAGTATTCTCGAATGGTAGGAATGGCAAAAGATATAGCGGCAGGTGCGGTGATGGTTGTAACAATTTCAGCCGTAATAATTGGAGTGTTGTTGTTTTTGCCGCCCATACTGTATTTGATTATAAATATATAAAACAAAAAAGACCTCATAAAGAGGTCTTAAAATTTTTACCGAAAACCGAATAGCATACCAAGTCTTTAGTTATTGCTTAAAACCAAACGTAACGCTGCAAGGTTTTTGATTGAAAACATAGTGTGTTTGTTATGTTGTTCTTTTGAAATATCAAAAATTCTAATAATTCTTTGAATTTCAGCAAGATCTTTATAAGTATCGATTCTATAAACATTTTCGATTGGATCTGAAACGACTGACATAAGTGTGTTTAATTCTTGTTCTTTCATTGTTTGAATTATCCTCTTTCCTATACTCTTATATAAAGTATTTTTATTTGAGATAATTGCTTAATGTGTTAAGAATTTGTTAACATTGCTTAATATACAAAGTATATATAAACTTCGTTATGCTATATAATCAATATTTTGGCATAAAACATCAGAGGTGGAATTAGGACGATTTAAGCTGTAAGGACCATCTCCGTATATTGCTTGTGCAAATGAATTTTGCGGAGTCGGTTCAGCTTGAAATGTCATAGGATTACTTGATGTTTCCATTCTGTAGGTTTTAACAGCCAATGAAGCATCAATATTGTTGTAATTCTGAATCATTCCAACGGGTAATGTTGTGTTTGAGCTGGTTGTAATGTTAAGCATAATTTCCCTAATATCCCTACTATAATTGTAGCATATTTTTTATAGTTTTTCAAGTGTGTTTTGCTAATACCAATTACAGGTGTTTCCCGAACACAGAATTTTGTCTAAATCTTTAATAGTGTCAGTTCGAGTCATTTCGTATGTTACAGGCGTAATTGAAATCATGTTGTTTTGGATGGCTGCAAGGTCGGTGTTTGCGCCAACGGGTTCCGTATTAAGTTGTCCTGCCAGCCAATAATATACCTGACCTCTGGGGTCGATTCTTTTTTCATAATCATCAGTGAATATTTTTCTTCCAAGTTCTGTTATAGCAATACCTGCGATGTCGTTAGCATCTAATTTGGGAATATTTACGTTAAGAATACATTTTGGCGGGAATTTAAAATTTTGCAATTTATCCAGTAAAGAATTTACAAAACTTGCGGGGAACTTAAAATCGTCGTATTCGGCTCTCATTGTTGCCAGTGATACCGCAAGACTGGGATAACCAAGCATTGCGCCTTCCATAGCACAGCTTACCGTACCGGAATATAAGATATCGGCACCCAAATTTGGACCGTGATTGATTCCTGAAATTATGATATCAGGTTGCTCTTCTTTTGATAGAATTGCATTTATCGCAATTTTAACACAATCTCCGGGAGTTCCTGTCGTTACCCATGCTCTTTTAGCCCCGTTTTTGCCAGAATCAAGTTCTTCAACTCTTAGTGGGGTGTGAAGCGTAAGGGAATGTCCAGCAGCACTTCGTTCTCTGTCAGGGGCAACAACATAAACATTATGTTTTTTTGATAATTCTTCAGATAAAACTCTTATGCCGTTTGCGGCTATACCATCGTCGTTTGCAATTAGAATATTCATAGAATTAGTTTATGCCAGAGAAAATTGTTTTTCAATATGTAAACAATTGTAAATACAAATATAAAAAATATAGCAATTTTATATACTCAAAAAACTTTATATACATGTAAACACGAGGAAGTATTGCTTAGTTGAGGAATCAAAACAAACTTAAGCACACACTTCACACTTCACTATTACGAGGAATGATAAAAATTTTACATTCCAAGGCTCTTCTTTCCGAGGAGTCTTTTTTTTGTCCTCACCGGACTGGGTACTTTGCTACTAACCATGGTGGTATTTGTACAACCAATGCCCTCCGGTAGGTATTTGTGCAGAGCAAAAAGTGAGATAAAGTGTGAGCGGTGGCGTTTATTGCGAGGAGCGAAGCGTAGAGCAGAGCCACGAACGTAGAGATACAAAACGAACCAAAAATTTCAAGATTCTGAACCAAGTTCAGAATGACGAAATTTTTGAGGGTGTCGGCGTGGCAACGCCGACACCCTACAATCGATACCCACCCTAACCCTTCCTAATCAGGGAGGGAATATGTTATTCCGAGCGTATGTGAGGAATCCAGCTTTTTTATATCAAACTCATACCTCACCCTGCACTCTATTTTTTAGAAGAGGAAATAATTATAAATGACAAACATTTATCAGATGTCTGCAATAGAAACGTTGCATTTAAAAACCAAACCCTATAAGTGTAAAAAACAGGTAATTTCGGAAAAAGAAATTACCTGTTTTATAAGTTAATCTATAAATTTTGTTATTTCTGCTTAATTGGGATGGTAATCGGAATTTCAGCTAATTTACCACCTCGGTTGTTTTTAAATCTGATTTCAATATTTTCAGGCTCTTTTGGCTTAAATTCTTCCTTTTGATACCCATACAAAAATTTCATAAATTCTTTACTATACATGGTACTCCTTGCACACAAATATATTTAACCTTCACACATATATATAAAAACATCAAATATAAACTTTTTGCCAATTTTAAACAAATTGTTACAAATTTAGCAATATTAATATTGTCCTGTTGAATAAGTAATTGTGCTAATGTTTTAACCCTCTCAAAAAGTACATAATCGTTTATGAAGTTTGTTTTTTAAAAACTTGCTTATGAAAAATAAGCAGAAACACAAAACAAGGAGGTAAAAATGTCAATTAAAAAACTAACTATGGCAGCTGCGATTGCCGTTGGAATATCAACTTGTTCCCTGACTCCGGTGATGGCAGCCTGTCCTTGCAATGAGCAAATGCCTGTTGTAACAGGTCCGGCTTGTCCGATTGAAGCAACACAACCAAAATCAACCTGTTCAAAATGCAAAAAGGTTAAAAAGGATTGCGGCTGCAAAAAGCAAAGAAAAGTTTATCGTAAATCAAAAGGATGTAATGACGATATCACTTGTAACAAAACGTCAGGTCCTTCTACAGCTTTATGTCCGCAAACAGGAAAACCGTCAAGAGCTGATATGAAGCAGGTCTATGGTTATCCTCAGGCTATATACGGTACTAACAACTATGTTGGTGAAACCGCAAATTCGATTTTTTCAACAGAAACAGCTATGAATGGAACAAATTGTCCGGCTGATGGCATGATTTCAAGCATTAATGGTGCAACTGTTGCAAGAGATTGCCCTTGTGGAACAACAACAGGTGCAGCCGCTCAATTACCAAGTCTTAACGAATGTGCTGATCGATATAACGGTGTTGTAATCGACAGAAATAACAGACAAATGGATGGTGCATCTTGTCCTATAGATATTCAATCAGCAAACTCAATAAGTGCTACTAAAAAAACTTTGGTTCCGTTTGAACTCCCAAAGCAAGAGATAACAGGGGCAGCTTCTCCAATCGGAGGTTGTATGTTCCCTGATGTTCCAAACAGCCATTGGGCGGCTTGTGATATAGATAAGTTAGCCGTTAATGATGTTGTTGTCGGATATCCTGACGGTTTGTTTAAGCCAAATAAAAACATATCACGTGCTGAATTCGCAACAATGTTGGTTAAGGGCTTTAATTTAACCCCAAGCTACGGCACACGTTCAAAATTTACTGATGTGTCCTCTAATAACTGGGCAAATGCTGCTATTGCCAAAGCCGTTGATGAAGACTTATTAGCAGGCTATCCGAATAAAACTTTTAGACCTAAATCAAATGTAACACGTGTAGAAGCCTTAACCTCTATTGCCAAAGGTATGACTTGTGATATGGATCAGTGCAAAGCTGATGAGATTTTGAGCCACTATTCTGATGGTAACAAAATCCCCGGCTGGGCAAGAATCCCTGTTGCTAAATCTTTACAAAACGGTGCATTAAAAGATTCTCCTGTACCTAATATGATTATGCCGAATAAAGATGCTTCTCGTGCTGATATTGCATCTATGATGCAAACTGTAAGGGTTGCTCTTGGCTATGATATTAATCCAAAAACAGCAAATGCGGCATGTCCAATTTGTCCTAATGACAAAACATTATATGAAGAACAGGAAGAAATTGTAAAAATTCCTACTTTGAAATTATCAATGATAGACCAAATTACTGCAAAATCATCTCATGTCGGTCAGTATTTCAGAGCAAATACTCTTGAAGATGTAACAATCAACGGTGTAACTTATCCTTGCGGCTCAACCGTAACCGGTCAGGTTGTTGAAGTTATAAGACCTTCAGGATGCGAAAAAGGTGCATTAAAGCTTGCATTTACTGAAATTAAGCACGGAGATTGTAAAACATATTTGCCAAAACAAATATTGCAGGCTCAGGTTAATAAATCAAAACAAGTAAACCCTGTCGCTCGTTTAGTTGAAATGCCTTTCACATGGGCAGGTTCACTAATAGGTGTTGTAGGTCGTACTGCAGGTGGTATTTTAACTAACGTAGGTAATGCAGCTGAAAATGTTTCAAATAACGCCGGTTATATGTTAGGTCATACCTTCCAAGGTCAATTTGGTGCAGCTGCACGTAATTTAGGAGAAGGTCTGTTTGAAACAGCAAAAGCTCCGGTTGATGTAACAAGAACTGCATTGTCCGGTACAATGGGATTGTTCCAAACAACGGGTGATGAAATTGCTTATTTAGTTGATCCTAAGGGTTACAAAATCTCAGCAATTAACCCAAGAGAGCATTTAACTATTGCATTTGGTTGTGCTGACAGATAATTTATATTCTGTCATAAAAATGGCGATTACTAAAGTAATCGCCATTTTTGCAATTTATAAAATTTATCTTAATGTAGATATCTTACAAATAAGTAAACAGAACTTAAAGCAAGTGATATAAATGTTACTAAAGCTCCGTATTTCATAAATCTTAAAAACGAAATTTTATGCCCGTGAGATGCGGCTGTTTCAGAAACCAAAACATTGGCTGCAGCACCAATAATTGTAAGGTTTCCACCCAAGCAAGCCCCCAATGATAATGCCCACCACAGAGCATGAACAGGACCGGTTATAGCATTCGGATTTGCCGGATTTATAAGCTCTGAAATCAATGGTGCCATTGTTGCGGTATATGGAATATTATCAATTATACCGGATAATATTCCTGATGCCCAAAGAATAATCATTGTTGCGGCTTCAATACTGCCGTGAGTTAAAACTATCAATTGGTCAGCCAAGAATTTTATCCCGCCGTTTGCTTCAAAACCTCCGATAATAATAAACAAACCTATAAAGAAAAATATTGTCAGCCATTCAACATCTCTGTATATTTCTTTTGGTTTTTCAAACAGCAATAAAAATGAAGCTCCCGCCACAGCAAATACAAATGCTGAAATATGAGTTATATCGTGAGTTACAAATCCTAAAATAACCAATGCTAAAGTTGTTACTGATCTTATCATAAGGTTTTTATCGGTAATAGTATTTGAATTATCAAGGTTTGCGATATGCTCCATTTTTTCAGGTGTGGCTTTTAGTCCTTTTCTGAATAAGAAAGTTAAAATGCTTATAGCAACTAAAAATATTATTACAACAATTGGTGTTAATTCTCTTAAAAAGTCCATAAAACTAAGACCAGCACGGGTTCCGATGATGATATTTGGGGGATCTCCAATCAAAGTTGCCGTACCACCAATATTTGAAGCCAAAACTTCAGTAATTAAAAACGGTACAGGGTCTGTCTCAAATTCTTTTGCTATAACAAATGTTATAGGCATCATAAGAACAACTGTTGTTACGTTATCCAAAAATGCAGATGCAATTGCCGTAAATGCTGCAAGTGCAAATAAAACAGTCTTTGGATGACCTTTTGTCGCTCTCAAAAGATTAAGCGCCATCCATTTAAAAACTCCGCTTCTGCTTGCAATATTAACGATAATCATCATACCGACAAGTAAAAAGATTACTTGAAAATCAATGTATTCAAAAACCCCTTTTACGTTGTCTTCAAGGTTTAATGATAATGGAATTAAGCCTAAAAGCATAGTCAAAGATGCGCCTGCCAAAGCAACGACTGATTTTTGAATTTTTTCACTGGCAATGAAAATATAGGCGATTAAAAGAATTGCACCTGATATTATCATTCCATGCGCTTGAATAAAATTTAACATCTTTACCTCTTCATAAATGTATATTATATAACCTCTAAAATTGTACCACAAATAAAAAATTTCTTATATTTGGTGCATAATTAGTGCGTATATATCGTTTCCAATAAGTAAAAATGCCAGAATTACAATTAGAATAAAGAATACCGTACTTGTTCCTTCAATAATTTTTTCGCTTACAGGTTTGCCTTGTAATTTTTCAATTATAAGGAACATAAAATGTCCGCCATCTAATGCCGGAATCGGTAAGAAATTTAATATAGCAAGCCATGCTGATATTATTGCTGTTAGTAATAATCCGGATGACATTCCTCCGCTTGTAATAACATCTCCGCCAATTTTGGCAACTGCTACAATACCATGAATTTCCTTTGCCGGAATTTTTCCTGATATAAGCTGATAAAAACCGTATATTTGCATAGAGGTTTGTTTAACAAGATATGAGCTTCCTCCTTTTATTATCTGAGAAAAGGTTTTAGTTTCAATTGTAATAGGTTCATTTTCAGGCATGATTCCAATAAGACCGTCTTTGTTCGGATAAATTGTCCTAAGCTCAATTTCTTTACCGTTTCTTTCAACTGTAATTTCTAGTGGTCTTGTGCTGTCTGATAATGCGTACGCTATATCCGTAAGGGTTGTTTCTCCATCAGCTATATATAATGTTTTTCCTTGAATTGAATCTCTTAGTTTTGTTTGTTTCTCATTCAATTTTAGTTGTTTATCATTATAAAATGCTAATCCTTTTAATATGTCATTACTTAAATTTATTCCTCTTTCCGGTTCAACCTTGAAAAGTTTGACTTTCGTACCTTTTGCTATTTGTTCATCAGGAGTAATGCCCAAATTTAAGCCTTCCAGTTCTACAAGGTTATCTTCAAATGTATTTTTGTCAATTTTTCCATCGTGTTTGGCACTGTTTTTTGCATATAGGGTAAGAGCGTAACTTGATTTGATTTCAGAGCCGTTTATTGTTAAAATTCTATCCCCTTTTTGCATTCCGCTATTCCAAACGGATTCTCCTTTATCGGCAACAATTTTTCCGACATACACGTTAGCTTCGCCTGCCGGCAGCTTTCCCCAAATTCCGGCTGTCAGAAAAACTAATAAAAATGCAACAACAAGGTTTGTAATAACACCTGCAGATATTACTATCATTCTTTTCCATACAGGATTATTTGCAAAACGTTCCGGAGAATCGGCCGGAAGGTCTGAATCTTTTTCATCATCAGGAAATGCAACGTATCCGCCAATCAAGCAGGCGTGAATTAAATATTCCACATCTCCGATTTTTTTCTTCCACAAAGTAGGTCCAATCGGAAAACCCAGCGCAAATTTAGAAACTTTTATTCCCAAAGCTCTTGCCGCCAAAAAGTGTCCTGCCTCGTGAACAAGAATTAAAAATCCTAAAAGTAATATCATTATTATAATTGACATCTATGTAACCCTTCTTTTTGATAACTCTATACGGATAATAGGAAATTTTAGTGTATTTACCCCTACCCTTTAAATTGTTCTGAAAATCTGACATCATTATTAAAGAACAATCTTATATCATCAATTGCATATTTAAGCATAGCAAGTCTTTCAACCCCCATACCAAATGCAAAACCTGAATATACATCAGGGTCAATTCCTACACCTTTTAATACATTAGGATCGACCATTCCGGCTCCCAAAATTTCCAGCCAGCCTGTACCTGAACAGGTTCTACAGCCTTTGCCTTCGCACATAATACATTGAACATCAACTTCTGCAGAAGGTTCTGTAAATGGAAAGAAGCTGTTTCTGAATCTTGTCGGACGGCTTGCACCAAAGTATATTCTGATAAATTCATTTAATACGCCTTTTAAATCACCGAAAGTTATATCTTTATCAACATAAAGTCCTTCAATTTGGTGGAAAAAGTTATTTTTACGTGAATTTATATTTTCGTTTCTGTATACCCTTCCCGGAGCAATAATTCTGATTGGAGGTTTTTGATTTTCCATAACATGAATTTGCGCACCTGATGTTTGGCTTCTTAATACAACATTTTGTGCAATATTTGTATAGAAGGTATCCTGAACATCACGAGCAGGGTGATCTTTTGGAACATTTAACATATCAAAATTGAAATATTCGGTTTCAACTTCAGGTGAACACTCATTTGGTGCAACAGAAAAACCTAAACTTTGAAATATTGAAACTATTTCATTAGTTGTGGAGGTTAAAGGATGAACATGTCCGTGCGGAGTGTATTGACCTGGCAGAGTAACATCAATTCTTTCCTTTTCCAGTTTTTGATTTAATTCTTGTTGATAAAATTTTTGGAATTTTTCTGATATGGAGGTTTCCAGTTTTTGAGTGATCTCATTAGCTAATGAGCCGATAATTCTTTTATCATCGTTAGATAAATCTTTCAGTCCTTTTTTGATTTCGTTAAATTCGCCTTTGCGGCTTAAATATTTGAATTTTATATCTTCCAAATCTTTGACTGTTGTTGCTTTTTCAATATCAGCTGTTGCGCTGTCGTATATTTTTTCTAATTGTTCTTTCATTTTATATCCTCTAATTTTCCATAGTTATTTCGGGTTTTACTTTGAGATTCTTCGGACTTATGTCTTAACAATATCTGAAATGAAAAATCTCTTTTTACAAATTTAGTATTTCATTGTATTTCTTTTCAAATCCTATTGTGGTTTTGCCCCCGTGTCCTGTGTATACCTCTGTATCATCAGGTAGGATGAAAAGTTTTTCTTTTACGCTTTTTATTATTGCATCCAAATCGCCGTCAAGCAAGTCGCATCTTCCGACACTTCTTTGAAAAAGAGTATCTCCTGAAAATAGCTTTTTGTCTATAAGGTAACACATTCCGCCTTTTGTGTGTCCCGGTGTCGATATAGCTTTGATTTTGGTGTCTCCGATTTTAAATTCATCTCCGTCGTATACTGCATTTGTATTTGGAATTTGTACATCTGCGGATGCTTTACCCGTAAACATTGCAAGCATTTGGGGTGCATAGTTCATTTGGTTTATATCATCCTTTGACACATAAATTTCTGTATTAAACAGTTCTTTAAATTTGTTTATGCCTAAAATATGGTCAAAATGACCGTGGGTTAATAAAATATATTTTAATTTACAACCTGTTGACTTTACCTCATTAATAAATTCTTCTCTTGCTGAGGAACAATCAATTAAAACGGCTTCATTTGATTTATTATCAATTACAAGATAATTATTGGCATCAACAGGACCTTCAACAAATGTTTTTATAGAAATCATTTATTTGACAACCTCAAATATTTGTTTACATTTGGCAAACAGTTCCTTTGCGTCTTTGAGCGCAATCATATTTGGCCCATCGCATTTTGCATTATCCGGATCAGGATGAATTTCAAAAAATAATACCTTTGCGCCTGCGGCTATAGCAGCCTTAGCTAAAACAGGAACAAATCTTCTGTCTCCACCCGAACATATACCATTTGCTCCGGGTAATTGAACGCTGTGTGTAGCATCAAAAACCACAGGATAACCAAATGAGTGCATAATCGGTATTCCTCTGAAATCCACAACCAAATTATTATATCCAAAGGTTGTTCCTCTGTCTGTTAATAATATATTGAAATTACCGGAATCTTCAACTTTTTTGATTAAGCTTTCCATTTGTTCAGGTGCTAAAAACTGTCCTTTTTTTATGTTTATAATCTTACCTGTCTTTGCTGCGGCAACAAGCAAATCCGTTTGTCTGCACAAAAATGCCGGAATTTGCAATATATCAGCAATTTCTGCCGCTTTGGCAGCCTGATCCGGTGTATGGATGTCTGTTACTATAGGCAGATTAAATTTTTCTTTTACTTTTGCAAGCATTTCAAGCCCTTTTTCAAGCCCCGGACCTCTGAAAGATTTTAAAGATGAACGATTTGCTTTGTCAAAAGATGATTTGAATACAAAGTTTATGTCTAATTCCTTTGTTATCTCCTTTAATCCTTTTGCTGTTTCATCAAGAATTTCCTGACTTTCAATTGCGCAAGGTCCTGCGAGAATTGTTAATTTATCCCCGCCTATTTCAAAATCCCTTAATTTAATTCTTTTAATATTTTCCATACATATATTATATAGCAAACATGTAAAAATGAATATGATTATCTATAGAGCAAAATATTTTTTGTTCGGTCTTATAATGTGTGTTATGCAAACCGATTATAAAAATTCCATATCTTTTAATGCAAAGCTGGGACCGAATTTGAAGGCATATTTGTTAAATAATGAATTTAACGGTGAGCCTTCACATATAAAAAAATTTGAAAAATTATTCAGCGATACATTTGCAAAAAGCATTGACACGAATACGTATATCGAGCGAAAAAGTAACGGAAAGTTTGAACTATATAATTCGGCTTTTCCAAAAATTAAAGTCCCGATAAATTTATCAAAAAGGAAAGACAAAACACTTGCGCATAAACTTATAAATGAATGTAGTTTGGCCTACGGCAGAGCTGAATATTTATTGTTTGAACGTTACATAGCCTCTCAGGTTGCACATGGTAAAACACTTGAAAAAATTCAATCTGTAGGCGAAAAAGCTCTTAATTCTATAAGAAAACCATACTTTTTGGATTTGATAGATACGGCAAAAAGAATTTTAAAAGAAAATCCAAAATCGAAATTAGACGAGCTTGATTTTTCAGATATGATAAATATCCAGATGCGAGAAATTATAGATACCCCTGAGTTTCAGGATATGATATCCAAAACTTTTTCAACTTAGTTAGTAATCACTCTTGCGGGAAAATTGCTTTTTAAAAGGTTGTTAGCAGCCTGTTGAGCTTTTTCTTTTGAAGAGTATGAGCCAACTTGAAGAGTGTAATACCCGCCTAAATTTTTGACAATAGGTGTAACTCCGATTCCGGCATCTTGGATTATACTTTTAGCAACTTCAGCTTGTTTTTCCGTAGCATAATACCCGACGACAACTCTTGCATTGATGATTTGTTCGGGCTGTGGTGCGGGTTTTACCTCTTTTTGAGTTTGGGTGGCTTCAGCTTGCTTTTTTTCTTCTTCTTTCGCTGCTGCTTCTTCTTTTAATTTAGCTTGTTCTGCTTCGATTTCTCCTACAGTTTTTTTCTGTCTTGTCGGAAGAACTACCTTTTCATCAAGTTCAGGTGAAAACATTTCTTCATCACCTTCTTTTTTCCCTTCATCTTCCAGCTTGAGCTTCCTTAATCTATCATCAATAATTGACGAAATATTGTCATCCTCAGATGAAATTATATCGCTTTCTTTTGTGATTGCGACATCAACATTTGGGGATAAAATTTTTACAAACCCTAATATTATAAGCATCCCAATGATAAATACCGATGCAAATACCATTATATCTTTGTTTGGTGCATTTTTAGGTTTTGTTTTCTTATAATCATTGTATGAAAAATGAGATGATGTTTCATTTTGTTCTGTATTTTTTAACATTAAACTCCCCTCACTTTTGTGCTTGCCATTATTATATCATTAATTTCGTTTTTGTAATTAGTCATTATTTCGTTTGCAAATTCTTTGATGTCAGTTATACCCAAATCGGTTTTCAATCCTGAAACAGGAATAGGTGCGCCATCAGATATAATATTTAGTCCCGTATGAATAAGAACTGAGGTCGCTGATTTAGTTGCAATTGATACGGATAATTTTTTATCATTTATAAATAAATCATCACCGTTTCTTTTTACTGTACAGCCTCGGTTTTCCAGAGCCTCTTTTATACAGCAAACTAAAAGTCTTTGTCGAAAAACTCCTTCTATAAGATTTACATTGAATTGCTCAGAGATAAAACTGAGCATGTATTTACTATATATCGGTTCGTTGTTGATAACATCCTCGATGTCTACCATTTCTGTAAGTTTTACCTCACACTCTCCGCAAAAAGCAACTATGGCATCTCCCTGTATTTTAAAATTCTTATAAATCCAATGAGGTGCAAGTTGTGAACCGATATATTTAATTTCGTCATTTATATATAGCGTTTTCATTTCTTATTTAAACAAAACCTCTGTATATTTTGTGTCATGGTTACTAGCGAGGGCATTTTTTAATCTTATGCATGACTCACATATCCCACAATGTCCTTCTGAGCTTTGATAACAACTCATTGCTAATTCAAGCGGAATTTCATTTTTCAAAGCTAACATGACTATATCATTTTTTGTACAATTTATCAAGGGCGCAATAACTTTTGGGTGTTTTTGTGTTGATGATTCAAATTCCTGATTAACTGCATTAATAAAATCCTGAGTGTTATCGGAAAAAGTCTGTGCTTCTTCTTTGTTTGCACCAATTATAATGAAATCATAGTTATAAGAATCAGCGTAAGATGCGGCTATATTTAAAAATAAACCGTTTCTGTTTGGCACCCATACAGCTTTTGCTGATTCTTCATAATTATTGATATTATGTTTTGTCGGAATATTATTTGAAGAAACAAGGGCTGTATTAGTTATATTTTTTAGCCAGTCAAGCTTAATGATTTCATGTTTTATACTGTAATATTCACATATTTTTTTTGAAGCTTCAATTTCTTTAGATGCAGCTTTTTGCCCATAATCAAACGTAAGGGCCAGTTTTATGTTAAGCTCTTTCCCTTTTAAACCCAGGCTTACAAGTGAATCCAGACCTGCTGACAGTAAGATAATTGATTTTGTCATTCCTTCTCCTGCTCGTTTTCGTATTCTTCAAGAATGGAAACAGCTTCCATTTTTAGGTAATCAGAATAATTTGGGGATTTTATTATTTCATCAAGAATAGTTCTGTCAGACATATTATATAGGGCAATCATTGCATTTTTCTTAACTTCATTGTCGCTATCTGTATCAAGACAATTTTTTATTGTTTCAAAAGCTTTAGGATGTTCACTTTCCATTAAAGCTTCTATCGCATTTATTCTGACCTGAGTAGATTCATCGGATAAGGAGTTTTTTAATGCTCTAAAAACTCTTTCGTTATTACAAAATCCCATTTTTATTAAAGCTTCAATTGCTCTTTCTTTTAAAAATGAAAATTTATCCATTATGCCTTGCTTAGTTTCCAAAATACCCAAAATCGGATCAATAGCTCTTGTATCACCAAGCAGCCCTAAGGCTGAGACTGCTGATTCTCTTAAATATACCGATTTTTCATCCTCATCTTTTGCAACCTCTATCAATGGTGCAACAGCGAATCTATCCCCTATTCTTCCTAAGGCATCTGCGCATGCCAAACGAACCCTGTAATTTTCATCTTTGTTATTCATGCAATACAATAATGATGAAACCACATCGGTGTTTTTCTGATTTGCAATAGCTTTGGCACACATTACACGTACATTGTTATATTTTTCTTTTGTATCCGAGTCCGAGTAACTTGCATTTTTAAGCAACAAAATATCCACAAGATATTCAAGGCTGGATTTGTCTCTATATTTGTCAACGCATCTGATTAATTGCATTATTATTTCAGGAGATGCAGCATGACTAAGCATGTAATTATATATAATAACGAGATCGTTTTGGGAATAATTGTTTTCCAAGTTTTCAATATTTGCGATTACGGTTTCAGCGTTGCTAACGTTATATAAACCGCATTGTTGAGAAATTTCTTCTAAGTTAAGATTAGTTTCGCTATCCAACTTTCTTTCCTCGTTTTCAATTAAAGTTATTTTAGCATAAAAAACATAAAGTGAGTAGTAAGTATTCAGCAGCGGGTTATTTATTAATAGAAATGTAACATTTTCGTAATCTAATGACAAACTTTTTTTTTCTTTGATTTAGAATAGTTGTATAGAAGTTTTTTAATTAAGTGGTGTGAAATGAATATAGACTCAATTAAAACATATCCCGCAGGCTCTTCAGCCAAATATAAGCACAGGGGAATGCGTGTGCCGGGTTACGAAGAGCGTATTACGGATGTGTGTAAAAATGAAAAATTAAATAGAGGGTATTATGGCGGCAGCTTTACGGGTATAAATATGAACCGAGCTGCCGCTACAGTTTCCTCAACGGCTGAACCTCTGTTAAAAGATAATTGGTTCGATAAGTTGTTAAAATTGTGCGATAAGCATACGGTTATTGCTCAAAATTTAGTAGCACTTGTTCTGGCCGCTACATTAAGACCTATAGCCATTATGTCTTTACCCGGTAAAAAGAATAAAGAAGATAAAGAATACGCAGCAGGGCACTCAATTTCTTCCGGTGTAATCGGGTTTGGTTTTTCAAGTGTAGTAATGTATCCGTTAGGTCAGGCTGTTGAAAAAACAAAACGTAATGTTACAGAAATTTCGGTAGCACCTTTACTTGATAAAGATGTTGAAAAAATGCTGAAAGATGAAGAAGCTGTCGTAAAAGGACTAAAGGATAAATTCGGCGGAGAAACATATTATGAGTTAATAGATAATATTCGTAAAAACTCTGATGATGTAAAAGGTGATTTAGATAAAGTAAACAGCTACAAAAATCTGAAAAAACAATTAAAAAGTATAGATAAATTAAAAGAATACTACGGTGTAGATACGTTACCGGAGCTTGTTGAAAAATTAAAAGAAAAATACAATATTTCAAGCCTGAAGGATCTTGAAAATGTTCCGTTGTTCCAAAAATTCAAGAACATATACAAAGTAGAAAATCTTGCAAAACTTGAACAATCTCATGCCTTCAAGATGGCTACAAAAGTTCTGGATATGGCGCCTGATGTATTTATCTTTGGTTTAGCAAAAGCTATGTTAACAGTTGCTTTAATTCCGCCAATTTTGAAATACGGATTTGGCGTAGAAAAAAGTAAAAAACCTGCACCTGAACAAAATCCGGCAGAATTAGCTAAAGCAAAAGAAAATTCTTCAATTTCAGTTGGCTTGCAAAAGCCTGAAATTGCGAAATTTGCAGGAGGGCTGGAATAATGAATATTACTTTACAAACAAATAATTTCAACTCTCAATACAGATATAACAGAAATATTAAGCAGGCGAATATTCAAAATACTAATCTTCAACCGTCATTTACAGCCGGTTTAAGTGATATTCCGCAAAAATCAAAATTGTTAAATCCTATATCAAGATTGTTTGACAGGTTTACAACTTGGTTATCAAAAAATTACACAGATAAGTTGTATTCTTCGTGGTTTGCGGAAAAATTAGCACCAAAAGCTGAAAAACTTGATAGTGTAGTTGATATAATGGCAATTTTGGGTTCAATTGTAATTTCCGGCATGTATATGACACAAACCTTGAGAAATAAACAATTGGATGAGGACAGAAGAAGAACACTTGCAATTAACCAAGGTTTAACTTTTGCAGTCTCAACGGTAGGCTCTGTTCTTATTGATAAAAGCTTGGATAACTGGTGGGAAAAGAAAACAGCTAATTATGCAAAACGTCGTACCGGTATAGATATCAGCGCTAAAATTAAAGATTATAATGACAAAGTAATAAAAGAGGCTGAGGAAAAACTGGGTAAAGCATGGAACGACTTTACTAAAAGAGAAAGAAAAGGCGTAAAACTAACAAATACCCTAAAATATGTAGAAGATAACCTTGAAAATGCTTCATTAGAAGCAAAATTAAGAGGTATGGGCGTATTGAAGAAATTGATTATCTTCGGTACGGTCTACAGATTTATTTCTCCTGTAGCGGTTACTCCTTTGGCAAATGCTATAGGTAATAAATTGACGGAAAAAAAGGTTGATAAAAAATAAGCACGAATAATATAATAAAAGAGACCTGAATTAAATTTAATTCAGGTCTCTTTTACTATTGATTAATTTAATTTATTTTATTTTTTGCGGTTTACAAAAGTAAGGATTGTTTTGGATTTTTGCCCAAGCAATATAAGCTTTATTCCCGCTGATTGTTTGTGTCCCAATGACTTCGTATTTTGTTTTTCCTGTCTTTGGATCTTGTCTTTCTATAAAGGTTTCAAGTTCATATTTTGTTGCTTCTTTTGACCTTGATTTCATTGCATTATATAACTCTTCGACCTGTATAGCATTAAGAGTGCATTTCAATTCATATTGATCTGTCGGAGAGGTAATTGTTTCTTCGTATTTGCAGAAGCCGTTTCTCCAGCCGATAATCTTTCTGTTTGTCGTGAAATTTTTGTCTTCAAAAGTGGTGTTGATTGTTTCTTCGTATTTATCACAATCTTTGAAATTCTTAATAAAATTTTTTGAAAAAGTTGTATCCGTAGCTATAGTTTTATAACCGAACGTTGAACTTAAAATAATTACAGACAATAAAGCAATTAAACTCTTTTTCATTTTCTTCTCCTATGCCTTCTATCCCTATGACGATATTATATCAAAAATTGTTCAAAAAGAAAATATTTAACAAAAAAAAGCTATGTACTGAGGTGCATAGCTGTTGATTAGGGATATGTGTATCTTAGTCTCTAAGGAGTATATTGTTATATTAACAGATGTGAAAAATTTTAAATCATACAAAAGCATGAGATTTGAAAAATTATTATGGGATTTTATTGTATAATTAGTTTATGAATATAAATCAGGAATTTGAAACTATAGCTGCGATATCGACTCCGCTGGGTACAGGTGGTGTCGGAGTGGTTCGTATATCAGGTGATAAAAGTTTTGAAATAGCAAAAAAAATTACTTGTAAAAATAATATAACAGCAGGAAAAATTCATCACGGTTGGGTTGTAGATGATGGTGTAAAAATAGATGAGGTTATAATTTTACCTTTCAAAACTCCAAACAGTTATACAGGTGAAGATGTAATAGAAATACAATGTCATGGCGGGGTTAATGTAGTTCGCAATATATTGGATGTTGTATTAAAAAATGGTGCAAGACCTGCTGAGCGTGGCGAATTTACTAAAAGAGCTTTTCTAAATAAAAAGCTTGATTTATCTCAAGCGGAGGCTGTTGATGATTTAATCCATGCTAAGACCTCAAATTTTGCAATTCAGTCCGCAAAAAATTTGTCGGGAGTTTTGGCAAAAAAAATAAATGAAATAAAGGCAAGTGTTTTTGAGGTTGCATCAAGAATCGTTGCAGGAATAGATTTTCCTGAAGATGTAAAAGAACCGGAATATTCTTACATAATTGAAAAATTTGAAAATTCTGTAAGGGAAATAGATAGAGTATTAGCTTGTGCAAAATCATCAGATATTTTGAGGCAGGGTGTGAAGGTCGCAATCGTAGGGCGGCCTAATGTCGGCAAGTCCTCTTTGTTTAATGCTTTATTAAATCTTGATAGGGCCATTGTAACAGATATTGCGGGGACAACAAGAGATATAATAAAAGAAAATTTAGATTTGGGCGTTGCGGTTACCTTAATAGATACAGCCGGCATAAGGCAGGATGACAATATAGACAGAGTAGAAGAAATTGGAATTGAATATTCAAAACAGTCGGCAAATGATGCTGATTTAGTCTTGTTTTTGTATGATGCAAGTTTTGGTATATCGTCAGAGGATATAGAAATATATGAAATAATAAAAGATAAAACTCATATTGTAGTTGCAAATAAAACAGATTTATTATCTGAAGAATTTGTGCCTCGTTTTGAAAACACAGTAAAACTATCAGTGTATACGAAAGACGGACTTGAAGATTTAAAAGAGAAAATGAAAAATATAGTGTGTTCTTTTTCATTAGAAGAAACTGAATTTATTACAAATAAAAGACAGCAGGCATGTCTTGAAAGATGCAGAGAAAGTTTGGCAAGAGCTATAGCTGCAGCAAGATCATGTGAATTACAAGATATGATATACATAGATGTGAAGGCTGCATTGTTATCTTTGGATGAAATAACCGGAGAGGTTATAAATGACGAGATTTTGAACAATATATTTGATCATTTTTGTATAGGAAAATAGGAGGCATTTTGTCGCAAATTAGTATTGAGTATAAGAATAAAATAGTAAAAATATTAGAAGATGGTGGTGTTATTACCTATGTTACCGATACAGTGTGGGGTTTGGGGTGTTTGCCGTGTAATGAAAAAGCCGTAAAAAAAATATATGAAATAAAAAAACGTGAGGTTCAAAAGCCTTTAATATTAATGTCGAATGAGATATATAATTTGCTGGAATATGTAAAACCTATTCCGGAAATTGGGCAACGGCTTATAAAAAAGTATTTTCCGGGGGCATTAACTATTGTTACCGATAAAAGTGAAAAAACACCTGATTATGTTACATCAGGCATGTCAACTGTTGGTATAAGGATTCCGAATAATGAGATTTTTAGGCAAATTTGTGAGATAATTCCGGGGCATGTGCTTGCAACAACTAGTGCAAATCTTTCACACCAGCCTTCTGCAAAAACTTATGAGCAGGCGTTAGCAAATATGTCAGGATTGGCAGATATAGTTATCAATGATTATGGTTATAAAGCTCAAGGTACAGAATCAACTGTTGTTGGGGTTATGAATAACGAACTCCGTATCTTCAGACAAGGTGCAATAGAAATAGATTTGTAAACTTAATAAATATTATTAGAATATTGTAATTATTGTTCAAAATAAATTTGTACCTATTAATACCCTCTCCTATGGAGAGGGTAAAATTTCAACTTGAACAAAGTGAAAGTTTGAAATTTGGGAGAGGGTTTGATAAAGTTTTGGCGCTACTAAAATTTCGTCTCTGACAGGTCCTCCGGACGGGGGAACTTTTGGTGTCAAAAGTTCCACAAAACCAACGACCTGAACTCCGCTCACTAATCAATTGTAAGCCAAAA
>CACXCI010000045.1 GCA_902766105.1 uncultured bacterium
GTTAGATATCGCACCGCCATAAGCAGAGGAGGAGGAGGAGGAGGAGGAGACACTGTTACCAACAAAATTTCCTGCAATAGACCCGATACTCACTGTTCCTTCGCCGTTGGCATAGTTAGATATCGCACCGCCATAAGCATAGCCTGAGGGAAGGGCACTATTGCCCACAAAATCTGAGATGATATTTATTGTTGACAAATTCTTAGTATTATGTATAGCACCCCCATTTGAACTACTTGATATACCTGCGAACACTTTATTTTGAACATTTGACCCGTCTGTGGCAATTGTGTCGTTTATTCTTGTTTGAGTAATATCATATTCTGTCGGTTTGGTGTAAGTGTATGTGAAATATTTGTTCCACTCGTTCGCAGCGGGTACAGTGCCGTTATGAGGGGTTTTAAGACGAATTGCTCCTGTGATATTATCTCCGCTGACTGTTACCTTTGACCCTGCGATATTGTCTGTCCAAGTGTAACCTGACACACCTTCTTCATTTGTTTCTGTCCAAACCGTTTTACCTTTGTTGTGGTCTGCCTTATTCGGGTCAATTGTGATGTTGTAATAGTTTGTTGTAGTGCCGTCGTTTACTTTAACATCATAATTACTACTGCTTGCACCATCGCTTTGCAAATTAACCAATCTGCCCGCCTGATTCCACGCATAACCGCTCTTTGGTAGTTTGCTTGTATCAAAGGTATAATAGGTTGTCTCGTCATTGATAACCGTTTTAAATACCGCATTAGCTGCAGTCGCACCGGTCGAAGTCAACGCAACAGAAGTTGAACCCGAAAGATAGTTCAACATATCGGCTTTTTCACTGCTTAGAGTAGTTGGAGTGGTATAATAGTATCTCTTACCATTAAACGCAACTACTGTCTTGCCCGTCAAATCCATTGAAGGGTCTGTGATTTCTGTCAACGCATATGTTGTACCAAAATATGTGCTCGCTGTCGGAAGAAGAGTTACAGCATCAGACTGCATATCATCCAAGGTAGGTTTTAATTCACCAGCATACCCTGTTGGGATGCCCTTACGGGAAAGCACCCCACCTAACCTCCCCTCACTAGGGGAGGAAATATTATTTACCCCTGCCGCAGCACCGGTCAGAGAACCCCCTCTCCCTCCTAGGGCGAGGGAATTATTATTTATTGCTATTTCTAACGTATGCGAGGAATCCAGCTTATCTGCGTTCAATACCAATTGGCGTGCTCCGGCACTTTCGCTACGGACAGCCATTGAATTAATTCGCTCATTTACATCAGCAAGCTCACTTGCACCTGCCGCACCAGACAAAAACAGGGGTGCAAAAAGCGCTAATGCCAAGCTTTTAAACTTCGCCGTTCCAATACACTTGTCATCACTTGTTTCCAAGTACTTTTTTATCATACTATATCCTCGCTATTCATCCCATCATTACTCTAATAATACTAATTCACCGTTTTTTATGACTCAATCATAAGATTGATTTTTCCATCCGCAGAATTTTTCGCATATATTACACTATTATAATAAATTTTTTATTAAATTTCAACCCTTAAATTTTAAAATTTATATAAATTTTGTACAAAAAATATATTGCACTAAAGATGCACTGTCTTATGATTTATAGAACATTCCCCACATGCCCTCGCCCCTCCGAGGGAGAGGGCAGAATTTGTTAATGAGCTTTGCGAATTTACAAATTCGGGAGAGGGGGCATGCCCTTGTGCAATTGTTATTACCCCCTCTCCGAAATCAGAGATTTCGACTCTCCCTCCGGGGGAGAGTATTTCTTGTTCATCACCGGTCAGAGAACCCCCTCTCCCTAACCCTCTCCCTCCAAGGGCGAGGGAATTATTATTTACCCCTGCCGCAGAACCGGTCAGAGTTCCACCTCTCCGTAGGGGAGAGTATTTCTTGCGCAGCACCTGTTGGGATGCCTCGCCCAAAAACCCTCGCCCCTCCGAGAGAGAGGGCAGAATTTGTTAATGAGCTTTGCAAATTTACAAATTCGGGAGCGGGGGCATGCCCTTGTGCAATTGATATTGCCCCCTCTCCGAAATCAGAGATTTCGACTCTCCCTCCGGGAGAGAGTATTTCTTGTTCAGCGCCGGTCAGAGAACCCCCTCTCCCTAACCCTCTCCCTCCAGGGGCGAGGGAATTATTATTTACCCCTGCCGCAGAATCGGTTGGGATGCCCTTACGGAAAAGCACCCCACCTAACCTCCCCTCACTAGGAGAGGAAATATTATTTTATTCAAATCATACCTCACCCTACCCTCTCCTACTCTTTAGGAGAGGGAAAAATAAGGGTGTCGGCGTTGCCACGCCGACATCCTACAATCTATTCCCACTCTAACCCTCCCTAACGAGGGAGGGAACATGTCATTCCGAACGGAGTGAAGAAATCCAGCTTATTTGTGTTTAACCCAAAAAGCTGGGTTCCTTCGCTTTCGCTACGGAACGACATGGTGTCATCCCGCTAAAGTTATCATTATACCCCCTCTTGAATTTTTAAGCTTACAACATTCGCTTACAAATATTTCATAATTAAGTATACAAAATAGTTACAATTTCACATTGTAAAAAAAGTATGCTACAATATAACTAACAGATTAGGGGATAATATGAAAAAAATACTTATAGTAGATGATGAGCAGGATATTGTTGAAAGTTTAAAGTTTGTACTGGAAAACTGTGATTATACCTGCTATTGCGCATACAACGGAGAAGACGGCTTAAAGCTTGCAAGAGAAATCGTTCCGGATTTGATGATACTTGATGTTATGATGCCGAGAATTAATGGGTTTAAAATAAGCAGATTACTAAAGTTTGATGCTAAATATAAAAACATCCCAATTCTTATGGTAACCGCCCGCTCTCAAGAAGAAGACAAGCTAATTGGCGAAGAAACAGGCGCTGATGAATATATTACAAAGCCATTCGATCTTGATGAGGTCGTTAAAACAGTTCAGAAATATTTAGAACCGAAAGATTGATATGAACATTATTACAAATAAAACTTTAGAAACATTGAAATATGATTTGGTAAGAGAAGGACTTGTTCAATACGAAGTTGTTGAACAGGCAGAAGAAATTGCTAATGCCCAAAATATAAATATAGGTCAGGCCCTTATTAATTCAGGTTTTATTACAGAAGAAAAACTTATTAAATTTCTTGAATCAAAATTACATACACCATTTGTAAATCTTGAAGATTATGATTTGGATGTAAAATGCCTGAAATATATTAAATACTCTGATGCAAGAAGATACAAAATTATTCCGTTATTTAAGATAGAAAATACCTTAACTGTTGCTATGGCAGACCCCAGAGATTTGTTTGCAATTGATAAAATTATGGAAACCGCAGAATGTGAAATTGATCCGGTACTATCTTCAGAAGAAAGTATTTTGAAAAAAATTGATGAATATTATAAAATTGACGGCTCTGTCGGGAATATTTCAACAGGCACGATTGAAGATTATGACTGGAAAGATGAGTTACACAAAGAAGATTTGAGCGATAATCATATTCAAAAAATTATCCGTGCAATATTGAAACAAGCTATTCTTGAGGGTATTCATGAGGTTATCTTCCAAGGAGAAGAGGATGGTTTTGGGGTAAACTTTAAAAATCATTCTCAACTTGAAAACAAAGGGGCAATTCCAACAGCTCTTGTATCATTATTCACGGCAAAATTAAAAACACTATCAGAGCTTGATCCGTCTGTTTCTGAAGTTCCACAGCTTGGCAAATTATGCTTCAAAGTTGATAATATCATTGTGATTGCAAGCGTTTCGACCTTCCCAACAATTATGGGCGAGAGAATTTTCTTAAAAATATACAAACCGCCAAAAGCTCTTGATGAAATCATTACATCAAAACCTGAGCTTACAGAAATCAAAAATGCCTTGAATAAGCCGGGAATAATTCTTGTGTGCGGTTCATCTTTAAGCGGAAAAACTCATGTTATTTATTCGCTGCTTTTAGAGGCTGCAAAATCTAACTGCAAAAATATTATGACACTTGAAAGTATTTCAAAATACGAACTTAAAGGTATAAATCAATGCGAATTTAATGAAAATGTCGGATTTAATATGGATAAAGCCGCAAGATTTATTGAATTTCAAAGTCCTGATATAATCTACTTAGAAGGTATCCGTTCCAAAGAATCTTTTGATTATTTTTCAAGTCTTGTATATAACGACAAAACAATTATTATGGAATTTTTGGCAAATAATTTGGAAGATTTACGCAGCAAAATGGCATTTTCTGATTTTGATACATTAAAAACTTTAATTTCAGATATGGTATTTATACATTCGGCAAACAGTGTTGAGGTCTTTAATAAAGAAACTCTGCAAAAATATCTGGGTTAACAACAAAACAAACTAATTACCTGATATTTACAATTGCTGACAGCAAGACAACGAAGCAATTCGGAAAAGAAAAATGAACAAAATCTTTAAATTAATTATATTAATAACACTCGTTTTAATTACAACGACTTTTTTATTTTTTAAAAAGCCGGCAGAAAACAACGAGGTCGTTTTTTGGACGCTTCAAATGAGTGATTTTGCGCCTTATATAAACGGGGTTATAAGCGAATTTGAAAAAGAAAATCCGCAAATAAAGATAAAATGGGTAGATGTTCCGTTTTCTGAAGGTGAAAAAAGGACTCTTGCTTCGGTTCTGAGTGATACCCCGCCGGATTTGGTGAACTTAAATCCTGATTTTTCAGCAACACTGGCTCATAAAGGCACTTTATACGAAATTCCAAAAGAGAATTTATCCCAATTTAACAAGGAAATATTAAAATCTCTCGAAATAAATAATAAAATTTATTCAATTCCATGGTATGCAACCAGCGCAATTACAATCTTTAACAAAGAAGTAATAAAAAAATCACAAATTCCGGTACCAAAAACATATTCTCAAATTGCTCAATATGCACCAACAGTAAAAGTAAAAACAGGTGCTTACATAATATTTCCAAACATCACAGAAAATGACACTATGCTCAAAATATTGAATAAATACGGAGTTCAAACAAATCAGATTAATTCCGAAAAGAGTCAGGAAGTTTTTGATTTATTCAGCTACTTATATGCAAACAACTTAATTCCGAAAGAAACAGTAACAATAACATTACAAGAAGCTCTGGAAAAATATATGTCAGGAAATATTGCACTTATTGGAGCAGGAGCCAATTTTTTGAATATGATAAAAGAAAACGCACCTTCAATATATTCCAAAACGGATATTGCTCCGCAAATTTCGGGTACACTTGGTCAAAACGATTTTTCATTGATGAATTTCGTTATTCCGCTAAAAGCAAAACATAAAAATGAAGCTCTGAAATTTGCTCTGTTTTTAACAAATGACAAAAATCAATTAGAACTTGCAAAATTGACTAATGTTCTTGCCGTAAACCAACAAACCCTAAACAATGATTTTTACAAAAAATATAATGACAAAGATTTGATGGCAAAAGCAAGAGTAATCAGCGCTTCTCAACTAAATAAAATTGAACCTGCGTATAAAACACAAAAATCTCAAAAAGACATAAATAATATAGTAAATAGCTCTGTTCAAGAAATTCTTTTAGGAAAAAACGACACAAAACAAATTCTTGAAAAAGCACAAAAGGAGATAAACAAACTTGAAAAATAATGTAGTGCAAAGCAAACAAATTGGAACATGTAGGTCGGCTTTACTAATCCGACATAAATAAAAGGAGAAAATAATGAAAGCTGTAGTATTTGACAAAGATAATCAATTAAAACTTGTTGATAATTACGAAAAACCAATTCCGCAAAAAGGAGAAGCACTTGTTCGTGTTACTTTAGCAGGAATTTGCAATACAGATTATGAAATAACCAAAGGTTATATGGGTTATGTCGGAATTTTAGGACACGAAGCAGTAGGAATTGTAGAAGATGTGAACGGCGAAGATAAATCTTTGATAGGCAAAAGAGTTGTTCCGGAAATCAGTTACGGCTGCAAAGAACCTAACTGTCCGTGGTGTGCTGAGAAATTATACCGTCATTGTCCAAACCGACACACATTAGGCATTTGGAGAAAAGACGGAGTTTTTGCTCAATATTTTACAATGCCGACAGAAGTATTATTTGAAGTTCCAAATAACGTTCCTGACAAGCAAGCAGTATTTGTTGAACCTTTAGCAGCTGCACTTGAAATAACAGAGCAACATCATATTAAACCCTATGAAAAAGTTATAGTACTTGGAGATGGCAAGTTAGGTTTAATTACGGCATTGGCACTTAATGCGCAAAATCTTGACGTTACATTAGTCGGAAAACATCAAAACAAACTTGATATTGCAAAAGCGCAAGGCGTAAAAACCTCACTATTATCAGATTTTCCAATAGAGAAAAAATACGATGTTGTAGTTGAAGCAACCGGCTCAGTGAACGGATTTGAAACCTCACTAGCTCTGACAAAACCAAGAGGTGTATTAGTTTTAAAAAGCACTGTCGCAACAGGAAAAGAACTCAACCTTGCGCCTATTGTAATAGATGAAATAACCGTTTTAGGTTCACGCTGC
Source organism: uncultured bacterium (assembly GCA_902766105.1). Taxonomy (GTDB): domain Bacteria; phylum Cyanobacteriota; class Vampirovibrionia; order Gastranaerophilales; family Gastranaerophilaceae; genus Zag111. Next base: position 6,555 of record CACXCI010000045.1, read on the forward strand.
GGACAATTTCCTCCGGCATTAAGACTTTTGCAGTCTGAAAAAGTTGATTTTTCACCTCTTATTTCGGCAGAATATTCAATAGATAACGCTATTGAAGCCTTTGAAAAAAATAAAGAAAAAGATACCTTAAAAGTTTTGTTAAAAATATAAAGACATGTTATTTTAGTTTGTCAAAATTCACCCCTCCGCAGGGGAGAGGAAATTGTCATTCCGAACGTATGAGAGGAATCCAGCTTTTTATATCAAAATCATACCTCACCCTGCCCTCTCCTACTCTTTAGGAGAGGGAAAATGTCATTGTTGTACACGTTATTACTTATCCTCTTGAATTTGCCGACAAAATAAGCTATAATAAAATATATCAATGGAATTTTATGAGGATTAATCAAGTAGTGTTTATGAATAAAAAATTCGGATTCACTTTAGCGGAAATACTTATCACTCTGGGTTTAATAGGTGCAATCAGTGCTATGACTATTCCGACTTTGGCATATAATTACAGAGCAAAAGTTTTGGAAGAACAATACAAATCAACATACAGTGATATCAAACAAACAGGTGCTATGATATCAAGAGAAAACGGCGATTTGGGTATATATGCTCAAAGATTAGTTTCGTCCAAAGGAACAACCGGTTGGGCGCAAGAATTTTTGAGCTATATAAATGGTGGCGGTCCATACGATAAAAATGCCATTTATAATTCTGAAACTAATATTCACACAAGATTACGCCAGATATACGCCTCTGCTAATGCTCCTCAAGGTCCGCTCGGATTTCGAAGCATGGCACAAACATCTGTTATATGTGATAATGGCGGCATCTGGACAGATTCTAAAGGCAGATTATGGACATTTAATGCTGAAAGCGCTATTATTTGTGTAGATATAAACGGAACCGCAGCACCTAACAGATTAAATATTGATACTTTTGCATTTATTCCGGCTACAGCAAAAGATGTAGCTACTTATGTATACAACGATCCGACACATGTCAGCGATTATTCCGGACAATTTTTGGCATGTGATATAGAAGCGATTAAAGAGAAAGGGATGTCCAATACTACATCTAAAACCGTTAATTATGAAAAAGGGACTCGCGATAACCCAAAATCAGCTTTAGATTTATGTCCTTTTAATGCACCTATAGAAAATGTTGCACCGTCCTGGGAAACAAAAGATGCAATGGGGAAAGATCTAAAAGCTAACGCAAACTATTGGAAAGACTATATTCATTATAAATAAATTTTCCTTGCAATTGCGACAGTCGTTACACTCCCTCGCAATGACATGCTCCCTCTCCTAAAGAGTAGGAGAGGGCAGGGTGAGGTATGATTTTGATATAAATAAGCTGGATTCCTCACATACGTTCGGAATGACATGTACCCTCCCTGATTAGGGAGGGTTAGGGTGGGTATTGACAGTCAATGGTATGTTTTTGATATAAAAAGCTGGATTCCTCACATACGTTCGGAATGACATGTTCCCTCAATACTAAACTGCTTTGCAATCATGGGGTAAGTACAAAACCTTGCTGTACTACTATGCTTCAATGATACGACTTATATTATATTTGCAAAACTTAGGAAATAATCTTCAATAATATTCATTAACATTGGCAAAATCCAAACCATTATTGCAGCACCCAATACAGGCTTGAACAGGAAGCTTAATTGGAACACATTTACCTGCGGAGCAGTCCTTGAAATAACACCTAATATAATATCTTGAGCTAATGTTGCCAATAATACGGGAGATGCGATTTGAAGTCCCATATACAATGTGTTTGAGGACATTTTTATAAGCAAATCCATTTTTACAAGCTGAGCAATAGGAATATGTGAAGAATACATCGGAAAAATTTCAAAACTCCTTAATAGAGCCTTAAATAGCCAATATACCCCACCGACATGAATAAATATAAGTATTCCCATCAACGAAATCATTTTGGTTAAAATTGACACTTGTGCTGATGTTGTCGGATCAAGTGCCGTTGCAGAGGACAAACCCATTTGCATATTTATCATCTCTGCCCCACAATCAATAGCAATTGTAATCAATTGAGCCATATAACCTATTACAGCACCGACAACTACATTTAAAAGAATTGACAGAACAAACGAATCACAATGCGTCAAAACTTTCTCCGGAGATAAAAACGGAACAATAAAGACCGTTACAATAAGTGCCAAAGGAATTTTTACAAGAGCAGGAATATCTTTTCTGTTAAATATCGGACAAAACCTGAAAAAACCTAACATCCTTGCAAAGACTAAAGCACCTGCCATCAGATAGGTGTTGATTGTCGGGAACATTTGCATTAGTGAAGTATAGATTTGATCCATTTTTTATCTTCCAAGAATTTTTTTAGTTTCTACCAAATCAGGTTTTGGCATAGCATTTTTTGAAGCAGGTGTATATTTAGCTCTCTCATCATTATATAAATAAGGAACTTTGCCCGGATTTTTCATTATTTGCTCAATATTATCAACATTTTTAAATCTGTCTTTCATCTCTTTTTCAAAAGGAGTTGTATATTTGTGATAATTTGAATCCAAAACAAATTGCTCGCTTTGTGGAATAGTATTAAAGGCCAATACAATTCCTTCCTGAAATAAATTTGTTAATAGTCTTATAAAACCTACACCGCCTATAATTATAACCAAAAATACTCCCAAAATTTTAGGAGCAGCAGCAATTGTTTGCTCCTGAACCTGTGTTACGGCTTGTAAAATACCTACAACCAAACCTATACCTGCCGCTGTTAATACGCATGGCATGGAAATTGCAAGCATTATCATAAAACCTTTTGCTAAGTATTCCAGTAAAATCTCCATCGGTTTCCTTTCCTAGTTATAGCTAGATACAAGCCCTTGTACTATCAGTGTCCACCCGTCAACCGCAATAAATATCAACAACTTAAACGGCATTGAAATAATAGTCGGCGACAACATAAACATACCTAATGCCAGCAAAATATTTGCAACAACAAGGTCTAAAATTATAAATGGGACAAATATTACAAAGCTTATTTCAAAAGATGTTTTCAATTCACTTACAATGTAAGCCGGTGCAACCTCCCATATAGAAAGCTCATCCGGAGATTTTGGTCTTGTTTTATGGGATAGTTCGACAAAAAATGTTAAATCACTCTCTCTTGTCTGCTTTAACATAAATTCTTTTAACGGTTTTGAACCCTCTTGAATGGCTGCAATCATATCGTGATTTTTCTGATAAGGTACTGAACCCATATCATACATCTTTTGGAATGTTGAACCCATAGTAAAAAATGTTAAAATAATTGATAAACCTATAATGACTATTGCCGGTGGGACCTGCTGAGTACCCATCGCTGTTTTTAGCATTGCAAAAACGATAACAAATCTCAAAAAACTTGTCATACAACAAAATATAAAAGGTAACAGCGAAAACATAGCCATTACTATAAGCATTTGCAATACGGGATTTAGATTTTGAAGTGCATCCATATTATTTGTCCTTTATCTGGAATTAAATAAAATTTAAGATTCTGAATCAAGTTCAAAATGTCAAATTTTATTTAAAGTTCATTTATTCTTTTTGCCATCTCTTTCATCGGAGAAATGTTTTTTGTTCTATTTATTACCGCATTTTCTTCATACAAGGTATCAAGATTTCTGACAGCACCTGTTTTTCTGCGTCGCTGCGGATTCACATCATCCAAATGTATAACCTGTTTTGAAACAGTTTTTGAAGGCTTTGGCGGTATATCATACGAAACCTTTTGAGCCTCTTGAAAATCTTGAACAACAGGCGGTATATTTCTAAATCTTTCAAGATTTTTGATATCCGGAGTTTTATTCCATTCAAGTTTTGAAATAAGAGTAGTCCTATCTACATCAGCTGCAATAAGGAACTTTTCATTACCTGCTCTAACAACATGCAATGTTTTTCTCGGATTTAGACTCATTGTTTCTTCAATATTGAGGAATTTTGTATTGTTAGAGCGCATCGCACCATCGGTTATTTTTTTGTATACGAATACGGCAAAACATATCAAACCTATCATTGCCATCGTATAAACCGTAAAATTAACTATGTATCCTCCCATAAGCCTCTCCTGTTATTTTATTTGCATGTTTTAGATATTTTCATCTTCCAGTTCAAAGTCGCTGTAGTCAAATTCCTCTTCTTCGTTTTCTCCTTGTTCTTCCATATTATCTTCGTATTCAGGCTCTGTATTTTCTTCATATTCATCTTGAACAACTTCGCCTTCTTCTACTGTATTTTGAGAATCCTCAGCAGCAGGGATTTGTGCTGTTCTTGGAGTTCGACCGTCATCTGCTATAACATTAGTGATTTTTACTCCGTATCTGTCGTTTATGATTACAAGCGAACCGCTTGCAATTGCTTTATCTTCAACTTTTAAAGTTACATTGTTATCATACAAAGATGTCAAATCGACGACCTGACCTTCTTCTATATCTTTAAGCTCTCTGAGTGTTATTTTTACAGAATCAAATTCCGCACTCATATCAACTTCAATGCTATCCCAAATATTTTTATCAGGGGTGCTCATGTCATCTCCTCCATTATCTTCATCAGTTATTAATATATCCATATTAGGATTTAATCTTATCGGCAACTCGTTTCCGTACACAGATAACATCATATTTTCAATATTACTGTTATCAAAGACAACAACATCATCTATTGCCAAATTTTTCAAATCATACAAAGAAAACTTTGTCTTACCGACCAAAATTTTCACAACTTCTTTACTTGTCGGGAAACTTTCATCCGTAAATTTTTCACCATGAGTTTCAACCATCTCCGGAGATAAAAGAACTAATGGCAAAGAAATAATAACTTTTCCTGCTTTTTTGTTATATTCTTCGACCTCTCTTATGATAAATGTCAAATGCACGGTATCAAAATTACCCCTTTTTAGCTCAGTTTGAGGGGGTTGTTGCATAAGTTGTTTTAAATTCTTATACATATAGTCATTAAACGAGGTAATTACTTTTGCTTCCAATTCGGATATTTTATTTATATTAAATTTATTTTTTGACGGTCCCAGTACTTTATTCAAAATAATATCTATAGCAACATCTGTTAGCCTGAAAAATATATCATACTCCTGATTAATTTTGATTTTTGTAACAAAACATGAATCTTTATCTATCAGACAATTTATATTTTTACTCAAGCCAATTAATTCAATTTTAAAATTAGGATCAAAAAATTCGTCAAAAGATTGTTGAACAACTTTTGGAAAAGTGTTTTCATACCAAGAGTATTCCTTGCATAATTGCTCTGTGGATATTGAATTTTGTATTGTGTTTTCCATAAACTATCCCTTGACTTATCCCTGAGGGTACTGTCCCCCATACCTACAATATTACATAATTGCAAACTTCACATCAATCTTTTAATTGATTTTTTGCAAAAGTCAAGGGGCAGATAAAAAATACCTCTATATATCAAGACCGGTAAACATCTCTAAAGCTGTTACATTTTGCAAGGCAGGAAAATCGTCAACATTATAATTTTTGACAAAATCAATTGCTTCATTTCTCGCAAGTTCAAGAATTTTTGCATCACGAACGATATCGGAAATTATCAAATCAGGTAAACCACTTTGACGAGTTCCCAAAAATTCACCGGGACCCCTTAGCTGCAAATCTTTTTCAGCAATAATAAATCCGTCATTTGTTTGTGTCATAATGCCAAGTCGTTCTCTTGTTTCCTGAGAGCGTGAAGAGGTTATAAGAACACAATAAGATTGAAGAGAATTACGCCCGACACGCCCTCTTAACTGATGCAATTGCGATAAGCCAAATCTTTCGGCATTTTCAATAACCATAACAGTAGCATTCGGAACATCTACACCCACTTCAACAACGGTTGTGGATACCAAAATATCATATTCACCGTCTTTAAATTTTTTCATAACATCATCTTTTTCATCATTTTTCAGTTTCCCGTGCAAAAGACCGATTCTGTATTGAGGAAAAACCTCATTTTGTAATCTTTCTGCCTCAATTGTTGCGGCTTTAGCCGATAGAGTTTCACTTTCTTCAATCAGGGGATAAACTACATAAGCCTGTCTGCCTGCATCAATTTCTTGTCTAATTAAATCATAAACAGCTTTATGTGAACCCGTAAGCGTTGTTTTAATAGGTTTTCTTCCTTTGGGAAGCTCATTAATTACGGTTAAATCTAAATCTCCGTGAACCGTAAGAGCTAAAGTTCTTGGAATGGGAGTGGCTGTCATTGTCAACATTTGCGGATTTTGAGATTTTTTCTTTAATACGTTTCTTTGCTTAACGCCAAATCTGTGCTGTTCATCAACAACTATCGCTCCCAAATTATTAAATTCAACATTTTCCTGAATTAAGGCGTGAGTTCCAACGGCAATATGAGTTTGTCCGTTTTTCAAATCAGTTTCAAATTTCTGTCTGACTTTTTTACCATGGCTTCCCAAAAACAAGCCTACGCTAAGTCCCATCGGGGTAAGCCACTGAACTAAATTATTATAATGCTGTTGAGCAAGAATTTCAGTAGGTGCCATAAATGCCCCTTGATACCCGTTTTCAATCGCTGCAAGCAACATTATTGTTGCAACTACAGTCTTTCCGCTACCGACATCACCTTGCAAAAGTCTTTGCATAGGCTTTCCCGAATCCATATCATTTAGAATTTCATTTACTGCCTGCTTTTGCCCTGATGTTAACTCAAATGGCAAACTGTTTATAAACTGCTGAACAAGTCCGTCTTTATGAACTTTTAAAGCATAAGATGACACATTTTTAGATGTATTTTCTCTTAACCTTATAAGTTTCAATTGAACCAAAAACAACTCCTCAAAAATCAGGGAAAATCTTGCATGCTCAAGTTTTTCCATAGATTCAGGAAAGTGAATTTGCTCAACCGCTACTTTTTTATCTAAAATTCCAAGTTTTTCCCTCATAAAATCAGGAATTATGTTTACTATCTCATTTTTGTATAATTCTATAGCGTTATATATCGCTTTTCTTAGTGTTTTTATATTCAAACCTTCGCAAACTGTATAGATAGGAACAATTCTTGCGATATTCAGATTTTTATGAGTATCATCCTCCATAAATTCGCCACTCATAATTGAATATGTCGGCTTGTCAAAAGTTAAACCAAAGGTATAATTATCTCGTTTTACAACACCCGATATCATAATAGCTGCATTTTGCGGGAACTGAGCCTTCATTCGCTCTAAAACGTATCTGTTTCCCTTAGCATTAAAAAATGATAACTCCATCTTCCCGCTCTCATCTGCTATAACAACCTTAGTTATAGAAAGTTTATTTCTTGTATTAAATGTCGAAACAGAACGAATATATCCAAAAACAGTTGTGGTCTGACCTTCTTGCAAATTTTTTATAAGAGTTCTTGAGGAATAATCCACATGTTTTTTAGGGAAATACATCATCAAATCCTGAGCTGTAAAAATACCTAACTTGTTTAATTTATATGCAACCTTTGGACCTACCCCTTTTATATACATTACATCAACTTGTGACGGGTGTTTTTGCCGCTGAATTTGACAATTTTCTTCTTCTTGCGCTTCATGTTTTTCCTGCTCAATATCAGCTTTTATTGTTCTGATGAGCTGCTCTATTGATTTTCTGCGCTCAGAAATTGATGCATAAGGATAAACATCAAAAGCTTCAACCAATACTGCCCAACGAGGATTTTTTTTAGATTTTTTATAATTTTTTTGAGCCTCTTGTTTTATGAAAGATGAAAAATACTGCCTCTTACCATGAATATCAATATAACGATACTTTACCTCAATTTCTATTGCAGCTTTAATTTTATCAAGATTTTCAATCATTATATAAAACTTCCCCAATCAAATGTATCATAAATTTAATAAATTAGGCAAATACAGGCAATACCAATTCAAAAAATACGTTTACTTATATATGAGAATATTAGGGATCAACGCATTTGTTGCGGGTTACATGGGGAATATACAAAATAGAACTGCTGCAAACATATCAACACCATTATTTAACAGTTCAACTTCATCTCGAGTTGATTCATACACAAGTGTCAACAACAATTCAAAAGTATTACCCAAAGAAGGATCAACCGACCCTGAAATTTTAGCACAAGCACCATCTTGTGATATAACCGTGCAAGGTCAAAAGAAAAAAGCAACTATCGTTGTTGATTTGGCAAGCTGCAGATTATATAAATATGATGAACAAGGCAACCCTGAAATTGCTTATTCAATAGCAAAAGGGGCTCCTTCAAGTCCTACGCATACAGGGATAAGACAAGTTTCTCACGTTGAAGTTTCACCATTTAAAACAGCACCTTCCACAACTAAACGAAGGAGAAATCCAAAACCATACGGTAAAAGAGTTATAGTTTTGGATCAAGTTGATCCTAAAACAGGGGAAACCGATAGAATCGGAGAATTTATCCACGGCAACGGCGATAATGATACCAGTATGGGGAAAGCTGTATCAGGCGGCTGTATGAGATTGCCAAATGTTGCCGTTATAGAATTAGCTAAACACGTTAAACGTGGAGATTACGTTCTGATTCAATAAACTTTTTAAAATAAACTTTGCTGAGACATTTCCGCTTGAATGTTCAAACCCAAATGTCTGTATCCGGCAGGAGAAACTTTTCTGCCACGGGGAGTTCTTTGAAGTAATCCTGCTTGGAGTAAAAATGGTTCGCAAACATCTTCCAGCGTTCTGACATCTTCACCTAGTGCTGCTGCGATAGTTTCTATACCGACAGGCCCGCCGTCATATTTTTCAATAATCAATTTTAATAAATTTCTATCAGTAGTATCTAACCCGAAATTATCTATTTGCAATGTATCTAAAGATTCATTAGCAATTTTCGAATTGATTTTACCGTTATATTTGACAAGAGCATAATCGCTAACCCTTTTTATAAGTCTGTTTGCTATACGTGGAGTACCACGAGAACGCTTTGCAATAGCATAAGCTCCATCACTATCAATTTCAATATTTAAAATTTCTGCCGTTCTTTTAATGACTTGTGATAGCTCATCATGTGTATAAAATTCTAACCTGTGAATAATCCCGAATCTGTCACGCAAAGGTCCGGAAAGCTCTCCTGCTTTTGTTGTTGCACCAATTAAAGTAAATTTTGGCAGTGGTACACGCAAAGTTTTTACTGTTTGACTTTTACCTGTTGTCATATCCAGATAAAAATCTTCCATCGCAGGGTACAAAATTTCTTCCGCTACTTTATTTAAACGGTGAATTTCATCAATAAAAAGAATTTCGCCACCTTGTAATGACATCAAAATTCCTATAATATCACGAGGTCTTTCTAGTGCGGGAGCAGAGGTTATTTTGATATCTACACCCATTTCCTGCGCTATAACACCTGCAAGTGTTGTTTTTCCTAACCCCGGAGGACCGTAAAATAACAGATGATCCAGAGGTAATTCTCTTTTCTTCGCAGCTTCAATTGTTATTTTAAGGGTATCTTTTAATGCTGATTGACCGATATATGTATCAAAAGTTTTTGGTCTTATAGTATTTTCAAAGTTTTTATCAGGTTCTAAAATCTCAGGCTTTGTAACAGGATTTTTTTTCTCCCTGATCGTTGTATTTTTAAAATCATTATCATCCGCAATAATACTCATAATTACATATTAACACAGATTTCGGTTTTTGAAAATATTATAACATTTGAACTTGCTCTATATAAATGCTTTAGCCATTCTTAGAGTAAAAAAGCCATGTGTTTTTCCATTCAGAGCATTTCTCCATGCACGTTGCAAAAATCTTTTATCAGCTCCGTCATATAATTTTATTGTTTCTTCGTATATTGGTTTCATTTTTACAAGCGCAGATTTTTTGTCCTCAGCAGACAAATCACTCATTGACATTATAGCTCTGTAAATATTACGCTTTTTTAATCCCTTACAACCAGTTCCCAAAATTGTATCAACAGCAGCAGATACATAATCTTTTCTTTCCAAATCGGATTTTAACAAACTTGTAAGAGAGAAATTTCTGTCAAAGGGTTCAACTCCTTTATTAAACACTATATCAATTATCCCTGTTTGAACAGATTTTGGAGCATTTTCAAAGTTTTCTTTGCCCATATAAACAATTGCATCTATTTTTGCATCTAATATGTCCTGAGCTAATAGTTCATAAGCTTGAGATTTGGTAATTTTGGTATTTTCTGATAATACTTTGCCATTAATTTTGCTTGTATGCCCAAAACCTATAGTCAAGTAACCTTTTGGATGTTTTTCATCCGCCACGCCGTCAAAATATGCCCTCAAGTCGGGTTTGCTGTGCCTCCCTTCTATTCCTATAAGAATATCCTTAATATAATGCTTATCCAAACCTGTAACTTTCACAACATCTTCAAAACTGTTTACAGCTCCGGATTTCACGAAATATTTACCGGGGATTTTAACTTTAGAGCCTACAGGTAAATTCTCTGAAAAATCTATAGTTGGATTGGTTTGTTTTAAGCGAAAATAAGACACTGCGCATTTATTAGCAATTGAAATTCCGTTTTGAGAATTTTCCGAAACAGTAAATTGCCTTGGCATCCTGTAAAGAATATCTTTGTGAGAAACCCAGTATACGCCACCATCTGTTGTTTTACGGATTTTACCTAACTGCTCCGGTTTTATGACTGTCTTATTTGCGATTTGAGACATTTCAACAGCGCTTGTTTTTGAACCAAATCCAAACAACATATTGGATTCACTGCCATGACCATTTGTAACGTGTGTAGAAATTGTATTGTATTTTGAATATAACTTGGCTTTATCTGCCTTATAACCCGGTTGTAAAAACTCTGACACAGCTTTTATAAAACCGCCTTTTTTATAATTTTTTATAGCTTTTTTTAAATCAGCTTTACTTAATACAATATTATCACCTTCTTCACTCACTCCGTTTGCAACAGCTTTAAAGGTACGAAGTTGATAATTTGTCATTCTTATTTTATCGGCTGTTCTCCACTCTCCTTTAATTTTTTCATAAATTTTCAACTTCCCGCTTTCATCGGCACGATATATTGAACCATTGTTTTCAAAAGAACAACCTTGCTCAATTTTGGCATCGTATACTTTGCCTCTTGCTAATAAATTAACACTTATATAGTTACTAGTCATAATTAATTACAGAAATTTCTACACTTTACTGTTGTAACGCATATAAAAATATTAATTTGCCGGCTTTAAAAAAAATATTAAGTTTTATTTATAAAAAGGAACTATAAATCCTCTTTTTGAATTAGAGAAAATAGACAATAGTATGGTATAATTATGCTGTTATGGAATGTCCAAAATGCGGAGCAGAAATTAATAAAAACGCAATGGTTTGCCCTAATTGCAAAAAGGTGCTTAAAATCGTTTGCCCAATTTGCCGAACAGTTAATACACAAAATGTTTGTAAAACTTGCGGCGAAATTTTGGTTACAAAGTGTGCCAAATGCGGGAAAATTAACCTTTTAAAAAACAAGAAATGTGTAAAATGCGGATATAGTAATGAAATTAGTGCAGTTTTGGGCGAATCTAACACAGACAGTTTTGCAATTGTAAGAATAGATTTTCCCAATAGCGACGTCGTTAAAGCAAAACTTGGTTCAACCAAACTATTTCAAAAGTTTAGGAAAAAATTTGATGAGTTGATTGCAAATTACACAAATTCAATCAATGTAAGACGACAAGTTGTCAACAATGATATCTACATAATCCGTTTTAATAAAGATTATACCCTCTCTGCATCGGCAAATTCCGCTATAAAAGCAACTATCAGTCTTTTAAACATTATAACCAAATTAAATGTTAAACTTCTCAAGAAAAAAGGGGTTGCCCTAAAATGTAATTTTACCATCATGAAAAGAGATGCTGATAAAAACCCTTATGATATAGATTCAAAATATCAGGCAAATATGGTTTATCAAAGTTCACCAAAAGAAATGAAAGCTCTTGATTCTTTTCAGGTAATCACAGATGAAAGTTTCTATGACGTTTATCAAGGTCAATATAAAATGGAAGCATTGGGTTCTACTTTGGTCGATGGGGTTATGAAAAGATTTTATGAAATGGATATGAAAGAGTTTGTCAATATTGGCGAAATTTTAAGAAATGAAGCCCTTAAAGAGCAGGATGATGAAATAGAGATTCCTAATTTTGTCCAAACTGCATTAAACAATCAGGAACAAATTACTCAAAATACATTGAAAGAAGAAAACGAATTAACAGATGACCAAATTTATGATATTGAGATGATTAAATTTGAAGAAATCAATTGTGAATTTATAAAAACCGAGAATATAAATGTTTTAGATTGTATTGCGCATACCCTGCAGCAAGTACCAAAAGGTATAATGGCAATAAAAGCATCTAATATTTATCAACCTTATACCCTAAAAGTTTTATCCGCAGTAGATCAACTTGGGATATATGATAATGTCATACCGATAACCTGTCATAATGACATGAAATATTCCCCATATTCATTTTTCAGAGATTTAATATCGTCAATTTTTGGCTATACAATCTCGCAAAAAATGTTTGACAGCAATGATTTTTCAATGTTTTCCAGCGTTGATAATTCCGGATTGGTAAAAGATTTAATTACTCTCACTCAAAGACCAATGCAAAATATGGAAGAAACCAGATTAAAATATTGCGAAGTATTTTTATCATTACTACAGGCAATTCCTAACACATTGATTTATATAGAAAATTTTGAAAAAATTGACTCCAGTTCATTATTTGTTCTGGAACAACTTTTTGACCATTTGGATGAATTGAATATAAGCTATTTAATTTCGTATGACAAAGATTTTTCATTACATAAAAAAATGCACTTCTTATTGTCAAGACCATATTATACAGAAGTTTCTCTAACATCTACTCCTTTTGAAACAATTATAGGGTTAGATGTGGATTTCTATAGAAATGTATTAAATGATTTTTATTTTCAAAGAATTGCAAAATATGCTTGCGGCAGCACCTTGTTTTTAGATTTTGCAATCCAGTATCTTGTTGAATCCGGAGTTTATGAATATACGGAAAACTCCATTATGATGGTAAATCCAAAAACCATCATAATGCCGTCAGGATTGGATAAATTAATTAAACGCAGATTGAATTTGCTAAAAGATAACAAGACAGCTATGAAATTTTTAACAATGCTTGTACTTTTAGGTACAAGAATTGATGAAAAAACAATTGTATCACTTGGAATAAAAGATTGGGAAAAAATAGGCGAAGAGCTTGCCGGAATGGGATATATTTATTCTTATAATAATTGTATTTATTTCTCGAACTACAACATTATACGACAATGCCTGCTTGAAGTCGTTAAGCCAAATGAAATAAAGGCAATCGCAGAGGAATTATTCGAGAAAATATACATTGAAAATATGCCCGACCCTGTGAAAGCATATCTATATGATGTTGCTCAGAATAGTGAAAAAGTTATTTTTGAATGGGAAAAATTAGCAAATATCAATCTTTCAATGGGAGATTTTACATCATATCTGAATTGTTCATCTGAAATCCTTAAATCGCTTGATAAATATGCAACAAACTGGTCAGATAATGATTTACAGAAATACAAAATATCTTTGTACGAAAATGTTGCAAATAATATGTATGAATACAATCCTGATGAAACCAGAGAACTGGCGGAAGAAACTCTTGTAAAATTGCAAAATAAAGGAGATTCACAGCGCTACATAAACTTGTGTACAAAAATGATTCAAGGGGCAATGGCACATGGGGACTATTTATATGCTATGAATTTAACCCATAGTGTTATGTCCTCATTGGAAAATTCCTCAATAGATCCGACATCTCCTGCTTTCAATTTATATTATTTATTGATGTCGGTTATATATGTAAAAATATTATTCAATATCGGAGCGTACAGTGATTGCTTAGATATTGGCTATAATGTATTAAATGTACTGGATGCAGAAAAAATAAATTCTATCAATTATTCTGATTCCGTTGTAACAAGAGATGATTTTATATTCCTAATAACAGAATGTATCGGATATATTGCATTAGTTGATATCATAACCCTTAAAGAAGATGTTACGGAATTTTTGGATATAACAAAGAAACTGTTACCGTTTATTCCTGATTCATATTCAATTTTTATACAACTTCAAAATCTGATAAAAGGTCAAAGTTCGTCAGTCAATGCCAAAATGATAGGTAATGACATGTTTTCCGGAATTCTATATCATATAATCAATGCCTTTACTAAATATAAAGGAAAACCAAACGAATTTGCTCAGGAAATTTATAAAGCAAAACTTATTGCCCACGAAAGTATGATGTTTCAGTTTGAACTGTTCGCCGATTTAATGATTGGTTATGCCTACGTTGAATTAAACTCGTTTGTTAAATCCTCTGCAATACTTTCTAAAATAGTTAAATACGCAAATCTCAAAGGTATGCACGCTATTTCACATATTGCATGGTATATAATGAGTATTTTATATATCAAAGAAGGGAAATTTGATATTGCATACGGAGTTTTGAACAATTCTGACATCCAAATGGAGAAAAACGGTATTACCAGCAACTATATGACAATGCTGAATAAAGTCAATATGTATAAAGTTCTGATGTGTACAAATTCAACAGAACAAGCTCAAATATGTATGAATCAAGCATCTGTAATTGTTCAAAAATATAATCTTAATTTTAATCTGAATATTGACATTAAAAAAATTCTGAAGGAAAATGCAAATAGGATAGTTGAGCCATTACAACATAAAGAACAAAATAAAACTTTTGAACAAACAGGCTCAAATATTCTTCAATACCAAGAAGAGAGTGTATCAGATCAAGGAAACGAAAATTCCGTAACTGAAAATGATATTGATATCGTTAATCCAAATGAATTTTTTTCATAAAAATACAAAATATCAGTTATAAGAATTTATTACGTAACGAAAGAGAGGCAATATGAAGATTTTATTTGCAGCCGCAGAGGTAGCACCCTTTTCAAAAGCAGGCGGTCTTGCTGATGTTGTAGGCAGTTTACCAAAAGAACTTGAAAAAGATGCTGAAATTGCAATTTTTACACCACTACACGGTTGTATAGATAAAGAAAAATTCGGAATAAAAGAACTTGAAAACTCCGAAAAATGGCTGACTTTTGGGAATTATCCCCAAAAATTTAATCTTTATATAACAAAACTCCCCGGAACAAATATTAACGTATTTTTTGTTAAAAATGACTGGTATTTTTCTTGTTTTAATGAGGTTTACCCAAAATACTTAGACCCAAGATATGAACATGAAAGATATATTTCATTTTCTCTTGCTGTTATGGAATATGCTAAAGATCTGAATTTTAGACCTGATGTTATTCATGCAAATGACTGGCACACAGCAATGATTCCAATGTATCTTCACTCAAATTATAAATTTGATGAATTTTTCTCAAAAACAAAGTGTGTATTTGAAATCCACAACCTTGCATACCAAGGTATTTGGTTTGAAGATGTTTTAGATTTCGCAAATATGAGAAAAGATATTGTATACAACCAATGGGGTTGCGAACATTATAACAGGGTAAATTGGATGAAGGGTGCAATTTTGTATTCAGATAGGGTAGTAGCAGTTTCTCCAACATATGCAAAAGAAATTTTAGGTTCTGAATACGGTGAAAACATGGACTACACCCTTAGAGGAATAACTTATAAATTAAAAGGAATACTTAACGGAATTGATTATACCGTATTTAACCCCAAAACAGACAAAGCTCTTATTTCAAATTATGATGTAAGTAATTTCGAAGAAAGAAAAGAAATAAATAAAAAGGCTGTATGCAAATATTTCGGGCTTAAATATAATCCTCAAAGACCTCTTATAGCTTTGATTTCCAGACTAGTTGAACAAAAGGGTATTGATTTAATAAGAGATATGCAAAATGAATTACAAAATCTGGAAGCAGATTTCATATTTATCGGTAGCGGAAACAAGGATTATGAAAATTTATTTATATGGTTATCAAATAACACACCAAACATAAGAACTTTTGTCGGTTACGACGGGAACTTAGCAAATCTGTTATACGCAGGAAGTGATTTCTTCCTTATGCCGTCAAAATTTGAGCCTTGCGGCTTGAGTCAGCTTATTGCAATGAGATACGGTTCATTACCTATAGTAAGAGCAACAGGAGGGTTAGAAGACACCGTAACAGGTTATCCTCTCGATAATTCCAACGGTTTTAAATTCTGGGCTTATAACGGATGGGATATGCTAAATGCTATCAAATGCGCTTTGTATGTTTATACGGATAAATACGTATTTAATGCAATGAGAAAATCCGCCATGGAAGCAGATTTTTCTTGGAAACGCAGTGCTGCAGAATATTTAAGAATGTATAAAGAAATTAGCCAATAGGCTTTTGAGTATATTTCCTTCTTCCAGAGAGAAGAAGGTGCCATATGCAGATGAGGTATGATGTTGTAGAGCATCATGTTCATACCTCACCATACCCTCTTCTGCTGAGGAGATGAAGTTATCTTTGTCATTCTAAACCTGTTTAAGAATCTTTTTATTGCTTGCCGGAGATTTTCACAACAGATTTTCAACAACCGTCATACGCTGAATGACTTTATAATTTACCCCCTTGCAGAAAAATTATTTGTGTTATATTATTGAGATATAGACAAAAAGTGAGGTTTTAATAAATGGATCAAATAATTAAAGTAGCGTGGGATTTAAACGAAAATTCAGATAACAGATACAAATTGGTATATGAAATAGCTGAACTTGCAAAGAAAATTGTTGACGAAAATCAAGCAAGAAAAGCTCGTGAAGATTTTGGTTTTGATGATACTCACGAAACCACATATTCAAGAGAAAATCCTGTAGAACACGCTTTGATGGTTAAAGCATCAGAAGCTGATGACAACAGATTAGTAGGTTAATAAAATTTAAAAATACACAAAAGCTATTGAGTTTTTGTGTATTTTTGTAAGTTTAGGAGTTATTTAGTTATGATGAAAGATACTTTAGATTATATTGAAACATACACTGATAGTTTTAAGCCTGAAATAGGAATAGTTTTAGGTTCAGGTTTGGGAGTTTTAGCTGATGAGTTTTGTGAATATGCAATACCTTATGAAAAAATACCCGGATTTGCCAAATCAACAATAGAAGGTCATAAAGGTCAGCTGGTATTTGCAACTATCGGAAATCAAAAAGTTGTTATGATGCAAGGAAGAAACCATTTTTATGAAGGTCATTCTATGCAGGAAATAACATACCCGATAAAAGTTATGAAAAAACTCGGAGTAAAAGTTATAATAATCACAAACGCAGCAGGCGCAGTAAACAAAAGCTTCCGCCCCGGAGATTTAATGGTAATAACAGACCATATTAACAACATGGGAACAAATCCTCTAATCGGCGTTAATGATGATGATTTAGGAACACGCTTCCCTGATATGTCCGAAATTTATAACAAAAATATGATTAAACTTGTAGATGCTATCGCAAGAGATTTAAAAATGGACATAAAACACGGTATTTATATGGCATCAACAGGTCCAAGCTATGAAACTCCCGCAGAAATAAGAGCTGCAAGATTTATGGGTGCAGATGCAACAGGAATGTCAACCGTTCCTGAAGCAATTGTAGCAAATTACTGCGGAATGAAGGTAATTGGTATAAGCTGTATATCAAACTTTGCAAGCGGAGTTTCAACAAAAAAACTTTCTCACAATGAGGTTATCCAAACAACAAACAAAGTCAGAGAAAAATTCAAAAACTTGGTAATAAATTTAGTTGAAAAAATGTATTTTTAAAGAAATTTTTACATTTTTATTTGTTTTTGCGCATATTATCAATTTCCGCATTTAGCGATTTTATTTCAATTTCCAATTGAGTTCGTTCATCTACTACTGTACTGAACGCTTTTTCAAGTGTTTGAATTTTTGCTTCCAAAACCTCAACTCTTGAAGCATTATTTGCCCCTGAGATTGATGTTTTTTCAAGTTCTCTTTGATATGCTTTCACTTTATCATTCTGAAGCGATAAAAACATATAAACTGTCCCCGCACCGGCAAAAACACCACCAATAAGCACCAAAATTGTGTATAAAGAAACACTCATTGTCTGTATTAAATATGATCCTTGTTCAGTCATTTCTGCTTTTGTTTGGGCATCTAGCAACGGACTGTACAAAAGCTGTAAATCTATACTATTGTTAAAATTTACAATTATAAGATATATAAAACATAATAAAATTAATACACTCAAAATCAGATATACTCTTCTCATTTTTAAGCTCTCCTATTTCTAAAATACGTTAAAACCTTAGATAATTTTTCATCAGGTTCTATCTTTATTTCAATTATCTCATCTGAATTTGGTTTTGCAAATCTAAGATAAAAAGATTGCAAAACCTGCTCATCAGTTTTGACCTTTCCTTGTCCTGCCCCATACAAAGAATCATTATATACCGGGTATTTTTTATAACTTGTATGAACTCTTATTTGATGAGTTCTGCCTGTAATAAGCGTTAATTCGACATAAGTTGCCTCATTAAACCTTTCTAGAACTTTTAATATAGTCTTGCTTGGTTTTCCATCAGGATATACAGCCATTTTGTGAGGCTGAGTTCTATGTCTTGCAATAGGTTCTTCTATTACATCATCGTCTTTTGGATAAACTCCCTTTAACACAGCATGGTACTTTTTTGTTAATTCATGATTTTTTATAAGATTAGCCAAATATTCATGGGTTTGATTATTTTTGGCAATCATTAAAAGTCCCGAGGTATTTCTGTCTAATCGGTGTACAATTCCTCGTCTGAATTCACCATTCAAATCAGATAAATTTTCACCATATTTATATAATAGTGCATTAACCAAAGTTCCGGACATTTCAATCGGAGTCGGATGAGTTAACATGCCCGACGGCTTATTAACTACCGCCATATTTTCATCTTCCCAAACAATCTCTAACGGAATATTTTCAGGTTCAATTTTTACAATTTCATCTGTTATAAGTTTTTCAAACTCAATTTTGTCATTTTCTTTTAAAATGTAAGAGGATTTTTTCTCCTGACCATTCACCAAAACTTTTCCCGATTTAATTGCACTTTGAATTTTTGAACGGGAAACCCCTTCATATAATTCTGATAAATATAAATCAAGCCTTACACCATCATTATTTTCATCAACAACAAGCAACATAAGTTATTTTCCTTTATATGCAAGTAAAATAACCACCAATGCGATTACACCGATTGTAATAAAAATATCTGCAACATTAAATATAGGGAAATTTATAAATTTTAATTGAATATAATCTCTAACAAAACCCAAAACAATTCGTTCATGGCAATTGCTCATAATACCGGCACTCAACAGAGCAATAAAAGAAATAGAAATATAATGTATGCTTCTGATATTGTGATGTACAAACATGAACAATAATGTTGTTGCGATAATAGAAACTATTATCAAAAATTCTCTTGCATTTTGAAGCAAACTGAAAGCCGCCCCCGAATTTTTCAGATAGTGAAGATTAAAGACTAAATTGGAATAATGATGTCCTGAGGTTAAATTATCAACTATCAATTTTGATGAAAATAAAGCCAAAAATAACCAAAATATAAAAGAACATATTAAAAATAAATATTTACCAACCTGTGAATTCATATTATTCCTCATTTTCCAGTTTTATAAAATTATTTTTCGGTATAACATTTACACGTTTCATAACACATGCAAGACCTGTCATATAAACTCTCAAATGCTCAGAATTAAACTTTTTCATTTTTGATATAGCAATAGATGCCATGGCATATTCATTGATATTATCTGTATTTGCCTTGATATATCTTTCAAGCATTTGAGATGTATTTAAGGCTCTCAATTCATTTTTAGGAGTATTTGTAGGATATGTAACCGGATCATGATCAATTGAACCTATGATATAAGTATCTTTATCAGCATCAACCTTTAACAATACCGAATATGTTTCACCGGCCGAAACCTGCCCCGGAGCCAACAATTCTATATTCATAAATCTCGCATCACCATATAACAAAGATGATTCATCAGTTAGCGCAGTTTCACCTTTTATATACCATTTGTCATTAATCTTTACAAGATGATAAAAACCCTGAGATTTTGAATGAATTTCTCCCGCTATCGGAGGCTGGTCAAAAATTTGATCAATAATTGTTCCGGATGCCGTTTCTTCAACCTCTACATCTGCATAATCTCCATTTATTGTTATGTTTTTAATTTTTGTAGTGTACGTTATATCCTTGCAAGATTCCCACGTTGTTTCAACACTTTTAAAATAAACTTCTTTGTTAAACCCGTCATTATTAACGAAATTATCGGCATACAAAATTTCTAAATTTTTCAAATCATGCTCGTTTGCAAACCTGTCATGAACTTTAAACAAATCCTTAATTTGTCTGAGATTTTGTTTGTTTTCCTGACGCTGCTCTGCTCTGTATTTTCTGTCTGATACCAATGACGCACCAGCCGTATTCATTGACATTGGTATCAAAAATGAAATCATCAGTAAAGTAATTATAATTTTTCTCATAAAATAAGTATAATCTAAAATTTAAAAAAGTGTAATAATGTAAACAATGTATTTTGGGATAACAAAATACAAATCTCGTCGCCAAGTCAGTATATATGCGACAATTACTTATTTTGAGGTTTATTAAAGCATTTATGAGTCTTTAACCTCAATCAAAATATCATGAATTTTGCAATTAAAAAATTTAGCAATAATTTCCAAAGTATCTAATTTATAATTATAATGCCTTCCGCTAAACAATTGACTAACAGTTTTCTTGCTCAGACCTGTTGCTTTTACTATTTCATCTTGTGTATATTTTTTGTTCCAACGAATATTATATAAATTAACTATATACATATTGTAAGTATAATTTTAATTATCTAAAGATGAAAATTACCTACTTGCAATATAATATTATTATATTGTAAGATAATATTTGTAATAATTTGTAATTCTTAAAATTATAACTAACAATTATGTACCTAAAAATTTATTATAAAAAAATGCTGATAACCTGGGTATTATCAGATTTTGAAGAAAATGAACTGGAAAATATCGCAAATTATATTTTGCAAATGACTAAAAATGTAACATATTACAAAATGAAACATGTCCTAAAATGTACTAGAAAAGATGATTTAAACAAGATTTACTCTATACTCAAGCAACGATATTTAAAACATGAAAAATACAAGAAAAATGATAAAGCAATAATAGATTATGCACATTATTGGGATATGTTATAAGGAGTTCATAATATATTGTAAATCTTGGTTTATTCATGCTATTATAAAACTGTTATAGTAAAGGAATAAAACATGAGTTTAACAGTATATTTAGGGATAGATGTAGGTTCAGTAACCACAAAATTAGCACTTGTAGATGAGACAGGAAAATATGTTGACAGCGTAATGCTAAAAACGGCCGGTAAACCGGTTATGGCTGTACAAACAGGTTTGAGCAGATTATACGAACAAAAATTAACGGATTATGATGTAAAAGGTGTCGGAACAACCGGTTCAGGACGAGCTTTGGCAGGCTCACTGGTTGGTGCTGATGTTGTAAAAAATGAAATAACGGCTCACGCAGTTGCCGCAAGCACCAACATCCCCGGAGTTCAAACAATATTGGAAATCGGCGGACAAGACAGTAAAATAATTATTTTAAGAGATGGTATCGTAACGGATTTTGCTATGAACACGGTTTGTGCAGCCGGAACGGGAAGCTTTTTAGACCATCAGGCACAAAGATTGAATGTTCCGATAGAAGAATTTGGTGCAACAGCTCTTAAATCTACAAATCCTGCAAGAATTGCAGGTCGCTGCGGAGTTTTTGCAGAAAGTGATTTAATTCACAAACAACAACTTGGTTATCCTGTAGAAGATTTACTGTATGGACTCTGTCAGGCTCTTGTCAGAAATTATTTATCAAATTTGGCATTAGGAAAAGAACTTTTACCGACAGTATCATTCCAAGGCGGTGTTGCAACAAATTCAGGTATGGTTAAGGCTTTTGAAGAAGCCCTAAACACAAAAATTGTAGTACCTGATAACCACCAAACAATGGGGGCGATAGGCGCAGCTCTTTTAGCTATGGAAAACCATCAATATACAGAAGATGCAACAAAATTTAAAGGCTGGAATGTCGCTGATATGCACTTTTCCTCCATTACATGTACATGTACCGGTTGTTCAAACAATTGTGAGGTTATTACAATCGTTGAAGGCGTTGATGAAGTTCAACATGTTGAAAAAATCAAAGACGTAAAAGGAAACATTATCGCACGCTGGGGAGGAACATGCGGACGCTGGGATATAAGCTAAAGGTAACCTGATGCAAAACTTTGAAAAAAATAATATCACATCATTATTAAAAGAATTGTCCGGAGCAAATGCCGAACTGGGAGAAGCTTTTGCGACTGAAATTGATAATATGGTTTACCAAACAGGCATAACAAACCCTAAAGCAAAGCCATACCAAGTTATGTCCAAATCCTGGAAGGAGCTTGTAAAAAAAGCTGACAAAACATCTGAAGATATTAAAGAAATTGACCAACGCATAAAACAAGAGATTAATAACTTAGCAATTTCTTATTTGCTATATATAGCAAGAGAAACAAAAAACCTCACAGGGAAACTTGATTATCAACAATATGAGACTTACCTCATAAAACACAGATTCAGCAGATATAGTCTTACCCACAATATAGACTACATGACAAAAATAAAAAAACAAATACGCAATGCTTTTAACAAAATAGCATCACACGGAGAAAAACAAGGGGACAATCTTATAGATAAACAAGATATGGCTGCGTACTTATATGCACTATGTACAAAAGCCACACATGATGATAACGGTAAATTTGTCGGTTTTGTGATTGACGGAGAATTTTCTGCAGAAGAATACGCCGTTAATGAAAATCAACTGTTTCAAGACGGAGATAACTTATTTTCAATAAAGTTACGCACAGCATATAAAGTTTTAAATAATAAGTTTTAGGAGAAAAAGTATGAAAAATTTTATTTTAACATTAACCGCACTACTAACCTTAGGATTGTTTCAAGGCGCATATTCAATTGAAAATATTGTGAGCTTAGATGATATCGAACAACCAAATGCAGAACAAAATATTAATAATACAACAAAGACAATGCAAGCCGAAGTTAAATTTGACTGGCTGGATATTACACAAGCTCAAAGGGATGAAGCAATAGCAAAATACAAAGATTTACTGTTTGAAAACAACACCTCTAATATATATTTTGATAAGGGTGAATTTAAAAAACAATATGCACAATACTACAAAGACAAAGAATACAAACATCATTACCTTCTTACCAATAACGGAGTAACAGAAGATGAAGATGCAAAATACTGTGCTTTCTATTTTAAAAAGAATACTCTTGTAATGTATGCTATTCAATATAAGGATAATCCAACAAATGCGTTTTATTACACAGCATTTGGTAAATTGTACTATACAGATGTTATGTCAAAAGAATACCCAAATTATCCTTATACCTCAATGCAGTATAACAGAAAAGGTCAGCTAAAAAGTGCTATATACTTTGTATCTAAGGATTTACAATACATGTACGGACCGGATAAAGAATTTCAAGGTATTTGGTACAAAGAAAAGATGTATGACAAAAACGGGAAACAAACTTTGACCAGAACAAACTGGTAAAATATAAATATAAAGAAACGGAAAGTTTATCAAAACTTTCCTTCTCTTTTCCCCTGTAATTTATTTAATTTCATTTAATATGTTAATTTTTCTAAAAAATCATCTCCGTCATCAGGCTCATCATAACCTGCTATATAATCGACAAAAGACATTTCTCTTAATTTATCTTGATGAGATTTAGGAAGATTGCGGAACTTTGTTTCATGATCTGCCAACTCGGCGTATTGATACAAATTCGGCGCATAATCATCTTCATGTTCAAATCTATCACACATATCATAAGACACATCCGACATATAATTGTCTAAACCTTTGAATGCGATTTTATTCGGGGTATAACATTTTCCATATAAACTTAGCGGTGTAAAATTAATTTTCATAAAAGAAACCTCCAATGATTACATTAAATCAAAAAATTTTATTTTTTGCTAGTCAATTTTTACAATTGATTTTAAAAATTTTTAATGCCAAAATTAGATTATGATATACCAAAAAGAAGAACGAAAGCCACAAATATGGTTCTGTGGCGGGCATTTTATAAATGATATTTACACAGGATTTTTAAACCCAATTATGCCATTTATAGCAGAGCAGGTACGAATTTCCATGCCTGTTGCTACAATAATTTTGAGCTGTTCGCATATTTTTTCATCATTATTACAGCCATTTTTCGGATTTTTTGCAGACAGTATGAGAAAACGTGCATTAATATTTTGGGGCTTGATTTGTACGGCAATATTTATTTCAATAGCACCTGCCGTTAATAATCTGGCTATAATGATTCTCTGCATTATATTCGGAAGTCTTGGCTCAAGTCTATTTCATCCTCAATCATTAGGGTTGATTTCAAAATTTTCAACCTCAGACACAGTTAGAAATATGGGAATTTTCATAGCCTTCGGGACTTTAGGTTTTTCTTTAGGACCTTTATTATCCTCAACAATTGCTCAATACTTTGGTCTTGATAAAATGCCATTTTTAGCGATATTAGGCATTTTTTGGGCATTATTGATGTTTAAAATGGTGCCGAAATTTTCAGCAACAGCAGAGAAAAAACCGGAATTAAATTTTATCAAAGCAATAAAAGATATATTATCAAACAGACAACTGAATATTTTAAATATTATTGCACTTTTAAAATCACTTGTTCAGACATCATGTTCAATACTTTTACCATTTTTATGGAAATCGATGGGATATTCAAAATTTCAAATCGGACTTGCATTATTCTGTTTTATCTTTTTAGGTGGTATAAGTTCACTTATTAGTCCAAAACTTGAAAAGAAAATCGGTACAGCTAACGTATTTTATTTTTCAATGATAATGACATTTCCTATGATGATTTTATTTATGATAACATACAAATCTCATCCGACAATATCATTTATAATATATGCTTTAACGGGTTTTGTAACAATGTTTGCAACACCAATTACAATGAGCATGGCACAAAAAGTTTTACCACAATATAAAAGTATTATTGGCGGATTTATAAACGGATTTTCGTGGGGAATAGTTGCAATCGCAATGTCTATGATTGGTTATATTGCACAAGCTACAAGTATTGTTCCCGTACTTGTTGTAATTTCTCTAATTCCTGCAATATGTTCTGTAATGGTTAAATATTTGAAAACCGATAATATACAATAATGAACGCAGGAAACACCCTCTCCTAAAGAGTAGGAGAGGGGTAGGGTGAGGTATGATTTTAATATACAAAAGCTGGATTCCTCACATACGTTCAGAATGACATGTTCCCTCCCTTGTTAGGGAGGGTTAGGGTGGGTATTGATAGTAGGTCGGCGTTGCTACGCTGACAAATTTAATCATATCAGCTCACCCTTCCCAACCTCCCCTTCATCGAGGGGAGGAGTTCTTTACATAGGAAAAGCCAGAGAACGGTTAATTCTCTGGCAGCGAGGGTAAAAGTGCTTTCGCACATTTACCGTATGAAATTTTTTATATTGTCATTGCGAGCGACCGGCAGGCGCGCAACAATCAAGAGAAATATCTACAAGTTTTGTCGGGTTAAAACCCGACCTATCAGCTATCCAGTATTAGGGTTGTATGTACGTACTACCATTACAAGAATTACCTACAAGCTTACCATTGTAATAAATTTTGCAAGTTATATCACCCATCCCACAGTATCTACCACCAAAGGAAATTGTGAAAGTCTTGATTTGAGCTGGGTAATACGTGCTTTCTGCTTGATAATTTGCACTAGGCTGTGTACATCCTGTTGTACTTGTACCACCCATACTAGGATTTGAACCTAATGCGGTATGAGATATTGTTGCATAAAAACTCCCAGGTAGATTATGATAACCATACGCATAAAATTGCACAGTATACTGACTACCATAAGACGGAGGAAGAGCAACCTCCCAAGTTACTTTTGTAGAAAGAGCTTGGTGACATGTATAATACCATTGAGACGAATTTTTAATAGCATCAAAAGTACAACACCATGATTTATTCGTATCAGTTACACCCTGTTTTTGGCAACATGCCAATCCTTTAGGTTCTGATGTACAAGGGTCTGATGGCGGGGGTGGTGTTACTGTACAGCCCGGTAGTGACGGATAATTTGAACAGCATGTTGTTGATGGGGGTGATATAGTCTGACAACATTCCAAACTGTTTGGGTCTGTAGTACAAGGA
>CACXCI010000046.1 GCA_902766105.1 uncultured bacterium
GCATCAGTTAAAAACCCAATCGATATGATTGCATCAGCTCCTATCGAACACTATAAGCAAACATTAGAAACAGTTATAGCTGATCCTAACGTTGATATGATTATGGTAATCTACTTACCGTTCTTAGGTTTGAAAGATATCGATGTTGCAAAAGCCGTTATGGAAATTAAAGCAGCTAATCCTCAAAAACCTGTTATCGGTGTGTTTATGACTAAATCAGAATTCTTTACAGCATTATCTGATATGGATGTTAATATGCCATTTTTCATGTACGCAGAAGAAGCTGCTGACGGATTTAACAGATTAAATCAACAAAGAAAATGGATTGAAAGACCGGAAGGTAAAATCCCTGTATTTGATGTTGATCATGAAAAAGCTAAAAGTATTATTAAGCAATCACTGACTGAAGGCAGAGCTCAATTAACAACAAGAGAATCTATTGATGTATTAGATGCTTATGGTATCAGAGTATGTAAATCAGGATTTGCAACAACAGAAGATGAAGCAGTTTCAATAGCTGATTCTATCGGATACCCTGTTGTTATGAAAATGACATCAAAAACAACATCTCACAAAACTGATGTAGGCGGAGTAAGAGTAAATATTCAGTCTGCAGAACAATTGAGAGCTGAATACCAAGACCTTATTTCTAAACTTGATGCAAAAGGTTTGTTAGACGGATTAGAAGGTGTAATCATTCAAGAAATGGTTAAAGGTAATCGTGAAATGGTTTGCGGTATTGCAACAGATCCTCAATACGGACCAATGATGATGTTTGGTTTAGGTGGTGTATTTATCGAGGTTATGAAAGACGTAACCTTCAGAATTGCGCCTTTAACAGATGTTGATGCTCAAGAAATGATTAAATCAGTTAAGGCATACAAATTGTTAGAAGGTGCAAGAGGTACAACTCCTGCTCAAATGGATCAAATTCAAGAAACTCTATTGAGATTATCTCAATTAGTTCATGATTTCAGCTTCATTGATGAATTAGACATCAACCCATTGTTGATTTCTGAAAAAACAGGTGAAGGTATTGCAGTAGACGGACGTATTAAAGTTCGTATGGAAGAAGCAGTTAAGGCATTAGGTTGCCAATGCGGTTGCGGCGAATTAAATTGTAGCTGCTCTGCAGGAAGTTGCTGCTAATAAATTGTTTAACAGGTCTTTACTATAAGTAAAGACCTGTTTTTTACCCCGTAAAATATTAAAAGAAAGAAGGAATACCCCAAATATGATAGTTAGAATGTACAGAGCTGCAGTTAATGCAACCAGGGATAGAATATATATAACAAGAGCTTCTAAGCGTAATTTGTCAGATTTAGATTCTGCTTATTATAGAAAATTAAGAGCCAGTTCAGGACCATCGGTTCATAAACCAAAAAGGATAATTAAAAGCTGGATAAGGGCTTATAATCATCAAATGGAACGTGCTATGTGGATTGCAAAAATAGAACAACCATTCAAAAAAAACAGCGTGGCAAAAAGAATTATCGAAGCAATTTTTCATTAATTTTTATATCAAAAATTTATATTTAACACAATTATTGTTTTAATGTATAATTGAATATAAAGAGGTGAAATGGAAGCATTAAAGTATTTAAAATTGTTATATTCCGGTGAAAATGCCACTAAAAGACATATAACTCTTTTTTCAATAATTGGGTTAATTGTTTTGATGTGGAATAATGTAATATCTGCTTTTGGAAATAATTTGATATATTCATTTATTACCACGGTAGAAATTACCAATGTCGAATTGTTTTTAGAGTTATTTTTTGGTGTATGTCTGCTTTTTTTACTCTTTGGCTATGAATATGTGTTTATACATAAAGTTATGAATGAAAATACAACAGAACTGCCGGAACTAGAATCAGATTCTTATTCAGTCTTTTTTAAAATGCTTCCGATATTTATACTTTGGCAATTTTATTATACTGTTGTTTCTGTAGTCGGTGGTGGTGTTCTTGCCGTAATTAAAAATTCTGTGGCATCTTATATTTTCTCTTCTGTAATGCTGTGTTTAACTCCGTTTGTGTTTATGGTGTTTATTAATTATGCTTATGATTTTAAGGGGCGAAAAGAGATATTTTTCCCTTGGACAATAATAAAATACTTAAATAAATCAATGATGGATGTGATTAAATTTTTTATAGAATTTTGTATAGTAGCTGCATTACCGGTTTTTGCTTTAATTGGATTTTTTGATTGGGTTTTTTCAATAAAAGATCCGACACAAAAGCTTTGTGCGACGTTAATTTGTTTATGCGTTGCATCTTATGTGTTTGTAATCTTCAAATATGTATTTAGCTTGGGTTTGGCAAAAATTGTAAAAGAAAAATTTATAAACAGTTCCGGTAAAGAATTTGATAATTTTAATCAGGAATAATTTGTATTCTTCCATCATCATACAACTCAACAGGGTCTTTTAATTTGCTCATAACTGAAATAACGCATTTTGTTGCATCAAAAGGATATTTTTCAAGTGTCCTCTCAGGCTGATTAAGATTTTTAAAGCCGTCATTTCCTAATGCACAATAGTCATTAAGAACTGTTGTATAATACTTATCAGTTTTTGGATTATTTATATCAATCTTTGTTTCAATGCCGTTTTTGTCTATATAGTGCATTGTTAACAGTTTTCCGGAGGTTGTTACCTGATATTTAATTCCTGAGGCATAAAAAATACCCGGTTTATTCGCAACATTTGTGAAGGATTTTGAAGCCATTTTAAAAGCATCAACCAAATCTTTTTCGCTGTAGCTCATTTTATATAATTTATTTTTAAATGGCAAAATGTCAGCTAACGTTCTGGAATCAACTTTACCGGATTCAAAATTACCTCTAATATTTGGTGATGGCAAAATTGCGATATCGCAATCTAAATCTTTTCTGATGCAATCCGTAATAAAATATGCGTGCGGATTAGGTTCTGTTAAGTCGCTGGTTAATGGCGGAGGTGCAGATTTTATATATCCGTACGTTTCTCTTGCTCCAAAAATTTTATCAAATATATATTTTGCAGGTGAACTACGCCTGAAGGCTCTGGTATATCCGACATTATTTTGTACTTTTCTAATCAGTCCATCTTTGTTAAATTCTACATTCAGAACACCAAAATTTTTACCATCTCTTCCTGCTTGGGTTATAACTACCGGTTCTCCGGTTTTTGAATAAAATAAGTTTTTACCCTCTTTTACATCAAAAATCAAATCATGAGAGTGTCCCCCCAATATTACGTCGATGCCTTGAGTTTGTTTTGCTATTATTTTATCCATTGTGTACCCAAGGTGAGATACTAATATGATTTTGTTTATTCCTTGTTTTTGGAGTTTCTCTGTTTCTTTTTGTACATCATCTATGGTTTCTTTTACTTTGCTAACTTGAATATCACGTTGAATTACACCTTCTTTTGAGCGTTTAAATAAATCAATTGGTGTCGTTCCGATAATTCCGTACTTATGCCCGTTTTTCTCTTCAATAATTGAAGATTTGACTTTGCCATGCCATGGATTTCTCGGATTTATTTTTATGTTTGCCGCTACAAGATTATAGGATATTAAAGGTAAAATCGTCCCAGCTTTATCTTGCAGGTCAAATTCGTGATTTCCGACAGCAGAGGCTCTTATACCAATCATTTTTTGAAATAGTACTGCAAGTTGATTTGTTTTGAAATCCTCTCCAATCATTATATCGCCAGAGGAAAGCTTTAGAGTGTCTACATCCGGACGGTATTTGTATTTAGCATCAAAAGCATTAGAAGCAGTAATTGTACGCTCCATGTTTATGGATTTTCCATGGTAATCGTTAATGTAGAATATACTTGTACTGATATGTCCTGATGTCTGGTCTACCGGATTAAGCATTCTTCCTTCCCTTTAGCATGAAACCACATCAAGATTATTTTTGGCAAATGTTATATACTTTTTTTACAAATTTTAATCTTTAGCTATTGTCCAAACAGGGATAGTTGAGGCAAAAATTCGTCATTATCAGAATTTGATTTTTTTCTGGTTGCTAAATTATTTGAAAAATCTTTTTGCATTTTTATCATTAAGTCCTGAGAACGCTTGATAACTGTGGCGGGAAGTCCTGCCATTTTTGCAACCTGTATTCCGTAACTTTTACTTGCTCCGCCTTGTACAATTTTTCTTAAAAATTCAATTTCACCGTTTTGCTCAGAAATTGTAATTCTGTAATTCTTGATTTGCGGATAGGTTTTTGTCATTACATTTAATTCGTGATAATGGGTTGCAAATATGCACCTTGCTTTAATTTTTGTTGCGATATATTCTGCTACTGACCAAGCAATTGCAACACCGTCATAAGTACTTGTTCCTCTGCCGATTTCGTCAAGCAAAATGAAACTGTTTTCGGTCGCAGAATTTAATATATATGATGTTTCTATCATCTCAACCATAAAGGTAGATTGTCCCAACGTCAAATCATCGCTTGCTCCGACTCGTGTAAAAATTTTATCCGTGATACCGATTTTAGCATAATCTGCAGGAATCCAAGAACCGATTTGTGCAAGTATTAAAATAAGTGCATTTTGGCGCATATATGTTGATTTACCAGCCATATTAGGACCTGTTAAAATCATAAATTGTGTAGTATCGACAGAATTTGATTTTAATTCCAAATCGTTTGGTACGTACTCGCCAAGCGGTAATATTTTTTCTAAAACAGCATGTCGTCCGTTTTTTACAATAAAATCATCAGAATTATCAATTTCGGGGCAGCAATAATTATTTTCAACTGCAACTTGTGCTAATGAATTTATAACATCTGCAGTCGCAACGGCTTGGGCTATTTCTCTTATTCTTTGTACATATTCTTTTGAATATTCCCTAAAATCAGTAAACAATTTGTACTCTAACTCTGTTGATTTAAAACGTGCTGAAAGAACGTCATCTTCGTGTTTTTTGAGTTCTTCTGTAATAAATCTTTCTCCGCCTGTCAGGGTTTGTTTTCGGATATAGTCTTGAGGGATAATATCAAGATTAGAATTTGTAACCTCAATATAATATCCAAAGACTTTATTATATCCAATTTTTAAATTTTTAATACCGGTACGTTCTTTTTCAGAATCTTCAAAGTTTTTAAGCCATTCTTCGCCGCCTGTTAATAAATCTCTGAAATAATCAAGTTCTCCGCTTACTCTTTCTTTTATAATTCCACCTTCTTTAATGATTGCAGGAGGGTTATCAACAAGAGTATTATCTATCATAGTGGCATAATCGTCGATTTGTTCACGATATTGTCTGATACTTTCAAACATGTCATTTTCAAGACCTTCAGTAATATCTAAAAGTTTTGGCAGCATATTTAGGGATAATTTTAAGCCTACAAAATCTTTAGGGCTTGCGGAGCCGTTACTCATGCGGGTTGCAAGCCTTTGAATATCATAAATATTTTCCAGTATTTCGCCAAGAGCAAATCTTATATCTTCTTTTGCAACAAGTTCTGATACTGCATTTTGTCTTTTTAAAATATCATCAACATTTTTCAGCGGTTGGCATATCCAGCTTTTCAAAAGTCTTGCACCCATATTGGTTCTTGTTTTGTCAACTGCCCATAATAACGAACCGTATTTGTTTTTTTCTCTCAGGGTTTCAACAAGTTCTAAATTTTTTCTTGTCGAAGCGTCAAGTATCATGTATTCGGATAATTCGTAGGTTTCAATTCTGTCAAACTTAGGCATATTGCCTTTTTGCATCTCCCAAATGTATGATAACAAAGCTCCGGCAGCTCTAAAGCCTAATTTATATCCGGAATATCCAAAACTTTCAAGACTTTGTGTCTTAAATACATTTTTTAAATTGTTTTGAGCGAAATCCGTTTCAAATACGCTTGAAGGTATTTTTGAACAGTTGTATTTTTTAACAATATCTTCAGGTAAATTAACAATTTCATCAGGTACAATCTGGAAGGGTTTGATTTCTTGTTTTAGGGCGGGTGCAACAATTTCTGAAGGATTCAATCTTGCAAGTTCTGCCATAATCAAATTCAAAGGTGCCTGTGTTGTCTTAAATTCCCCAGTCGAAATGTCTGTGTATGCAAACCCGAAAATATCAGATTTCTCATCCTGAATTATGGAACAAATATAGTTATTGGAATTTTGGCTCAACAGATTGCTTTCTGTTAAAGTGCCGGGTGTAATTACTCTTGTTACACCTCTTTTAACAAGACCTTTTGCAAATTTTGGATCTTCCAATTGATCGCATATTGCAACTTTAAAATTTTTTTGCACAAGTTTTTCAAGATAACTGTCTGCAGCTTTTGCAGGAATTCCGGCCAATGGTACTCTGCCCATCTTTGCACCTGAATCTCTGCCGGTTAGAGTTAATTCCAGCTCTTTTGACATAATAACGGCATCTTCAAAAAAAGTTTCATAAAAATCTCCAAGGCGATACCAAAGCAAAATCCCAGGATTTTCTTTTTTTATTTGAAGATATTGCTGCATAACTGGCGTTACATCATCAATATTCACATCCCAACTGTTTACAAAATTGATTTCAGGTTTGCTCATATTATAATATTGATATAAAAAAAAGAGGATTTCAACATGAGTTGTTTAAAAAATATAACACGTTCGGTGTTTTTAACTGTAGTTATAGTAGGTTTTATGGCTTTTGGCGGGCAAGATTGGATAAAACTGCAAATCAAAAACTTTTTTAATCCAAGTCATGATGTAGTTCTTGAAAGAGCTCAAAAAATTGGAGATTTTTCAAAGATAAATAAAGAGTTTGAAATAGAAAAAGCTGCCGGAATTTTGGGCTATAACGCAGTTTTAGCTGAACATAAGGCAACCGGACAAAAAATGCTTGTTGTAGATTCAGGTAAAAAAGCTGTATTGACAAAAGAAGATATACAGGCTCAAGATGCTGAAGATAGGATAAAAGCAGCAATAGGTAAGGTTAAATATCAATCTGCCACTTTGGAATATTTCAATGTAACAGAAAAAGGAATAATGACTTCATACAATCAACAAATTCCTTATGTCAAGTTCAGAGCAAGAATTAAAAAACTTCCGATTGGTGAAATCTCAGGTATAATCTCTGTTGTCAAAGATGAAAATGGAAACGATAAGATTTTAGTTTCTGCAAATGAAAAAGAGAAATATTCTCAGCTTATTGCAAATGAATTTTTTAAAGAAATAAAGTAACAAAGAGACATAGATGCTAGGATGCACATACGCACAGCGTTTACGTTATTAAAGAGTATGGTTCTTTTACAGATTTCATTTTTGTTATAGTATCAAATTATGGAAACAGAATTAAAACAGGAATTAAATATAGTTGTCCCTCGAATTGCAAAAATGAAGGAGTGTCTTTGACCTGTCGGGATTAGGTATAAAACTTGAGGATTTGGAAAAACAGATGCAATCTCCTGAGGTTTGGTCTGATAGTGTTAAGGCTTCTAAACTAGGTCAAGAAATTAAAGATATAAAAGATATTTTTTCAAAATTTGAAAGATGGCAAAATATCATAGATGATTGCAATACATCAATTGAACTTGGGGATATTGATTTAATTTCGGATAGCTATGAGCAATTAAAAATATTAAAAAAAGAATTGGAAAAATTCGAACTGGAACAGATGCTATCAGGTGAATATGACAGTGCAGATGCTATATTGACAATAAATGCAGGTGCAGGTGGAACTGATGCTCAAGACTGGGCAAGTATGCTTTTGCGGATGTATATGCGCTGGGCAGAAATGCGTGGTTGGAAAGAAGAATTGCTGGACAAATTAGACGGAGAAGAAGCAGGGATTAAATCAGCTACAATAAGAATTTCAGGTAAATACGCATTCGGATATGCTAAGGCTGAAAAAGGTGTTCACAGGCTGGTCAGAATTTCTCCGTTTAATGCAAACGGTAAACGACAGACAAGTTTTGCATCAGTTGAGGTTTCTCCAATAATTGAAGATTTTGAAAAAACTATCAATATCCCGCCTGAAGATTTAGAAATTACAACAATGCGCTCAGGTGGTGCAGGCGGTCAAAATGTAAATAAAGTAGAAACTGCAGTAAGAATTTTGCATAAACCAACAGGAATTGTTGTAAAATGCCAGCAAGAGCGCTCTCAACTTCAAAATAAAGAGTATGCAATGCAGATTTTAGTTTCAAAATTATTAGCTATAAAAGAGGCTGAATACGAGAAAAAAATGGCAGAGCTTAAAGGTGAAAATGTAGATATAAACTTTGGTTCTCAAATCCGTTCGTATGTATTCCACCCGTATAAAATGGTAAAAGACCATCGTACAGGCTGTGAGGTCGGTAATGTTGATGCTGTTATGGATGGTGAAATTGATGAATTTGTTGAAAGCTATTTGAGAAAAAACTAATATCTTTTGTTTTTATATTCGTTTATTAAATTCCACTCAACAGAATTTGGAATGGTTAAAATTCTGTCTGAATATAAAAGGACTGTATATCTGTCATTTATTTTTTGATTACTAGACATAGCATTGGGTTCTTTATTTCCATTTGTGTCAATAGTCAAAACCGCACAAGCAGTATTTTTTGAAGCATAATTTTCATTTTTAGGAGCAATTATACAAGATTTTCCTGTCTTGGAATATGTAACACGAGTTAAATCAGCTAAAATTATTCCATTTTGAATATCTTTTGGATTAGTTAATCGTTCTTTTATTCCTTTGTTCCACACATCATTAAAGTTTGAATAAAATTTGTCATCAAGCGCTTCACTAATCAGAAGAGCCTGATTAAGTGTAGAAAAAGTCTTTTTGAACATGGTCTTACTTTGAGCTTCTTTTATTGATGTATCGTCAAATAATGAATATGTATTATAAGCTAAAGAACGTGAGTATAAAGCTGTTATTAATATTAAAATAAAAAGAAATAATTTTGTATAATTTTTCATAAAAAAATCCTTATTTTTTGTAAATACCTTTAATAAGCTCATCTTCTATAGAATTTGGAGCAGGAGTTACTGTATCTGAATATAGCAATATTTTAAACTGATCATTGATTTTGTTTTTTGTTGATAATCTGTTTTTACCATTATTAAAACCGTCTGCATCAATTGTTAAAACAGCACATGCCGTTCTGTCTGAAATTTCGTCTTTTGCATTTATTGAATTGCAGGTGTTACTTAACTTTGTATATTTAATTTCTGTAGAATCATTCAATCTTATTCCATTTTCGATATCTTCAGGATTGAGGAGTTGGTTTTTAATTGATTTGTTCCAGACATCATAAAATTTTGTATAGGTCTTATCAGAAATAGCTTTATCCATAAGCATTGACTGATTTAGTGTTGAAATTGTTTTTTTGAATACAGCTTTATTTTTTGCTTTATCTGTATTCATAATAAGAGTTGGTAATGTTAGAGCGGCAACAATTCCTATTATGGGTAATATAAAAAATCCCAAGCAGAAAATTACTAACAAAACAATAACCCATACAGGGAATGTGTCTTTTTTAATTTTAGCCTGACAAGCAGGACAATGTGTTGCTTTTTTATCTAAAATCTCAAATCCGCAATTTTTACAGTACATAAATAACACTCCTCAATAATTTACTTACTAAGTGTATCATGATTTGTTCTATTAGACAAATTATGATATAATTACCTTGCTAATTTATGTTATAAGAGAGGGATTATGGAAAAAAGAGAGATTAGTACAAAGGATTGGTTAAAACACTATTGTGCTTCATTATTAATTTATGGTGTTATTTTATTGTTTTTAATATGTTGTCCTGCATATTATGACACTATATCTTATGAAAAATTCGATTATACTGCGTTTCTTACTATATATTACTTATTGTATGCAATTATAGCTCCTGTAGTTTTTTATATAAGAAAACCTGTATCCGTTTTAAATTCCAGAAGTTTGACTATACTTGGATATATAAAAAGACAATTTAATTTTAAGCAGTCAGTAGAAGAATTTTTATCAAATATAGAACCAAATGAAAAAGAAAAACTGTCTTTAATGACTCTGTTTATTCAGGTATTTTTCGGAGTATATTGTGTTAATACTTTGTGTAACAATTATCTTTCCGATTTATCATATAATCTTGATTTTATAAAAGTAATGTTTCAGGATGCTACAAGATATCTTTCTCTTGGCAATAGTATATGGTCTGCTCTTGTTCAATTTATTGTTGATACTGGAGATGTTTGGCTGAAATTGATAATGATGTTAACGCTTGTAGTTTTGACGTTTAGTTATCTGACAGAATCCGATTTGTTTAAAAACAGAGTAAAGTCAGTTGATACAACACCTTTGGGCGTTTTGTCATGTTTGGTCTTTTATTATCCTGTGATAGTCTTGACTGAGATGTTTATGGAACTTCCTGATGTTCAGTTAAATAACGGTGTTATACATGCAATAGCGTTGTTAACAGCCATATTTGCAAATTTTGGAATATTGGTATCTGTATTGAGTCTGGGGGCAAAATCCGGAAACTTAACAAACAGAGGCATTGTAACAAAATTCCCGTACAATATTGTAAGACATCCTGATTATTCAATGCAGATTATATATATATTATCAACATCTCTTCCAATTTTTGCTATGAGTCAAATTCCTGTTATTCAAAAAATATTGATTAGTTTTACAATCCTATTCTGGGTATATTTGTACTATTTAAGGGCAATAACTGAAGAAAGGCATCTTATAAAAGATCCTGAATATAAGGCATATATTGAAAAAGTTAAATACAGATTTATTCCGAAACTGTTTTAATCAAAAGAGGTCGAATAAAATATTAGGAATTTATACAATGTTACAGTAAAATCTCTCTAATGGAGAGAAAAGAATTTCAAGACGAAACGTAGTTGAATTTTAGAAATTCACAAGAGGGTAAATGATTTTATGTAATATAAAAAACGGGCTGCCTAAATTAAAAAGCAGCACGTTTTGAAATATACATTTTTATAAAGCCTTAAATATCAGCTGTACAATTAGGACATTTGTTTGCACGAATGTCAATTGTTGTAAAACAATGCGGACATTCTTTTGTTGTCGGAGTTGCTTGTTCTGCAGCCGCATCATCAGCTTTTTTATCCGCTTGTAATTTGTTGATACCTTTAATTAAAAGGAATACTGCAAATGCAACTAATATAAAACTTATAATTGTGTTTATAAATACGCCGTAGTTTATATTAACAAAATCTCCCTCTTTTCCTGTTGGAATTGCAAGAACTAATTTTGAAAAATCAACTCTTCCCATTAACCAGCCTAATGGCGGCATAATAATGTCATTTACCAATGAGTCAACGATTTTACCGAAAGCTGCACCTATAATGATACCGACTGCCATGTCAATAACATTACCTCGCATTGCAAAGGTTTTAAATTCTTCTCCACATTTTTTTAATTTGTCAAACATTTTCTAATCCTCTTTCTAACCTAACAACTAAAAGATAC
This sequence comes from uncultured bacterium, assembly GCA_902766105.1. Lineage (GTDB taxonomy): Bacteria > Cyanobacteriota > Vampirovibrionia > Gastranaerophilales > Gastranaerophilaceae > Zag111. The sequence continues at coordinate 11,409 of CACXCI010000046.1, forward strand.
GCAATTATACTGTTATAAATGCTTTCTGTCAAGTTATGCCGATTTGAATTTATATTAAATCATCTATCAAATTAATTTATGTTCATGCTTTAATAGAGTATGCGCATATTAGGGATAGATAACAGAATAAGCTTTCAAAGGCGTCCTAAACCTCAGGAAGAGCAGGGGTTGCGACATGCAATTCTTGATGCTTACAAAGTTATGGGAACATCAGACAGGGTTGTAATTACTCATGGTTCGTGTTTTCCTGCCTTAGAAAGAGATACTTATATCGGTTCTCCATTTGGGAAATCTGCAAAAGAATATACAAAATTTTTGATGCTGTACGGATTTAACGGAAACCAGCTTGGTCCTGTCGGAGAATTGGAAGCTGATGAATCCGGTATTTCGGCTTCACCGTACAATAGTTCTGCTTTTGTTAAAAACAGATTATTTATTGATTTGAGTGAATTGACAGAAGAAAAATACGCAAAAATTTTATCTAAAAAAACTTATAACGAAATTACACGTATTCCTGAAACTCCATCAGCGAACTATGTTGAAACAAATTTTAATGAAGCTGAAAAAATTTATGATATAGCATTAAATGAAAGTTATGAAACGTTTAGGGCAAAAGTTAGAAACGGTCATCCGCAAGCTTTAAAGTTAGCAAAGGAATATGAAAATTTCTTATCAAAATATAATTCCAGATTAATTGATGAAGGCATATTCAAGGTGCTTGCAAAACAATACGGAACAGATGTTTTTGATGATTGGAATAATCAGACGGATGAGGATCTAATAAGACTGGTGAAGTCGGGTGATAAAACAGCAATTAGCAGATATAATTATTTATTGAAAAATCATAAAAAAGATATTAATCTTCATAAATTTGAACAATTTATCATAACTAAACAAATTATTGAAAATAAACAATGGCGTGATGAACAAGGGTTTAAATATATAAACGATTTGCTTGTCGGTTGTTCTCAAATGGATTATTGGAGATGTCGAGAGGCTTTTATAGACGGATTTCAATTAGGAGCATCAGAAGGCTCAGGAAAAAATCCTCAAGCATGGAATATTCCGGTGTTAAATCCACGAAAATTGTTTAAAGATGACGGGTTAGGGGTTGCCGGTGAATTTTTGAAGGATAAATTAGATTATGCTTTGGAGTTTTGTGAAAATCTCAGAGTTGATCATGTAATGGGATTAATTGAACCATTTGTAATTGAAAATTCAAGTATAGTTTATGATAAAAATAAGAATATTGAGAACAATCCTTATGACAATCCGGTAAATGGTAAATATATCTCTCAAATGTGGATAGACGGAAGAGCTTTAGACGATTACAAAAATTATTCTTGCGATTATACTCATTCTGATGGAAGAAAAACTTATCATTCAAATATTATGGATAAAATAGTTATCCCGACATTAAAAGAACATGGTATTGATCCGAATGATGTTGTTTGGGAAGATTTATGTTCTCAACCGGAGGCTTTCCGTGGGGTATTTTATGATAATCTGAATTTGCCCGGAATATCTCAGACAGAATATGTAAAAGTTGAATCAACTCCGAGCAGAAATTGGCATTTTGTCGGTTCACATGATTCAATTCCTGCAATGAAAATGCCTGAAAGAGAATGGACAAAAAACAGCGATGCTTGGAATCCGTTATATCTTGCAGGGTATTTGAACATGGATTCAGGCAGAGCAAATGAACGTGATGAGTTTTGTAATAAAATAGCCGCAAATGACAGAGATTTGGTTAGAGCAAAATTTGCGGAATTGTTAACTACGGAAAAATTCCAAATATCTTTTGCTGATTTGTTTGGAATTACAGGTACAACTTATAATCAGGCAGGTACAAGAAATTCGACCAATTGGAAAGAACGAATTCCAGCAAATTATATTGAGCAATACTATGAAAATCTTGCAAGTGAAAATCCGACGGCTTTGAACATCCCTGAATTATTAAAAGAAGCGCTTCAGGCAAGAATTGATATGAAGGTAGTAAAAAGTGAAAATCCCGATAAAACCAGATTTGAATTAAGTGAACGCTACAAACCTCTATTAGATGAATTACAAAAATATGCCGATATATTAAAGGAGCCTGAAGAATGAATGTAAAAATTGATTATAATTATACAAAATCTTTTCACCCTGTATTTAAACAGGATATTAAAGAACAAACCTCGCCTCAAACTTCAATAGAAAAGACCGAACAAAAAGATTTTTTCCAACGAAATAAATTTGTGCTTGGTGCTGCCGCAGCTTTGGCTATCGGCGGAATTATTTATGCTGCAAGTCGTGGAAGGTTAAAGTCGGATAAGCCACAAACTCATATAGAAAGATTGAATTGTTTTGGAAAGCAAATTATAGAAGATATGAGATTTGATGATAATGGTAAGCTTCTTCAAAAACAAATTGAACATGAAGGAATTAAATATACTGCAAACTATAGTGCGGGTAAATTAACAGATATTGAAGGCTATATGCCAAGAAAATCTGAAGAATTTAAGGATGAAAAATATTCAGTATTAAGAGGTATAATAGATGAGTTAGAGTCAGAACTGGTTGTTTCTCGTAAATTTGATGATAAAACAAAATACTGGCTGTTTGATAAAAAAGGTGAAACAGTAACTCAAGTTGATGAAATAAAGGTTGAAAATGACTTTTTGTATCAGTATGGAAATTGTCGCATAAATACCGAACATAGTTTTGCATATCAGATTGAAGATACGTACTCCCCAAAGGATAATATACCGTTTGGTGAAATATTTGAGTGTTTTAAAAAGGGTTTGATATAAAAAAGGTTGAACACAAGTTCAACCTTTTTATTATATTATAATGTGAAATCGGGTTCTGCCGGAAGAATTGCCGGAATACCCTGAATCCATTTTTTAGCCTCAGGACTTGCCTTTGTCCAGTTAACAGACAACAATCCTCTTTGAACCCAAATAAGTTCTTTGAAAAATTCGTATTGAGAATTTAGTGCATCCAGTTTTGCTTCAAAGTATAGTTTTTGAGCATCGGATATTTGGTTTATCGGAACTTCTCCCCTTAAATATTTTGCTTTAACCATTTGATAGTTTTCGCCTTGAGCAAACATAGCTTTATATGATTTTTCAATCATAAAGTATTTTGAAATAGCTCGGTTTACAACGGTACGAACTTGCATTTCTATTTCTGTGTTTACCTCATCAAGATATGCGTTAAGCTCGTTTAATTCAGCTTTGCATCTTGCAATTTCCGCAAATTTATGACCACCTTCAATTGGTTTCCACTGAGCTGCTATCAAAAATCTTAGTGATGTTTTATCTAAATTCAGATAAGGTGAACCTTCCCAAGCCCTTTGGAAGGATTGAGCGCCTGCGCCCATAGCAAGTGATGTGTTACCTGTGGCAGCAAAGGTTTCTGCTTGTGTCATATTTGCCATAGCTGAAGCTGTTCCGGATTTTAATTGATTATGTGCAGAATCTTCATAAGGCAGCATTCTGTCATACATTGTTCCGTATTCTAATGACATTTTAGCATTAGGTAGCAGGAATTTTTGCATATAATTGCCCATTTCAGTTTTTTTCATAGCAATCGCAGCTTTTAATTTTGTAGTTTCAGGCGACAGGTATATAACTTCTTCAACCAGCATATCCGTGAATTTGCCCAGTTTCTTAGGATCTCTGACGTGGTCAATAATATGTAAATCGGTAGTGAAAAATGCAGGATCACTGGCTGTCAAAGGTACAAATGCAAAATCTGTTTTTTGATCGTGATGCAGTAATTTGTTTATTGTAACTTTTAAATTTTTATAGTCAGCCTGCATATTAAGAAGTTTTTTCTCTTGTTCGCTGACCTCTCCTGCCCAGCGAAGAACTTCTTCATATCCGCATTTACCTGTTTTTTCTCTTACTCTTGCTATTGCAAGATTTTCTCTGGTTTCCTGCAATGCTTCTTCCTGCACTTTTACCATATTTTCAAGCATTAGAGTTTCAATATACAAATTCCCTACATTATATTCTGTATTTGCTCTGGTTAAGGCTTCTTCCGCTTTATCGAATTTTAATTTTTTATGTTTAACAATAATATTTGTAACTAAATCGGGAGAGTATAAAACCTGATCCATAGCTACCGTAAAAGAGCCGGCATGCGTTGGAACTCCGGCATAAGAACGAGCATAAGAATCGTTAAATGACTGATATCCCAAATCAAGCCTTAATGTCGGAAGATATCTTAAATAAGCGCTGGCAACAGAACGGCGGGCAGCACTAATCAAGTATTGTTTCCTTTTTATATCAAGGTTGTCAGCATCTAATGCATCAATTAATGTTCCCAAACTGTATTTGGGCAGCTCTTTATGTGTAATTGTTGTTGCGTTGTTTAATAATCTCAATGGAGGTGTATAGCCAACCGCTTCTCCTGTATCTGCATTGTAGAAGATTACCTTATCATCATAAAACGGAATTTTTTCGTTTTTAACGACATTTCCGTGCAATACTCCATGGATATTAAATGATGTTGCTTCTGCAAGTTTTTTATCAACATCAAAAGTTGATGTTCCCAGCAGCGCTCCCAAATTTACATCTTCTCTTCCAACAGATGAAAATGTCGGTATTTTCTTATCACTTAATCTTTTATATAAGTCTTTTCTTTGATCTGTTGTTAAATTGAATAACGGCGTAACAAATACCGAATCTACGTTGGATGGAATTTTTGATAATGAAGCTTTTACATCATTATTAACCGGTATTACTACAAAATCCAAATCGCATTTCTTATCCTTTAACTTTTTAGAAATACTTTGCGCCCAGTTTTTTTCTGTATTGTAATAATTATTGTTCATCAAAATAGCTGTTTTTTTGATGCTTGGAACAAGAGTTTTGAATGTTACAAAGTCGTTTGCGGTTTGCTGCATCGGATTGAAGAATTTATCCCCAAAATCTCTCAGTCCGTATTGATCTATTGTTACAACGTATTTATTTTTATTTTGTTTTCCGGCATAGTAAGTACTTGACATATAGCCAAGAGAGATTACCATTCTCGCTCTTGATGCCAAAGCTTTATTTGAAGCTGCAATTGCACCTTTTTCTGTCCAGTCGCCGGTGAATATTAAATCATTTGGGAATGAAGCTTTATAATCAGGTAACAATTGCTTTGTGATAGTTTGTTGAAAGGTTTTTAAAACTTGTGCGTTTTTATCGGACGGACCGTCAAATACAAATGCCAAATCTATTGTTTTTGCGTTTGGTGCGGCTTGTATTCTGGATGTTGCAGCCGGCATTTCATTTATTGCCATAGCTGTGCCGGTATACGAAAGCATAAGCGATACAGATAACAACGCACATAATATTCTTTTCATAAATTTACTCCCTAACTGTATTTAATCCCAAAAATTAATGTATAAACACTAAAAACATGCTTAATATACCAATAAAATGATTTTATGTCAAAATATACATATTAATGCTAACAATCCTTAATATTAAAATTTTTGGTGTTTATATAATTACTTAAAAATTATTATGACCACGGTGTATATTTAAGTCCGTACGAATTGGCATATTTTTTCCAAAATTCGTCAATAATTATATCTGCACCTTCCTGATATTGAAGCTCGTTAATTCTGTTTGTAAGTTCTCTTTTTGTTGCTGTATCTACGGTTTTTTCTCTCGTAATTTTGAGTAATTTCCTTATAGGTTCCGTTTTTTCTATTGGAGATTGTTCTAAAAGTTCTTTCATATATAGGTGTTTTAAATTGTCTATAGCTTCCGGTTGAAGTTTTATGTAATTTTCACCTTTTTCCAGAGTCGAAGCAAATCCTTTTGAATTTAGCGCTGTAATTTTTTGAAGTTTAGTATTATTAAGCACTATGAAATCCTGTAAGCTGACAGGTAGTGTCATTTCACTCGTTTGTGTTTTTATCGGTGTGTGTCCGTGTAATAAATTTAATTTTGCTTTGGTAAGATTTAGCGCAGTGTTAGTTGTTGCGAAGTTCAATGTAACCTCACTTTTAGTTCCAATGCCTTCCACTAATGCTTTGCCTGATACCTCATCAATCATAATTGCGTATTCTCTGGGGTTTTGCCCTTGGAGGTGTTCAACACACTTGAATCCAGCTTGATTAATAGATTTGATATTTTGTGGAATTACTTTTGGTTTTTTTATAAATTTTGAAATATCTCCGATTGTATCAAAGCCGATTTTTGAACATGATGTGGCAGGCTTTGACGCAAAAGCTGCCGGAGATATTATTCCTGGCATAATTTTGTCGCAAAACCTTGTTGAAGATTTGCTTTTAAAAAAAGTTTTATATATATCAGGTAGAACACCCGTTTTTAAAATATCAGTAATTACCATAGTTTTTATAAGTTCAACAATATAATTTTTTGTTAGATTACGCTTTTAGTTTTAAACTTTTTTCGACATCACTAATTGTAAATTGATATGCGGTTCCCATTGCTTGTTGTTGATTTTTGTACGCATATTTAATTGCATCCTTTAAGGAGGAAAATGGGTTCGTTTTGTTTTTAACCATACTCCAAGAGGCTTTTGGTATATCACTCATAACAAGTGTCATCATATTTGTTTTTGCGTCAGATAAATGATTTACTTCTGATATAACAGAGAAAAATTGCATTTGCGCTTTTAATGCCGTTGCGTTTTCCGGGGACATTTTTAGTCCGTATTTTTCCATAATTATTTGTATGTTTCCTTGGACAGCACCAAATTTTGTAATGTCGTGTTTTTGACCAAATATAGTTTCTTGAATTTCCTTTGCAATTTTTTGCGTTATCTCTGCTTTATCTGCCCCATTATATCCGCTCTGTGCAACAAAATATTTTGCAACGCCTTCTGAATTTCCCACAAAATAGTTTGAAAAGAAATTTATGTCTTGTTGAATTTGAGTGCCTGTTCTTTGTACACAATTTCCGGTATCAATAAATTCAGGAATTAAACGACCTTTTTTATCCGCTGTGATAAAGAAATTGCCGGTATGCGGATCTCCGTGCATTAAGCTTGTTCCACCCTTTTTCATAAACATAAATTGCTCGTTAAATGTTTTTGTTATTGTTGTTGGCAATTCTCTCATTACTTTTTCAGGATCAGAAAGCCAAGGATTAGCAGCAATTTCTTTTGCATATTTCGTTGTAAATTCGGTTGGATTAGTTTTGTAATCTTTTAAAATTTTCAAAAGTTTATCCATTCTGATACCTTCTGCCATATCCATTACAATGCAAGTGCCGTCTTTAGATATATCTGTAATTTTTGCAACTTTATATCTTTGCGCTCCTTGAGCTAATTTTCTGTTGTTTTCAAGTTCTTGTGCAAAATTAAGCTCTCCTCGCCAATCATGGTATAAATTACCCATTAATTTTTGCATTTTTGCAGCTTCTTCAGGTGAGTCCTCCAGTTGAGAAATGATTTTCTGTATCAGTTTTTCTTCCATATCAAGCTGTTCTTTTGTAACTCCTTTTTTAAGCATTTTTACAACAGCAATTGAACCATCAGCTTTTTGTACTTTATACGCGGCTCCTATGGATGCAGCATTCATTTCTTCTAAAATTATCAATCCCTGATCAGGAAAAGCTTTGTCAATTACTGCTTGTGCCTGTTCTACTGTTCTTGTAAAAGAACAATGTGTTTTTGTTTTTGCTATTGCTTCAGCTAATTGTGGAGATTCTAATTTTATTCTTTCCATAAATTTTAGGTCATTTGACTTGATTTGAGCCCATTTTGTCGGACCAACGCCGGAAGCTTCAATTAATTCTTGCATAAATTGAGCATCTGTTTTCCTTTTTCCAAATATTCCTTCTATGACTTTTCTTGGGATACCTGTTTTTGCCATGTAATTTTTATAAGTTTTAACAAATTCTGCATCTTGTGATAAATTTGTCATAATTTTATCACTATTTTGTTCAAAGGCTCTTGTATATCTGCCCGCAATATCATCACAAGCTCCTTGTAATCTTTGTATAGGTCTTTGGACTGACTCTCTTGCAAAATTAACGCCTTCTTTTAGCCTTGCACCTATATCCGTATGGTTTATTATTGCAGATTTGCCTTTCTTCCCAACATAACAGGCCCCATCTGTAATTGCATGATAACTGTAGTGAATGGCAGATTTCCCGCCTCTGACAATTGTTCCCCAAAATGCCATAATTATCTCCTAGAATATTTCCCCGTACTTATATAAAGAATATTTAAAGAAGATAATTGATTGTGGTTGTAAATATATTAATTAACATTAAAATGATATATACTTATTATTTACAAAATAAGCAACAAGTATATATCATAGTTTTTCAACTTTAATTTTATCTGCCGATTAAATAATATTCAAAACCTTTTTCTTTCATTCTGTCAGGCTCATAAAGATTTCTGCCGTCAAAAATTACAGGTTGTTTTAAAAGATTCTTAATTCTTTCCATATCCGGACGTCTAAATTCATTCCATTCTGTTAGTATAATCAAGGCATCTGCACTTGTCAGAGTTTCGTATGAGCTTTTTTTGTATTCAATTTTATCTCCAAAATAAAATTTAGCAGTTTCCATGGCTTTAGGATCATACGCATTTATTTTGGCACCCATGTCAAGTAATGCGTTAATTATTGTAATAGCCGGTGCTTCTCTCATATCGTTTGTTTTAGGCTTGAATGCCAGCCCCCAAATACTAAATGTCTTTCCGGTTAAGTCTTTTCCATATTTATCAGTAATTTTGTTTATAAAAATCTGTCTTTGTCTTTTGTTCGCATTGTCAGCAGCTTTAATGATATTCATTTCGCAATTGTTTTCAGAGGCTGTTTTTATCAATGCTTTAACATCTTTTGGAAAACAGCTGCCACCATAGCCTAATCCGGGGAATAAAAATTTATTACCAATTCTTGTGTCTGTTGTAATTCCGACACGAACCATTTCTGCATCTGCTCCGACTTTTTCGCAAAGATTTGCAATTTCGTTCATGAAAGAAATTTTTGTTGCCAAAAATGAATTTGCAGCATATTTTGTCATTTCTGCGGATTTAACATCCATAACAATTACCCTGTTACCGGTTCTGAAAAACGGTGCATAGATTTCCTGCATAATTGTAGTTGCTTTCTCTGAATTTGAACCGATAATTACTCTGTCCGGCATTAAAAAGTCATCAACAGCATTACCTTGTTTTAAAAATTCAGGGTTTGAAACAACATCAAACGGATGTGTCGTGTTTTCTTTTATAATTTTGGCGACATTTTCTGCTGTGCCTACGGGAACGGTTGATTTATCTACAATAACTTTGTACCCGTTCATGGCTTTTGCAATTGATTTTGCAACCTCATAAACATACTGTAAATCAGCGGAGCCGTCTTCTCCTTGTGGTGTTCCTACAGCGATAAAGCAAACCTGTGATACTTTTACCGCATTATCTATATCTGAAGAAAATATTAAACGTTTTTCCAACACGTTTGATTTTACAAGTTCGTCTAAGCCGGGTTCATAAATCGGAATTATGCCTTGTTCAAGTTGTTTTAGCTTTTCTATGTTGTTATCAACACATATTACATCATTACCCATATCTGCAAGACAGGCACCTGCAACTAATCCTACATAGCCTGTTCCGATTACTGTTATTTTCATTTATCTCTCCTTATATATTTTTTCTTATAATTAAATTTTATACTAAAAATAAAATTTTTTGTGTAATCTTTAGATAATCAATTGTTGTATAATGGTTTTATGAATATTCGCAAACTTGTATATTATTTGATATTAATTCTTATTGCAGCCAGTATGTTGTATCCTTTTTTTGCCATGATAAATCTTTCTTTTGTTCCTAACGGAGAGATTTTTAATCAGGGCGGGGGTAAATTATTCTATACACCATTGACTGTGGAAAATTATTTGAACGTATTTGAAAAAGTTCCATTATGGAAATATTTTTTAAACAGTCTTTTTGTTGCATTGGTAACTACCTTAGGTCAGGTAATATTTGCTGCACTTGCCGGTTATGCTTTTGCCAGATTAAAATTTAAGTATAGAAATGCAATATTTTTGTTAGTGTTAATAACCATGCTTGTTCCTCCGCAGGTTAATATAATTCCTTTGTTTTTTTTAATGCGTCAATTTCATTGGATAAATACATATCAGGCATTAATTTTACCGGGGTTGTTCGGCGGGTTTGGAATATTTATGATGAGGCAATATTTTTTAGGTTTGCCAAAGGATTTGGAGGAATCTGCAAAAATTGACGGTTGCAGTATCTTTGGAACATTTTTTAAAATAGCTTTGCCTTTGGCTCTTCCTGCTGTTGCTACTTTAGCGATATTCACCTTTGTATCAAGCTGGAACAGCTTTATGTGGCCATTAATTGTTACAAATACCGAATCAATGCGAACCTTGCCTGTCGGACTTGCGATATTTAAAGGTAGTTTCAGAGAAATAACCTTATGGGGAGATTTGCTGGCATGCTCTGTTATTTGTACAATTCCTGTTGTCGGAGTGTTTTTGTTAGGCAAAAAATATTTGATAAACGATATTATGCAAGGCGGGGTTAAAGAATAGGGGTAAGTATTTCGTCAATTAATGAATATAAATATTTATGCTTTTAATTCATTAATCAGTTTTTCAAATGTCGGGAAGGATATGTTTGCCCATTCAAAACCATTTACCGTTATTTCATTTTTGCAAATAAGTCCTGCAATATATAAACTCATGGCAAGCCTGTGATCGTTATAAGTTTCAACCTCGCAACCGCCTTTTAATGTTGTTTTTCCGTTAATAATCATCCCGTCAGCTGTTTCTTCAATATCTGCGCCTGTTTTTTGTAATTCCGATACGATAGCTTTTATTCTGTCAGATTCTTTGTTTCGTAATTCCTGAGCGTTTTTAATTATTGTTTGACCTTGAGCTTGGGTTGCCAAAACTGCAATAATCGGGATTTCATCAATTAGTCTAGGTATAATTTCTCCTGATATTTCGCATCCTGTCAGCTCAGAATATGAAACTTTAATATCTCCGACAAGTTCTCCGCAAACGTTTCTTTCATCTAAAATTTGAATGTCTGCACCCATTTTTTTTATAATTTCTATAATTCCTGTACGGGTAGGATTTAGTCCGATATTTTTGAGTGTGATTTGTGAATTTGGAATAATTAATGCCGTCGCCATAAAATATGCCGCAGAAGATATATCCCCGAATATTTCTATATTAATTGGTCTAAGTTCGGATTTTTTTATACTTACTTTTGTACCTTCAACAGATATGTCTGCCCCCATGTGTTTTAGTAAAATCTCAGTATGGTTTCGGGATATAAAAGGTTCGCTGACTGATGTTATTCCGTCTTTGACTCGGAGTCCTGCAAGTAATATACACGACTTAACCTGTGCAGAAGCTATTTTGGATATGTAATCTATTGCGTGCAATTCTGTTGGGTATATTTCAATAGGTGCTTTGTTATCGTTTGATGTTATATTAGCGCCCATCATCGTCAATGGTTCAATAATTCTTTTCATAGGACGCTTTGAAAGACTCTCGTCCCCTATTAGTTTTGATTTAAAACTCTGACCTGCCAGTACTCCCGAAACTAATCGCATTGTCGTTCCTGAATTCCCGCAATCAAGAGGGAATTTATATTGCTCTAATCCCCCGTTAGAGTTGATTATTATGGTATTTCCTGTCTGTTCAATATTAACACCGAGATTTTGAAAAATTCTTAAAGTTGAATTAGGATCTTGCCCGTCTGAAAAATTTTTTATTACTGATTTCCCTTTGGCTAAAGAACTGAAAATTATTGCTCTGTGTGACATTGATTTGTCTGCAGGAATTATTATTTCACCCTGAAAACTTTTAAAATCTTTTTTTACGACCTTTTGCATAAGCTAATTTTATCATAAAATCATCTGTTTAAATCATACTAAAATTTTTATATGTGGTATTGTATATGTATGAGTATATTCAGGAAAATGACTTGGCCAAAATTTATATTAGGTTTAATTGCCGGATATATTGGAGTGTTTATGTTCTCGCCGAGTATGGCAAACTTTTGGCTTGCTGTAATTTTGGTTTGTATGATTCCTTTTATAATTTTGCGAATGCTGATGCTGGACAGCATTTACAAAAACAGTATAAATATTGTTGATAAAAAGTTCGTTTTGAACAAAAATGCCCTGAATAATGAGCATTGTACTGTAATTTATACTCCGGATGAAAAAATTGTCGTAATGGATAATTTAACTGATAGAATGCACCAAAAGCGTATGTTTACCCTAACTAGTAAACAAGTGAAAATTAATAAAGCTTGGAACAGATTGTGTCGAATATACGACAGTTTTACAAGTCTTGATTCTTTGGAGGCATTTTATAATTATGATACGAGAGTTGAGGTTATTACTATTCAAACGACGGAGAAACGAAGAGAAACTCAAGAGGTTAAAATTAAAAAAAACAATGTCGGTCCAAAGCTTGTGGAAATGGGTTCTATTCAGGCTGACCCTTTTGGGGTAAATAGTGGTAAAAGAAACAATGAAGGTTCTGATTTTGTAAATGTTGATGAGTTATCTGAACCAAAAGAAGAAAATCATCATAATTCAAATTACAAGCAAAATTATGTGAATATAAACGATATAAAAAAACAAGAAGAATATGTGTCAACCGAATCAGCTCAAGAAGAATTTGTTGATATAGATAGCATGAAAAAAATTAACGGCTATAAAGAAAAAATTTTTAGAGGTCAAAATGCAGTCAAGATGGGGGATTTGGTTAATGAGGGTTCTACAAAAGTAAATGTTAATGGAGCTGAAGCAGCTGAAATTTCTCTTTTGCCCGGAATAAATATTGTTAAAGCAAAAAAAATTGTAGAGTACAGAAATCTTAATGGTGATTTCAAATCTGTAGATGAATTTATTGCGGTGGCAAACGTAAAAGAGCATTTTATTCCAAAGATTAAAGAGATGGTTGAGGTCGGTTTTTCTCAAAATTACGACCCATCAGCAAATGATTATGAAGAAGGCAGAATTGTTGATTTTTAATGATTGATGTTTATAAAATTATAGAAAATACTAATGTAGAAGGCCCAGGGGGAAGATTTTGCATTTGGACACAAGGGTGTAAAAAGCATTGTGCAGGTTGCTGGGCAAAAGATACGTGGTCTTTTGATTCGGGTATCAAATATTCGGTAAAAGAGCTTTATGATAAAATTGTTTCTCAAAAAAATCTTGAAGGTGTGACTTTTTTGGGCGGAGAGCCTTTTGAACAAGCGAAGGAGCTTTCGTTATTATCTGAAATGGTAAAACAGGCAGGCTTATCTGTAGTTTGTTTTACTGGATATACGATTGAAGAGTTAAACAATAAGAATGATAAATATATAAATGAATTTTTAAAGCATATTGATTTGTTGATAGATGGAGGGTTTGAACAGGATAAATTTGACCTGTCAAGACCGTGGGTTGGTTCATCAAATCAAAGATATCATTTTCTGACAGATTTTTATACTCCTGAAATTATTAATAAATATAAAAACAAAATAGAAACCAGAATTATGCGTGATGGTTCTATCTTAATAAACGGAATGGGTAATTTTGAAAAAATCAAAAGACAAATGAAGATATAAATGCGAATTCAGTTTGTAGTTTGTAGGTTGGGTATACTTGCCAAACAATGGTCCGTATGGTCGACTTCAGTCTACCACAAATACTGAATTTTAATGTTTGCAGAAATTTTTTAGTATAATATAGTGTAAGTTGTTAATAATAAGGAGAATAATATGTCAATAATGTTAAATGAATTGATAGATGGCTATATAAGAAATCTTAAGCTCTATTACAGTGATGAGAAATCTTTAACCGATGTTACTGAAGAAGATTTAAATTCTTTATTAAACAAAATATATGAAATGAATGACACAGAACAAAAACAATATTTTGAAAATGAAGAAAATAATGTTTATAATCTATTATCTCAGAATTATTTGTTGCTGAAAAAAGAATTATTAATAAATAAAAATGCACAAAATACTGATTTAATTAATTCATTTATAAAATGTTCAGATAGTGTATTTAATGTTTTGCGCGAATTTCTTGGTTTAAAATATTTGTTATTCTGTAAAAAAGTTAGTGATTGTGTATTAAATGATAATGAAAATAAATTTAATAAATTCGGAGAAATGCTGTGGCGAGCAGAAGTTCAAAAAAAGAACTTAGAATCAATATTATCTCGAATAAAAGTTTCGTTAAATGAGGTATAGTGTAGTTGCATAGTAATTTGGGTCGTTTATGCACGTCAGGCGTTCTGTCATTCCGTACGTATGTGTGGAATCCGGCTATTGTATCTCAAAATCATACCTCACCCTACCCTCTCCTACTCTTTAGGAGAGGTGATGTAGTAGACTATACAAATTTAATCTTTCTGTTTTTTATTGAATAGGTCGGGTTTCAACCCGACAACAACTTTTGAGTGCAATTATTGGACAAAAAGTGCAAATGTTTGGATATTTTGTTCCCGAAATCGGACATTCCGGACATCTTGAATCAAGAGAATTCCGACCAATTTGTCACCCTGAATTTATTTCAGGGTCTTGCCAGAATATAGTAAACACGCCACTTCTGCAAGATGCTGAAACAATTTCAGCATGTCAGTACGCTTATTTTCTTCCGCCCAAAAGTCCTGTTAAAAGGTAACAGTTTGCTTATTTTCTTCCGACAAAAAGTCTTGAAAAAAGGTGGTATAACCACAAGCAAAATCGCTTCGCCCTCTGCTCGCTCCTCGCTCGAACCTAAGACAAGGCTATCGCCTTGTGGCTCTCATCCCCTCCTGCTTATATTACTTTAAAATACATAAAAACAGAGAGGAGGGGATTCGAACCCCTGGTGGAATTGCTCCCACACAACCTTTCCAAGATTGCACCTTAAGCCACTCGGACACC
>CACXCI010000047.1 GCA_902766105.1 uncultured bacterium
ATATGCATAAAAGTGAGTCATCTTCGAACTAATTTTTATGACTATCCTTAAAAATCAAGCATTTAACAATTTTGAGCCTTTTTTCTTACCTATTTCATCTCATAGCAATTTTTCATCATTTTTGATTAAGTGATTATCAACTTCGGATTCATAACAACCAGAAGTTATATTACTGAAATTTCATACAAAACGCTTATTACGTGCAGATGTTATTTATTTTATTTGATTTTCCAGTAATGGTTTTACATTTTATTAAAGACATTATTATATATCGTATTTTAACTGATCTTTACACGAAACTATAGCATTTATATGGGTTTTCAGGGGTCCCCATCTCGTAGTGAATCCGCAGCCGAAAAAAGTAACCCGCCGGCTAGGCCGGCGGGTCACTTTTTATGCGCCTATTTTAGATTCTCCTCACTCTTTAATTTATGCATTGTATACATATATGCCCGATTATAAACAGTAGAGTTATTTTCTGTATCATTAAATTGTGTTTTTCCGGCTGCTTTTTTACCACTTTCAGGCATATCATTTCTGCCAAAAACTTCCATTGCTTTTTTCTGCGCTTCAACTGCAATTTTTTTACTTTCTAACTTTTGTTGTTTATTTGTAAAATCAATTTTTGCGGAAGCAACATTAAAGATTTCCGATAATTTACCTTTTGTTACACCTTTTAATAGCGGTATTTCATTTACCATCCCTTGAACAATTTCATTTTCGGTATTTTCTTGCAAATAAGCCATATTATCCTCAGATTTCAGAATCTCCGCTAAATACCGACCTCGCAATTCTATTTGTTGTTCTTTTGGAGTATTTTGTTTTTCTTCTTCAAAAGCTTGGTACATATGATAGGCTTCATCACTTTTCATTGTTCTGACCAATTTAACCAACTTGGACATTTTTGATTCTTGTCCATAGTATAAATCGGCAAATTCTTGACCTCTTTTCCAAGTTTCAGATAAAATAAATTCAATTGCAGTATCGCCCCACCCTTCATAAGAACCATTATATAAAGCCAAATGTACAGCTTGTATCATTTCTTTCGTCATAACGTTGTTCGCATTTCGAGACAATTCTTCTTCCAAATATGCTCCTAAATATAGAGAAGATCGTAAAATTTCCCTCCAAGCCGGATCAGAAGATTCTTCGCATTGTGTTTTTTCCTTATTAAACAGCTTTGAATATCCTGTTGTGTCATATTCAGGTTTAAGTGCTTCATAAGGGCTAACTTCTTCTTTTTGAATATCGCCATATATATTTTCAAACTCTTTGAAAAATTGTTTTGGTCTATATTGTTCCATTTTTCGCATCCCTTCATATTGTTGTTATTTCTATATGTTCACAGTGTAACAAAAATGCTCGTTTTTGTCAACCCCTATTCTAACTATTATTAGGAATTTTTTATTCATCAAATGATTATACCGGAATATATTAACCAAGGTATCGGACAAAAACTGATTAAATATTTAACAGATGCCTACAATGAACCTATGACAATCGGTGTCAGAGCCGAGAATGATATGTTAAATAATTAATTATTGATTTTTTTCTGAATATATGCTTAAAAATATGTAACACAATTTTGTTATGAGGTAGTACAAATGAAATATCTTTTAATTTTAAGTTTACTTTTTATCCCTAATGCTTATGCTTGGGATGGCTATGATGATAATGGTCATAGTATCGAAATAGAACAGGGAAACTTAGTTCGAGAAGGCGAAGATATTGAAGTATACGATTATGATGATGGGGAATATAAAGATGTTACGGTTGAAAGTATTACTTCTTATGGTGGTTCTGTGGAAATTGAAGCCTATGACAACGATTCTGGTGAATATGTAACATATGAAATGGATAAATATTAGGGTTTTCAAAATGAGAAAAATACTTTTTGTATTACTGCTTTTAATAATGGGTTTGCCTGTACTAGCCGCTGATAGCACAATTGTTGTTCTGAATACAAACAGAATGATATATCATAATGTAAATTGTCAATGGGCGCATAAATGCACAAAAAATTGCATCAATGTAACCAAACAAAAAGCCATTGAA
>CACXCI010000048.1 GCA_902766105.1 uncultured bacterium
AGTGCTTACGCCAATAATCACTCAACAAGAAAAGGAAAACTAATATGTCAATCAACTTAAAAAACAAACAAGAAATTGTTAAAAAGTTCGGAAAAGATGCAAAAGACACAGGTTCATCAGCAGTTCAAGTAGCTATGATGACTCAAAAAATCAGCGAATTAACAGAACATTTAAAATCTAACAAAAAAGATTTCGCTACAAAAAGAGGTCTTTTGATGATGGTAGGTAAAAGAAAAAGACTTTTGGCTTACATCAAGGAAAGAAATCTTGACGAATATAGAGATTTGATTAAAAAATTAGGAATCAGAGGTTAATCCTCAAAAAGTTTAAAATTCCGGCCCTGTTTGAGTCGGGATTTTATTATGTAAGAAGGGTTTTATGAGAGAATTAAAGTCGCAACGTTTACATATCGGTGTTTTTGGCAAGACAAATGTCGGTAAATCTTCTGTGATAAATAAAATAACAAATCAAGATGTATCAATAGTTTCTGATATTGCCGGCACAACAACAGATGTTGTTGAAAAGGCTATGGAATTATTGCCTGTCGGAGCAGTAAATTTTTTGGATACGGCAGGAATTAATGATATATCAGAACTTGGTACAGAACGTATTGAAAAAACAATGAAGGTGATAAATAGAACTGATATTGCAGTTATTGTTTGTGATTATAACGGGTTGGATAAATTTGAACTGGATTTAATTGATAAATTTAACAGTTTGAATATACCTTTTATTATTTTAATTAATAAAACAGATATTTGCCCAATTGAATTAAAAAAATTGGAAGAAATTGGTGAATATTGTAAAAATTTTATAACAACATCGGCAACTAATGATGATGAGCTGATATATAAGTTTAAAAATACCTTAATAAGTATGTTGCCTGAAGATTTTGTAAATCCACCTAAAATTGCGGGCGATTTGGTTGAAGAACAAAGTACCGTTATACTAGTTATTCCTATTGATAAGCAAGCTCCAAAAGGTCGATTAATTCTTCCTCAGGTACAGGTCATAAGAGATTTGTTAGACAGCAATTGTCAGGTTTTGTGTGTGAAAGAAACAGAATTAAAAGCCGCTCTTGATAACTTGAAAAATCCTCCATCTCTTGTGATTACTGATTCTCAAGCTTTTAGGGCAGTAAATGAAATTGTACCTGATAATATTCCTCTAACATCATTTTCTATTTTGTTTGCAAGATTAAAAGGTGATTTAGGTGCTTTTATTAGTGGTGCAAAGGCAATAGACAGCTTAAAAGATGGGGATAAGGTCCTGATTTTGGAAAGCTGCACTCATCATGCAATAGAAGATGATATAGGAAAAGTGAAAATCCCAAATCTGTTACGTAAAAAAACAGGTAAAAATCTGATTATAGAAAATTATTCAGGGCATGATTTTCCTAATATTTTACAATATAAATTGATTGTACATTGTGGTGCCTGTATGACAAACAGACGTGAAATTTTATCAAGAATTATTAGGGCAAATCAAGCAAATGTTCCTATTACAAATTATGGTATAACCATATCATATTGTCTTGGAATTTTAGATAGAGCCGTAAAAATATTCAAATAGTTTAGTAACCGTAGAATCTGTAAATCATTGCTATTCTTCGGCTTTAGCCTCAGAATGACGGGAAATATGCCTTGTGAAAATTCCTATATAACAGGAATGCAGCTAAAAGCTACACATCAGCGACATCAGGCAAATCAATACTTTTTAATCGTTGTTCAATACGTCTGTACCATTTCAAATGTTGTTTAAATAAAATTTCATAATCATCAATATTTCCCTGAGAAATCTTGATGAATTGTTTGTCGCAGGTTTCTGTTAGTTTGTCTTCCAATATTTTTGTTAATTCTTTCCTGTCAATATTTGCATCTGTGAGTTCAAAACGCTCTCCAAAATCTACCAAAACTTCAGGTCTGTTATCTCTCAAAAAACAATAATCTATTGAAATTGGAATTAAATTAACTTTACCGTATTTTTTTACAGCGTTTTCTGCAATATAGGATAAACCTGTTTGGAACTTGAACGGTCTGTAATGTGGCGGTCTGATTATTCCTTGAGGGAAAATAAATAATACATTTCTCAAATCCCCTAACAATTCAACAGAGTATCTTAAAGCTTTCATTGCAGATTGTGCTGATTTCTTATTAACAGAATATGCTCCGCCTCTTCTTAACAGCGGAAATCTGTTAAGTTCTTCTACCATAAGACGAATTTCTTTATGACAAATTCTGTGTGCAATATTATATAAAACTATACCGTCCCACCAGTTGCAATGTGGTGCAAATATGATTGTCGGAGTTTGTTTATCTCGCTCAAAATAGCTTTCTGCACCGGTGTATCTGAAGGCATAAAATCTGTTTTGAAGCATATTAAAGAAGAATAAACTCGCAACCGTCAGCCAAAACTTGTTTGTTTTTGCCGGTTTAAATTTCTCCTCTTTGTTTCTTAATTTTGTTGGTGGAATATCTGAATATAATTTTTCTTTTGTCGTTGTCATATCTCTATATTACCCTAAAAAGAATAAAGTTAAAACACACAATTAAAAAAACTTAACCCTTTTTATAATACGCTTATGTAATAAAAATATCAAGTAGTAAATATAATAATAGAAGAAATTTGCAAATTAACATATAATTACGTGATATAATTATAGTATGAATGATATTGAAAAAAACTATGAAGATTTTATATCAACCGTAAGTCATGAATTGAGAACACCTTTAACATCTATAAGAGGATTTTCTCAAACAATGCTTTCCTCTTGGGATAAATTGGATGATGAAAGCAAGAAGAAATTTATAAAAATAATTGAAGAACAATCAAACAGGCTGATTCATTTGGTTGAAAACATGTTATCAGTTTCAAAAATTCAATCCAAAACTAATTCTGTAGTTTACAGCGAGGTTGATGTGAAATTCGTAACGGAACAAATAGTTTCTATCATAAAATCTCAGTACCCTCAACAGATATTTGAATGTAAATATCAGGACAAATTACCTGCTATTTTTGTGGATAAAGACAAATTTCAGCAAATTATGACAAATTTGATAGAAAATAGTGCAAAATATTCAACAGGTAATAATGTTACAAAAATTCAAGCTAATTTTGAAAACGGAAATGTTGTAATAGAAATTTCAAATACCGGTATTGGAATTGATGAAGAGGATTATGAAAAGATTTTTACAAAATTTGCAAGAATAGATAATCCGCTGACAAGAAAAGTTCAAGGCAGTGGTTTGGGGTTATATATCACAAGGACTTTAACAGAGCAAATGGGCGGCAAAATAGGGGTAAGCTCAAAACAAATACAAGAAAGTCAGTATAGTGAAATAACATTTACTGTTGAGTTTCCTGTATTAAATATAGAGCAGCAAGCGAGGATAAAATGCAATCAGTAACACTTATAATTGATAAAAGGTTAGAATTATCCACAAAATATAAAAAATTATTGGAATCAGAGTCTAATAAAGTAATTATTTCAAAAGATTTGATTACGGCAATAAAGCTTATACAAGATAAAGAACCTGATTTGATTATAATTTCCGACAGCTTTGATGATGATTTGTCTGATTTTTGTAAACAAGTAAGAGCCTTGACTTATAACATGCGTCCGATAATTGTTGCAATGTCAAAATCTGCAGATTTGACCGACAGAATTAAAGTATTAGAAAGCGGGGCAGATGACTTTTTATCTGAGCCTGTTAATTCAGATGAATTTAAGGTGAGAATGAATGCACATCTTCGCAGAGAATATGAATCAAACGTTGATGTAAAAGAGTTTTTACCAAATAAAAACTACACAATGAGAGCAATAAAACGTCTTATATCTAATGATGAAAAATGGGCTGCTTTATACATAAGCATAGAAAATTTTGAAATGTATAAACAGGCTTATACAAATCTTGCCTCAGATAAATTATTGCAGACTTATGGTGCAATAATAAAAGCATCCCTTGGGGAAAATGATTATCTTGGCAAGCTTTCTGAAAATGTGTTTTTTGTAATAACCGACATATTTAAGGCTGAAAAACTTGCTCGATTTCTTATTTTTGCCTTTGATTCCGTTTCAAGTAAATTTTACGCAGAGCATGACATAAATCGAGGTTATATGATATTGCAGGGTGATGAGGCGGCAGGTTGCAGAGCAAATTTTGTCCATTCTACAATTAGTGTTATTACCAATGAGTTTACTAAATATAAAGATGCTGCTCAAATTATGAATAACTTGCAGCAAATTCATAAAATGGCTGATGTACCAGCACGTTCAAATTATCTTATGGAGCGTCCTAAAATATCCGGCTCAGACTCAGTTTTGGAAAAGGTATATAATAATAAAATTCTTATTTTTGAAACGGATGATGCTTTGTGTATATTATTAAATACAATCTTAAAATTACAGGGTTATGAGACAGAAATAGTAAATGAATATAAAATTCCGCAGGAAGACGAAGTTCCTGCTTTAATTATTGTTGATGCAGGGGATGTTGAAAGCAAAAACGGCTTAAATCTTTGTTACTGTTTAAAACAAGAGGAAAAATTTAAAGATACCAAAATTATTGTAACCTCGATTATTCATGATAAAGAATTAGTTCTAAATACCGGAGCAGACTTATATTTGCCAAAACCGTACGAAATTCCCAATTTAATTAAATGGGTGAACGAGTTTATTAAACAGTATAATATTTAGGTATTTGCTGCAAGTAAATATAAATTTTTGGCAGGGGCATATTCCGGTAATATTTCAAGGCATGTGTTTAATGATTTTTTACATTCTTCAATATTTTTGTCCTTGTGATAATAAATATATGCCAGTAAATAGTGTAATTCCGGATCTGAATAGAACCTATCCTTTGCTCGTTTCAGAAAAAACATGGCAACAGGCAGAAAATTATGTGCCCAGAAAGCTCTTCCTATAAATTTATAACATTCAGGGTTGTAGTATGCCATAAAATCTGCATATTTAATCAGTTTCCCGACATAATTTTCTTTGCAGTACATCAATAAAAGTCCAAGGTCTATTTCCAAAAAATTTCTTATTTGAAAGTATGTTGGAAAAGATTTAATGTTATCATTAAATAATTGCAGAAGAAAAAGCCCCCAGTCAGCCCGAATATCGTATTCTTTAGCTTGTTTGAAGAGCTTTTCCGCTTTATCCAAATTGTCTAACATTATGCAGCAGTATCCTGCTTCGGTATAATATTTATTATTTTCAAAATATGACCTGCAGTTTTTTATTCTGCCTGATAAAAAGTCTTTCTTTACTTTTTCGTATTCAGTAATCATATCAAGGATTTTACCGATATTACAATGTAATATTACCCATCATTGATTTCATCATCATTGATTGTATAACTTCCGGCGATAATTTCTTATCTCCTTCTGTCATGTATGGCAATAAATCCATAATGTCGCTGTTATCTTTTGATTTATCGTTGCCCAATAGCATATTCAATTCGTCAAATTCTTGTTTTTGTCTTATATATTCAGGATCTTTCATCAAGCTTTCCATATCTGCCGCAGATGGTTCATAAGCAAGCTTTATGCTTCCGGAATCTGATTTTTGTTTATCAAATTTTTTGATATCCAATAAGTTTTCTTTTTTCTTATCTGACGATTCTTCTTCTGATTTATTTATTGATTGTTGAATTTTCTTCAATTGAAGCTGCTTATATTGTTTGTTTAACTCAGGAGATAAACCGTTTCCGTATGGAGCATTGATAAATCTGTCCAAATCAGCATCTTGTTTACCAAATGGTAAGTTAATTTTTTCTTTTTTCTTATCATCACCGTTTCCGCTGCCTCCATCATCTTTGTTATCGGCATCTTCTTCATACGGATTTAATCTGTCTTTTAGAGCTGCAAGATTTCTGTCAATAAGTGTTTGAGGATCTATCGGTTGTAAATTTATATTAGCAAGATTTGCGTATGGTCTTAAGTATTCCGGTTCGTTAACATTTTGATAGCATGGAGCTTCTCCGTCAAGAATACAGTTTCTGCCATTTGTTGCATATTTTACAATCATAGGATTATCATTAAGCTCAATTACTTTCTCATAAGCTCTTACGGCATTATCCTTATCACTGCATTTTGTATATGCCATTGCAAGGTAATAATATCCAAGTGTATCATGAGGATTTTTTCTTACATAAGAAATACATTCTTGCAAGCATCCTGCAAAATCGCTTCTGTGGTATTTTTCAACTATACTTTCAAAAGATGGTTCAGGATAGAAAGAAGGTCCTTCAAGCCATGCCGGCTCTGTTTCTTGGTCAGAATATACATCTCTTGAGGATTCTCTAAGAGTTTCATTACGACCTTTTGTTATTTCCGGCTCAATATTATTAAAAGAATCTAAGTTGTAGGAGGAATAATCTTCCCTAGCAGTTTTTTTAACGGAGCCTTTTATCTTTTTGTCCAGCGAATTATCATAAAATTCACTCATTGCATGTTCTCTTTCAGCATTTGCAGGATTGTTTTTACCCATTACATCATCATATAAATTATATTTTTTTAATGGATTTTCCCAGGCAAATGTTGTTGCCGGTATTGCATTTAATACCATTACTACTGCTAAAAATAAGCCTAACCTTTTTTTCATTATTCTATCCTCTTTTTATGATTCTTTTTAATAAAAAAATACTCTTTTTCAATGTCATTATATGATATTATATTATATTAGTCATAGTACAAATGGATGATATTTTATGTTTTGGCAAATTTACATCCGCAGTAATTTTGCCTGTATAAATTTAATGATTTTGAAATCTGATTTGTTTTTAAAAAGCCGTCGTTTTTCCTGAAGTTTGTTGAAAGGTATCTTAAATCGTATTTTTCGGCAATTCTATTTCCTATTTGTGTAAGTTTTTCGTAGTTTTTATGAGGACTAATTACCATAGATGTTGTAAATTCTTTTATATTCATTTGTTTTGCCAGTTTTGCGGAATTTTCCAGTCTTAATTCAAAACATTTATCACACCTTAGTCCTTTTTCCGGTTCATTTTCAAGACCTTTAACATAATCATAATATATTTTAGGCTCATAATTGCCAATTACAAGTTCACAATTGAAATGTTCACATAATGTTTTTTCGGCATCAAGTCTTTTTTGGTATTCTTCTTCTGGGTAAATATTTGGATTGTAAAAATATACTACAACGTCATACCCTATATCCTTTAAATATGATATAGGGTATGATGAACATATTCCGCAACATGCGTGTAATAATATTTTTTTATCTGTATTTGGCATTAAAATAAATGATTTCCTTTAGGCTTGCCGCCACGTTCAATTACCCATTTTTTTAATCCCGGATATCCGCCATTTGGAATACCCATATTAAATTCTTTACCTAATTGTATTGTTGGTGTTCCAAGTTGGTTGTTGGCTGCAGCAAAATCAATATCTCTTAGAATTATATTTTCAATTTCTTTGCTGTGTGCATCTTTTTTCAGCTGCTCCATATCTAAATCAAAACCTGATGTGGATAATGTTTCTATAATTTCATCTTCTCCGAATGGTTTTTTATCAAATAATAATGAGTTAACTTCCCAGAATTTACCTTGTTTATGAGCGGCTTCTGCGTATCTGGCTGCTATACATGAGCCTTGGTGAAATTCCTGTTGAAGATATTTATTACATGACATGTCCAAAGGAAGACTGTGATGTTCAATTCTTATATTGGTAAATTCTTGTGCCAGTTTGTGAATCATCATGTTAAAAACATTACACATTGGACACATGTAATCAGAGTAAACATTTATCACAATGGCATCTTTATCAGCAGAGCCAAGAATATTACCTTTTATTGCGTATTTATTGGTAGTTGCATTAATAAACTCTCCAAAACTGTGTTTAGTCTTTAGAGCCGGTGAAAATTTTGCACTTGTGTATGTCCAGCTTAAAAAAGCTCCTGCAACAAATAAAACTAAAATGAATGCTATTCTGTAAGGAATTGGTTTTAATGCTTCTATAAAATCAATAAAGCTTTGTTTAATTGCGGTGATAAATTTACCTTCAATTCCGCTAACTGCAACCAATGCAATCAACAGATTTATTACATAAGTTATTGCACACATTACACATAGTTTTTTTATGCTGAACAAACTTACACAAAGTAAAATTATCGAAATAGTGAATGAAATAATTCCCAGTGATGCAATATAATGAAATTTGTTTTTAAATACTTCCAAAAATTTCAAAAAGGGGATTTTTTTCAATTTATCAACACCTAAAAGCATTATGATAAATGAATATAAGAACATTCCCCAATATGCAAGAGGAACTCCCAAAAACTGCGAATCAATTGTCCTTGCAACCTGATCACAATCCATAAAATCGCTTATTACACACATACTTGGCAGTGCGTATGCGTTAAAATTTGCCTGATAGTATACATGTGCTAAATATACAGTTATAACAAAGCCTAAAATTGTTAAAAGACTTATAATGATTGTTTTTTTAAAATCTTTTTTCTCTTGTTCCATATATTCTCCCTTCGGTATTACATACTATTCTACTGGCTAATACCAAATTAATCAATATCCTTAATAGTTATAAAATAATTATATTATGGTATAATAATTTAAAAAACAGGAGCAACAAACAATGACACGATGGATACAGAGGTATTTAACACCAAAGAATATAACATTTGGCATAATTGCACTAATAATTATATATTTTATCTTTCAGATATCTGAAATAGCAATATTATTTTTTGCAACATTTGTAATTGCATGTTCGTTAGAACCGTTGGTTCAAAAACTGGAAAAAATTTTTAAAAGGAGTGTTGCCTGTGCAATAGTTTTGATTGGTGCGATTTTAGTTATAAGTGCATTTGTAATTCCCATATTTGTGATAGGCGGTCATGAAGTTGTACATTTTATAGATTCTTTTCCAAAGCATATTGACAGTATAAAAGAATACGTTTTATCAAGCAATTGGATAACAAGGGCAAATTTGGCAAAAATAGATATCGGCGGAATTTTAACATCAGTATCCGGTACAACATCACAAGTAATGACGGATGTTGTAAATGCGGGCAAAAATATTGGTTCAGCATTTATATATTTAATAGTTTCACTTTTAATTACATATTACTTTATGGTGGATAGAGATAAGGTTAAAAGTGGGCTACTAAGACTTTTCCCTGTTCCTATGAGGAAAAGAACGGGCGAAATTTTTGAAGCTATCGCAGAACGAAGCGGTGGTTATATTATAGCTCAGGTAGTTACGCTGGCATGTATCGGTATAATTGTAACCATAGGCTTGTTACTGTTACAAAATGAGTATGCTCTTTTGTTAGGTTTGATATCTGCAGTATTTGATATTATTCCTGTTGTCGGGCCTACGATTGCATTTCTTATATGTATGGTTGTTGTATATAAATCCGGTCCTGTTATTTTACTTTTGACGGCTATAATTTTCGGGGTGGCTCAATTGATAGAAAATAATTTCGTAAGACCTTATGTGTTTAGCAAATTTTTGGATTTGCATCCGTTAATTATCTATCTGTTTTTATTAATTGCAGCTAAATATATAGGATTGCTTGGTGTAATTTTTGCACCTGCAATTGCCGCTACGGTTGTTGTTTTGATAGAAGAAGTTTATATTAAAAATATTGAAAAAGATAGTGAAGAGTGCCAAAACTGATAAGTCTTTTAAGTGCGAAACTTAAATTATCTAATATACTACTTGTGCAAAATTTGTTATAGAAAATAAATTGTAACTAACTTATCTAACTTAGCGGAATAATTTATCTTAACTAAATCTTAATTTTTCATTAATAGTATTAATTATTAATATGTTTATGTTAGACTATGAATATTAAGACGAACTTGGAGAGGGATAAATAATAATGTTAAAATTTCTACTAAATCTTATAGGTGATCCAAATGAGAAAAAAGTAAAAGCAATGATGGGAGTTGTAGAGCATATAAATGCTTTAGAGCCCGAATTTGCAAAAATGACAGATGATGAATTGAAGGCGAAAACCCAAGAATTTAAAGAAATTTTAGCAAAACGTCCTACCTCTGATAATTTTAAAGAGGACTTAAAACTTGAAAAAGAGGCATTAGATAAGATTTTGCCTGAAGCTTTTGCAACAGTCAGAGAAGCCGGAAAACGAGTTTTAAATATGCGTCATTTTGATGTTCAGTTAATTGGCGGATATTTTCTTCATAACGGTCATATTGCTGAGATGAGAACAGGTGAAGGTAAAACTCTTGTTGCAACCTTACCTGCTTATTTGAATGCTTTAACAGGAAAAGGTGTTCATGTTGTTACAGTCAATGATTACTTGGCAAAACGTGATGCTGAGTGGATGGGCAAAATTTATAAATTCTTAGGTCTTACTGTTGGTGTTGTTTTATCAGCCGGAGATGGAGCAAGAGATTTTGATGTTAAAAAGCATGCTTATAATTGCGATATTACTTATGGAACAAACAACGAATTCGGGTTTGATTATTTGAGAGATAATATGGCAGGCAGCTCTGAAATGCTTGTTCAAAGACCATTCAATTATGCGATTATTGATGAGGTGGACAGTATTTTGATTGATGAAGCCAGAACTCCGTTGATTATCAGCGGCCGTTTGGCACAATCTGCAGAAACCTATAGAATGATGGCAAAAGTAGCTCCTCAAATGACAAAAGAGGTTGACTATACAGTTGATGAGAAAAATAAAAATGTAATTTTAACCGAAGAAGGTATTGATCATGCTCAAGAATTGATAGGGGTTAAAGACCTTTTTGATATTCATACCGAATATGCTCATCACCTTTTGCAGGCATTAAAAGCAAAAGAATTATTTGTAAAAGATACTGATTATGTGGTTCGTGACGGGCAGGTAATGATTGTTGATGAATTTACCGGTCGTTTGATGGAAGGAAGGCGTTGGTCTGATGGGTTGCATCAGGCAATTGAGGCCAAAGAAAATGTTGAAATACAAGATGAAACTCAAACTCTTGCAAGTATTACCTTCCAAAACTTATTCAGGTTATACCCAAAACTTTCAGGCATGACAGGTACTGCAATGACTGAAGAAGCAGAATTTGGGAAGATATATAATCTTGAGGTTACCTCTATTCCAACAAACAAACCTGATATCAGGATAAATTATCCTGATGTAATTTATAAATCAGAGGTTCAAAAATATTTAGCCGTAGTAGATGATATCGTTGCTCAGCACAAAATAGGCAGACCTGTTTTGGTGGGTACAATTTCTATTGAAAAATCAGAATATGTTTCTGAACTATTGAAGCAAAGAGGAATAAGACATAATGTTTTGAATGCTAAACACCATGAGCGTGAAGCATATATTATTGCACAGGCAGGTCGTGTTGGCGCTGTAACGATTGCAACAAATATGGCAGGTCGTGGAACGGATATCCTGTTAGGTGGTAATGCCGAGTATCTTGCTAAATCTAATTTGGAAAATGAAGGTATTGATGAATCAAATCCTGATTATGAAAATTTAAAAGAAGAAGCCTTAAAGGTTGCCAGAGGAATAACAGAATACGAGCATGAAAAAGTTGTTCAGGTCGGTGGTTTACATGTAATCGGTACAGAACGACATGAATCCCGTCGTATTGATAACCAATTAAGAGGTCGTGCAGCTCGTCAGGGTGATCCTGGTTCAACAAGATTTTTCTTATCATTAGAAGATAATTTGATGAGAATATTTGGTGGTGAAAAAATTACCCAGCTGATGACGGCTATGAATATTCCGGAAAATATGGCAATAGATTCACCATTAATAACAAGGCGTATAGAATCTGCTCAGAAGAAAGTTGAAACTTTCCATTTTGACATGAGAAAATCAGTTCTTGAATATGATGATGTTATGAATATTCAGCGTGAAAAATTTTATCGTCAAAGACGCAGAGTGCTTAGTGGAGAAGGGCTGTTAGATGATATATATTATATGATGGAAAGAGAGGTTGACAGACTTATAAGAAGCTATATTTCGCCTGAACAAAAAGTTGAGGAATACATATATGAGGATTTGCAGACTTTGATAAAAGAACTTCATTCAACAGTTCCACAGCTATCATCTTTTGAGGTCGCAGATATCCAAAACATGAGATTTGAACCAATGTATAACAAAATTAAGGATTTTGTAATAGAGGCATATAAAACTCATGAAATCGAAATTATAGAATTTTATAATCAGGTGGTAAGAGATTACAGCTCTAATCCTGAAGAACAGAAACCTTTTGCCTCAGATAATATCGTTCGACAACTTGAAAAAGACATTTTATTAAAAGTTATTGATAGCAAATGGATAGACCATCTTCACAATATTGACATGCTGAGAGAAGGTATTGGGCTGAGGGCATACGGACAAAAAGATCCTCTGATAGAGTACAAAAAAGAAGCTTATGATTTATTTAATAATATGATGTATGAAATCCAAAGCGATACCGTAAAACACTTATTCAGAACAAGATTTGGAGTACAAGTCGTAAACCCTAATGGTGGTGAAACAGACTCAGAGCCGCCTATGCTCGAAGAATAAATAGAATAATAAAAATTTTTGGTTTATATATTATATTACAGTAAATATAGCCTCGACCTCTCCGTATGGGAGAGGATAGAAAATAAAGTTGAGTATGAGAAACATAGATTTTCAGCCGTAGGGTAGATTTCAGTCTACCATCTAACTGTAACATTGTATATAAATTCCAAAAATTTTAAAAAAGTACTTGCATTTAAAAATTTTTGTACTAATATAATAAATGTGCGTAATGCACCATTGAATTTTGAAAATATAAATAGCAAAATATTTTTAAAAGATTTCAAAAAACTACTTGACATTAAAAATTTAAGTAGTATGATGAGAAAACCGAGATGTAAATAGCTTGGTTTTATGCCCCGACAGCGAACAGCTTGTTATTAAGCTGATAGCGTTGGCGGCTCTCAAGGTCAGGACATTGAAAACAGAATAGCTGAAAACAGGTATTTGTGAGAACAAATACGAAAGACGAAAGTCGACAATACTTGTTAATTCAAA
>CACXCI010000049.1 GCA_902766105.1 uncultured bacterium
AAAAATCCTGCAAAATATTACCGCAATAATGTCGTAGGGACATTAAATTTACTTGATGCAATGTTAAATAATAATGTCAAAAATATTGTATTTTCTTCAACTGCTGCAACCTATGGCGAGCCGAAATATATTCCTATTGATGAGAATCATCCACAGAATCCGATTAATCCGTATGGACAAACAAAATTAGTTATTGAAAAAATAATGGATGACTATGATAAAGCGTATGGCTTAAAATCGGTTCGTTTGAGATATTTCAATGTCGCAGGTGCAGATGTCCAAGCAAGAATCGGGGAGTGGCACGAGCCGGAAACTCATTTAATTCCTAACATTCTTAAATCAACATTTGGTGATTCAAAAACATTTGAAATGTACGGAACTGATTACGATACAAAAGATGGAACCTGCGTAAGAGATTATATCAATGTAGAAGATTTGGCTCAGGCACATGTTCTTGCTCTTGAATACCTAAAAAATGGCGGAAAAACTAATTTCTTTAATCTTGGAACGCAGGAAGGGAATACTGTAAAAGAAGTTTTTGAATTGTGCGAAAAGGTAACAGAACAAAAAATTTCTGTTGCAATTATGGGGCGTAGAGATGGAGATCCTGCAAAGTTAGTCGCAGATAATTCTAAAGCCAAAGAAATTCTAAATTGGATGCCGCAAAAAAGTTTGGAAGATAGCATACAAACTGCATATCAATGGGAAAAAGAATTGTCAAATTTAAATGTGGAGGTTATTGCGTGAAAGGAATTATTTTAGCAGCAGGAGCAGGTACAAGATTATATCCGGCATCCTTACCAATATCAAAAATATTATTGCCTATATATGATAAACCTATGATTTATTATCCTTTATCTACGCTTATGCTTGCCGGAATAAAAGATATACTAATAATTACAAATGAAGACGATTATGATAATTTTAGAAAAACATTAGGAGATGGCTCCCAATATGGAATTAATATAGAATACGAAATACAATATGTTCAAAAAGGTATAGCTGATGCTTTTTTAATTGCAGAAGATTTCATTGATGAAGATAATGTAGCATTAATTTTAGGTGATAATATTTTTCACGGATTTGGTTTCTCAACTTTAATGAAGAATGCAATTAAGAATAATATTGGGGCAACAGTTTTTGGTTATCGTGTTCATGATCCTGAAAGATTCGGGGTTGTAGAATTTGATAAAAATAAAAAAGTTGTTTCATTAGAAGAGAAACCGACACATCCGAAATCAAAGTATGCTGTAACTGGATTGTACTTCTATGATGGTAATGTCTGTGAATATGCACGAGAATTAGTTCCTTCCAAAAGAGGTGAATTAGAAATTACCGACCTAAATAAAATTTATTTAAAAAATAAACAATTAAATGTTGAAATTCTAGGCAGAGGATTCACTTGGCTCGATACAGGAACACATGATTCAATGTTACAAGCAAGTAATTTTATTCAAGCTATTGAGTTTAATAAAGGAGAAAAAATTGCTTGTTTGGAAGAAATAGCATTGAATCAGCATTTTATATCTGTTTCTGATTTAGAATATAAACTTTCACTTAACACTAAAAATAATAATTATTACAATTATATTTCAGAAATAATACAAGAATACAAGCTGAAACAGGAGGTTTTGGTATAACAATGTCTACACAGAATCCAAAAGTATCAATTATTATACCAATATATAATGTTGAAAACTATTTAAGACAATGTCTTGATAGTGCTATTAACCAAACACTCAAAGATATTGAAATAATTTGTGTCAATGATGGTTCAACTGATACTTCATTACAAATTATTAATGAATATGCAAACAAAGATAATAGAATAAAAATTATCAATAAAACTAATGGCGGTCTTTCATCTGCAAGGAATGCAGGTTTAAAAATTGCTCAAGGGGAATTTATTGGTTTTTTAGATTCAGATGATTATTTGGATTTAAATTTTTACAAAAGCTTATATAAAAGAGCAAAAGAAACAAATTCTGACATTGTTGTTTGTGAGTATATATATAGATTTCAAGATAATAATAAAAGAAAGAAAATATTTCTTCGAGTCGACAAAAATGTTATAACTTCTGATAAAAATGAAAAATTTAAATGTTTATATTTGCCAGTATATTGTTATGTACATAATAAAATCTATAAAAAAGATTGTATAAAAGAAAATTTTATTGATGGTCTAAATTTTGAAGACATATATTTCACAACTCTCACCCTATCTGGAGATAATAAGATGGCTGTGGCTGCTGATGTAGCTTATTATTACAGAAATCATCCAAAATCAATAGTTAATGATACAAGTAATCTCAATAAATATTTTTATCATAAAGCTATGGCTTTCTTTTATAAATTTGTTTATGAAAATAACATAAATGTTAATAAAGAAGAATATTATGAGATAAGAAGATTTAAATTCTTAGGATTAACTTTAATGAAAATAAAAAAAGACTGTTTTAAGACAAAATATAGTATTTTGAAATTAATAAATTTCACAGTAACAAAATGAAATCTTATGCAAACTAAATTAGAAATTAAATAATGAATAAAAAGAGGAAGTAATGAATAAAATCACAATAATTTTTGCAATTGATAATAATTATGTAAAACAATGTTTTACCGTAGTTAAATCCATATTATTGAATTCTGATAAAAATAGATCTTATGAAATTGATATTTTATCAAAAGATATAAGTATTGAAAATGAAAAAATAATAAGATCTTTGGCTAATAAATACAACAATGTTTCATTTAATTTTGTAAATATGGTAAAAATATTGGAAAATTTTAATCTTGAAAAATATATGTCAAGACGTCAAAATTACGAATATATTTCTATTGAAACTTATTTCAGATTTTTCATTCCTGAATTATTTAAGCAATATGATAAAGTATTATACTTGGATGCAGATGTTATTGTTAATGATGATATCTCTAAATTATTCGATGAGGATATTAATAATTATTATGCGGGTGTAGTACAAGACAAAATTATTGAAACTTGTACGGGCAATCCTAAATCTAAAATGTGCCAATATCCTAATATGACAATTCAAGAATATTTTCAAAATAAACTCAAAAAATCAGATTTTAAATATTTCAATGCTGGGGTTTTGCTTTTAAATTTAAGTAAAATTAGAAATGATAATATCGTAGAGAAATTGTGGAAATATACAGCAGACGAATCTCCGCTTGAATATCAAGATCAAGATGTTTTGAATGCTGTTATTGGGAATAATGTAAAATATCTTGAATATAAATGGAATGTTCTTAGTAATAAGTGGGGAATAGAACAATATCCCCAAAAGAAATTTCGTAAAATTCTTAAAAAAACGTATCAAAAACCATCTATATTCCACTATGTTGGGGAAGATAAACCTTGGAAATTAATTGAAGATAAAGATTATAACTATAATCACATAATGTTATGGTGGAAATACTATAAACAAACACCTTATTATAACAAGTTTGACAAATATGTGCTTAAGAATATTTTGTGGCATAAAAAATATCATAACTATTTAAGTATTTTTTATTTAAATTTATTAGGGTTTGATATTCTAAAAATTGATATTTGTAATTATAGATTAAATTTGAGAATATTACATCGTCTCAAAACAAATATTAAACTAATTAAGCCAAAGTATTTTAACTCAATGAAATCGATATAAGGAGAAATCATAAATATGAAAGTCGCATTATTAATAGATGAGTTTTTCGGTGGGGCGGGAACTGCTTTTGGAGGATATGGTTTTCTAGCAAGAAAATATATTTGTAAATATATTACTTGTGGCGATATTGAAATTGATGTTTTATTAGAAAGAAAAGAAGAACTCGAAGATGCTCAATGTGAAATAGTAGATAATATAAAAGTTTATCGTTTACCGAAAAACGAGGATAAAGCAAAGGAATGGCTTGAACAACAAAACTATGACTTATATTTTTCAATAGAAATGACATATCCATCTTATGACATAATGAAACTTGTTGATAATAAGAAACTTTTATTATGGATACAAGATCCCAGACCGGATGAAATTTGGCGGCCTAAAAGAAATTCGGTTTCACTAATGAAAGACCCATGTGTAACTGACTCTCAAATACCAGATTTGATTAAGCACTTATATTATAACGATAAAGTGCGATTTATCTCTCAAGGTCATTCTTTAATTCCTCTTGCCCAAAAGTTATACCAACTTCCCAGTGAATTCGAAGCAAAGTATATACCAAACCCTGTTGATATTGATTTTGACTATAAATTTGATTTATCAAAAAAGAAAAAACAAGTCATATTTTTAGGTAGATTAGAAGCACAAAAACGTGCTTGGTTGTTTTGTGAAATTGCCAAAAAAATGCCAAAATATGAATTTTTTGTAATGGGAAAATTTTTCAGAGACGAAGCAAATAACAAAAAACCCTTACAACAATATTTTGACAATACTCCACCAAATTTACATTTTGTAGGACATTTAGATGGTGAAGAAAAAGAAAAATTAATCAGAGAGTCACGAGTTCTTTTAAATACATCCATTTGGGAAGGTATTCCTATTTCTTGGCTTGAAGCACTGCAATATGGAACAAGTATTATTAGTTGTTTAGATAATGAAAACTTACCTTCTCGTTTTGGTTCGTTTGTCGGAGAGATATTAGGAGATGGTTATGATAAGGTTGACTTATTTATTCCTGCTATTAGAGAATTGATGGAAAATGATGAATTATATACTCAAAAAGCAATAAATGCAATTAATTATGTAAGAAAAAATCATAATATAGAAAGTTTTATAATCAATTTAAAAAATATTATAATTAAGGAAACAAAGAGAAAAATCAAAAAAAATAATCCCAATAATATACCTTTGCCTATTTGTGTTAATGAAACAATTCACCATATTGATGTAAAAATATCTTATGCTTGTAATTTTAAATGTGAATACTGCTATCAGGTTGATAATAAAGGTAATCGTTATAAGGGCATATTTGAGCAAAAAAATATTGATAACCTAATAAAATTCCTTGACAGACTTAATGCAAAATGCAGGGTAAATCTTGTAGGAGGAGAGCCTTTCGTATATCCATATTTAAATGAATTTGCAAAGAAATTAGTTGATAAAGGACATCTTCCTAATATGATAACAAATTTTTCTGCTTCTTTTGAAAAAATTGAATCATTTTTGGATATAGTAAAAAATAATTTAAGAGGATTTAGTATTTCAATACATATATCTCAATGGAATGATATCAATGATTTATATTCAAAAATTCAAAAACTCGTAGACTATAAGAAATTACATAATTATGAGTGGCCTATTTGGTTTAGTTGTGTTGTAACTGAAGAAAATTTTGATAAAGCTATCGAAATTGAAATGCAAATAAAAAATAAATTTGGACTTAAAGTAATGCTACAACGAGTTTATTATAATGGCATATATCATATATACTCAGATCGTATTGAAGAATATTTTAAAAATCACCAACTTGATGTTGCAGAAGAAAAAGCAAACAATGTTGATTTTTATGGTCGTTATTGTTGGGCAGGTTCTAAGTTTTTCTATATAGAATACAATGGTGATGTCCACCGCTGTTATACTTCACAGTACGGGAATAATGATATTTTAGGTAATGTTTCAAAATATAAAAATATTAAAATAAATTATCTGCCTTTCCCATGTATGTCAAAGTTAAATGGAAATTGTGTTTGTTTTAAACATTTTGTTGGATCGAAATTCTTAACTGAATATGATGCAGATAAAAAAACAATAAAAAAATATAAAAACTCCGGCAAATTTAAGAATTTGATTAAATATAACAGTTATAGATTTCTTAGTAATTTAACTACTGGGAAAATAAAACAAAAATTAAACTCTAAAAAGAATAAATATAAGGTAAAAATAAATGAAAAATAAGATTAAATATCAATTTTATAGATTAATGTGTAATCTTACTTTTGGTAAGAAAAAAGAATTTTATATTTCTAAAAAAATAAAATATAAAAATATTCTTATGTCCCTATTGAACCCAAGTAATAAAATTAATATTGTAGGAATGAACAATGTTTATGATAAAGATAAGATATTAAAAAACAATATTGAATTATCTATAAATGGGAATAATAACAAGGTTATTTTGGAATTTGATAGTATTAGTGGTTTTTACAATAAAGATTTAAGAATTCATATATATGGAGATAATAATCAAGTTTTTATAGGTAAAAATTTAACTATACATGAATACTTATTTATTGATTTAGCTTATCCTCCTCATAAAACGAATAATTCAAAAGTTGTTATTGGAGATAATTTTGGCTTAGGGAATATGGAAATAATGCTTCTAGAAGATAATTCAGAATGTTCAATAGGAGATTTCTGTATGTTTTCGCAAAATATTTTTATAAGACTTAGTGATACACACAGTGTAATTGATTTGAATGGAAATTTATTGAATTATGGTGGAAATGTAAATATAGGAAATCATGTTTGGTGTGGTAGAGAAACTAGAATACTAAAAAATGCATCAATAGGAGATAACTCAATTATTGGTGCAAGTTCGATTGTTACAAAAAGATTTGATGATACAAATATTGCTATTGGTGGTAATCCTGCAAAAATTATAAAAAAAGATGTCAATTGGGATTGGAGAAGTCCACAACAATATTTGATTGGAATAAATGTTTCGGACTGAACATATAGGAGTGAAAATGAGTATAAAATACCAATTTTATAGATTTATGTGCAATGTGACTTTTGGGAAAGTCAAAGATTTTTATAAGATGAAAAAAGCAAAATATAAATTATCTAATAATAAATTATCACAAAAGACCTTACCCGAT
Organism: uncultured bacterium; assembly: GCA_902766105.1. Lineage (GTDB taxonomy): Bacteria > Cyanobacteriota > Vampirovibrionia > Gastranaerophilales > Gastranaerophilaceae > Zag111. The sequence goes on from CACXCI010000049.1 coordinate 6,827, forward strand.
TGTATGTCTTACGAATACAATAGAAAATCAGGGGAACAAATAAGAAATGATTATGTATTCAATGAACAATTGAATGGATTGATATTATCAACACAACTCAACAAATTAAAAGAACTCGACCTTAAAAGAAAAATTCGAGAAGGGAAAAAAGTTAGAGTATGTTTTTTAATTGATGAAATTTCTAGATTTACAGCAAATTCTGTTTATCATAATATGCTGAATCATCCTATTTTTGAACCGTTTTTATTATTAATAAACCAGTTAGATGGGAATTTTGATAAAAACGAAAATGCTTGGGATTTACATTTAAAATCATTTAATTTATTAAAATCACAAGGATACAAAGTCTATAACGGATATGATGATAATAAAAATATTATCCCGATTGAAACATTTAATCCTGATATTATATTTACGACGGCTCCGTATCTTGATTATCATAATACAACATTAACCAATATTTACTTAAACGCAAATTATTTAGTATGTTACCTTCCATATCATTTTGGAACTGTAAATAATTATGACTATCACTATAATAACAGAAGAATAGCATCTTGCTGGAAAAATTTTGTATCTTCTCGTGAAGATTACAAAGAATTTTTAAAATATTCAAAATATTGTGGAACAAATACTGTGTTAACAGGTTATCCTAAGTTAGATGCCTATACTAAGCCTATAGAAGATTGTAAAATTCCTGATAAAATTAATAATGGAAAGCCAATCATAATCTATGCTCCTCATCATTCTATACGTGACAAATGGGAACCTGTAAACTTATCTACATTTCACATATATTATAAATATTTTTTAGATTTAGCAAAGAATAATCCTAATATAAATTTCGTTCTAAAGCCACATCCGACTCTGGTGGTAAAAGTGGTTGAACAATGTATTATGTCAAAAGATGAATATCAACAATATATTAATACTTGGGATTCATTACCGAATGGTCTTTATGTATATGATGGAGAATACATTGATTTATTCAGGCGTAGCGATTTATTAATTCAGGATAGCGGTTCATTTATAGGAGAATGGTTACCAACAGACAAACCTTGTATATATTTAGTCAATCCTGAAAGAAATCAAGAAACATTTATGGATGGTTTCTCAATTATTGGCAGAAAAATCTTAGAAAAATATTACCTAGCGCATAATCAAGAAGAAATAAATAACTATTTCAAGATGATTATGTTTGATAAACAAGATCCTCAAAAAGAAGATCGAATAAAAATAAAGAATAGTATTTATGTAAACATAGGTTGTGCAGGCAAAAAAATAGTCGAATATTTAGAAACAACATTGAGGAATTAAAATGGGAAAACAAAATTACGCAATAATATTAGCCGCAGGAATAGGCAGCAGATTATATCCATTAACTCAAGAATATCCAAAATCGTTGGTAAAAGTTAATGGTAGAGAAATACTTGATTACCAAATACAAGGATACATAAAATCAGGAATCAAAGAAGAACATATTTATATAGTAACAGGATATAAACATGAGATGATTGTAGAATACCTAAAAAATCATTATCCTAGAGTAAATGAAATATATAGTCCTGATTATTTAACAACAAATAATATGTATTCTCTTTACCTAGGATTAAAACATGTTGTAAAAGCAAGTTCAGGGGAATTAGGATATTTATTTATAAATAATGCTGATTGCTTATATGATGAAAAACTTATGAATGAATTTGTAAATTCAGAATATGAAAATTCAATCGCAACAGAAGTAGGTACATATATTGAAGAATCAATGAAAGTAGTAACAAGAAATGATTTAAGTTTAATAAATATTGCGAAAACAATTAAAGAAATTGAAGCATATGGTGTGTCTGTTGATTTATACAAATATTCTAATAAATCAATGAACCGATTATTTGAAATTGTAAAAGATTATATAGAAGTCAAAAAAGATTTAAAACAATGGACAGAGGTTGCATTCCCAGAACTATTCAAGACAGAAAAAGTTTTTCCTTTTGATATTAAACAAAAAAAATGGGTAGAAGTAGATAACAACGAAGATTTATTACTTGCAGATAATTTATTCTCTGATTTTGATATTAATTCTAAAAAAGCATTGATTTGCGATATGGATGGAACTTTATATTTAGGTAATGAACCCATAAAAGAAGCAATAGATTTTGTAAAATCAAATAAAAATATAAAATTTTATTTTTTAACCAATAATACGTCTAAAATTCCTCAAGAATATGCTAATAAATTAACAAGTTTTGGAATTGAAATAAAGGAAGAAAATATTATAACTCCTCTTTTTGTATTAATGGATTATTTAAAAGAAAAAAAATATAAATCTGTATATCTAATTGCAAATGAAAAAGTTAAAAATTATCTAAAAGAAAAAATGCCTAATGTTAGTTTTGAATATAATATGGATGAAAACCAAGCCCTAGTTTTAACTTATGATACAGAAATGAATTACCCAAAAATGAGAGATGCGAGTTATTTATTGACTAACAAAGATATTGATTATATTGCAACCCATCATGATTTAGTTTGCCCGACAGAAAAGGGTTCAATCCCAGATATCGGTAGTTTCATAGAACTATTCAAATTATCAACGCAAAAATCTCCTAATATTATATTAGGAAAGCCATCAATAAAGTTGGTAGAAAAATTGATTAATAAATATGGGAAAGAAAATATTGCTGTTGCTGGTGACAGACTTTATACAGATAAAAAACTTGCTGATAATATTGGTTGTGATTTTATCTGTGTTTTATCAGGAGAGACAACAAGATTAGATGTCCAAAATTACAAAGATAATTATCCCAAAATTGTAGTTAAGGATTTAAGTAAAATTTATAATTTTAAATAATGGAGACAAGGAAAACAATGAAACTAGAAATGACAACTGCAAAAAACTCGTTTAAATATGGATGGCTATTATCGAGAATAATGCCATATATCACACCATATTGGTTTAGAATAACATTAGGATTTTTGGTAGCGATTCCGTTAGGTTTATTAGATGGTGTAACTGCTTTTGCACTTAAGCCATATATGGATTATGTTATTGGGGGCAAATCTTTAGAATTTGCTTTCCTAAATCAAAATATTGTAATTACAAGCATTCAGATGGCTTTTATATTACCTTTTGGTGTAATTCTATTTGCCGCTGTTCAAGGTATTTTGAGATATTTGAACGGATATTTATCTAGTTGGACAAGTGCTCATATTACGAACGATGTAAAATTTGATTTATTTAAAAGATTAGTACATATGCACCCACAATTTTTTGATGAAAATTCATCAGGTATAATTATCTCTCGTTATATGGGAGATCCCGGTGCCGCATCAGCAGGTATTGTAGATAATATTAAAACCATCACTACAAGTTTATTCGGAGCACTGGGGTTAATTGCAGTTATGCTATACAGTTCTTGGAAACTTGCAATAATTGGGGTTCTTGTACTTTGCATTGCATTTTTACCTGTTGCTTTAATCAGAAAGAGAATAAAAGAAGCATCAAATAAAAGTATGGTTATTGGCGGTAACATTACAACAAATATCAATGAAACCTACAACGGTAATAAAGTAATGGCGGCATACGGACTTCAAGATAAAATGTATGATTATTTTGAAAAACAAACTTGGGATGGTTACAATGTCGGGATGTCATTATACAAACGTTCAGGTTGGATGTCTCCAATGATGTACTTAATAGCATCTTTTGGTATTGCAATAGTGCTTGGTTTCGGTACATATTTAATTAATTCAGGTCAGATGACTGCCGGAAGTTTTGCATCTTTCGTTACATCATTATTGCTTTTATATAAACCAGTTAAGACGTTGGGT
>CACXCI010000050.1 GCA_902766105.1 uncultured bacterium
ATTCCGAACGTATGTGAGGAATCCAGCTTTTTATATTAAAATCATACCTCACCCTACCCCTCTCCTACTTTTTAGGAGAGGGAATAGCAGGTCGGCGTTGCCATGCCGACAACAGAGGTTAAATGGTAGACTGAAGTCTACCCTACGGCTTACGCTCAAGATAACGTGTTTTGTCATTCCGAACGTACGTGAGGAATCCAGCTTTTTTATATTAAAATCATACCTCACCCTACCCCTCTCCTACTTTTTAGGAGAGGGAATAGTAGGTCGGCGTCGCCATGCCGACCTGCTTTCAATACACATCCTAATCCTCCCTAACAAGGGAGGGGCATGTCATTTTGCCCCGAAGAATCTCATAATCGAACAAATTTACATATTTATTACAGGCTTGTTTTTAATTCTGCAAGGTGCATTAATAGTTCACCAAAAGGGCTTCTTTCAAGTGCGTCTGCAAGATTATTATTTCTGCCGGCATCACTCCATAAGTATCCTCTGACATCCCTCATTGAAGCATGTGTTGATTGAGTTTGAGCGACAGGAACCCAGTGTGCATCGCCCCCGACAGGCATGTATGATGTGCCGCCGTATGTCATACGTCTTATATTTTTACCTGCCCTTTCAAATGCAACGTGATCACTTATCCCAAAACCAAGATGTGTACATAAATCACCGTTGACAAGTTGTCCGTTTTTGTCAAATATAAGTTGTAATGATGATTGTCTTGGAACTCTTGCCGAAAAGTCTTTACCTTCTTCAAGCATATCTTTTAATACTACTTTTGTCCTGCCGCCGCTTAATGTCTTATCCATTGTAAAACCTGCTGAATTTCCTTCAAGATTTATCTTTATTGGATTAGAAACTTTTGAATCTGCAGGTATTCGTTTAAAATATGCCGAAATTTTGTTAAGTAATTTTTGACTTGATTCACTAAAAACTTTTGAAGGCTGTTTAACTGTTTGAATAACAGCTTTTTCTGCCGCTTCTGTGCCTGTATGAATTAATGGCTGTGCTATTTCACTTACCCCTTTTGCCAGAGGTCTTGCTATTAATTTCCCAATTGTCATAATATCCCCTTTCTGCTTTCTTAATTTTATAAAGTTTTTTTTGATATAATATTTGACAGAGCATTGATGAATATTAATAATTGTAAAAATTATACGTGGCAAAAAATAAAGCTCAAGATTTTATTCTTGAGCTTTTATTTTAATTGATTGTTATTTTTTATTATGTATCAATGTTTGTTGCATAAACGGCATTTGTTTCAATGAAATCACGGCGAGGTTCAACTTTATCGCCCATCAACACATCAAACAACTGATCGCAAAGCATTGCATCTTCAACATTAACTTTTAACAAAGTTCTTGTTGCAGGATCCATTGTTGTTTCCCAAAGTTGTTGAGGCATCATTTCGCCCAAACCTTTGAAACGTTGAATTTGTAGTCCTCTTTGACCTCGTTCATCTATAATTTTTTGTAATTTTTCAAATGAATCAATGTCATATTTTTCTGTATCGGTTTCTAACAACAAGCCGTCGGTTTCTTCAATCAAGAAATCACGAATTAAAGGATATGATGCTTTTAATTTCTTAAACTCGGTACTTTTTAAAATATTCGGATTTAAGATTACGTGTTCTTCATCATTCAAATGTAAAATAAACGCATATTTTGCATTTTCATTATTATATTTAACCTCAACTTTATAATTTTCAGCTTCTTGAATATTATAGTTTTTAGCGTGGTCAATTAAGTAATGATTTAAGTATTCGCAAATTTCATTCATCTTAGATTGGCTGTCAAAATCTTCAATTGTAATTTCAGAACGTACCAAACCTCTTAAAAATACTGCAGGGAACAGGTTAAGAATTGGGTTGTTATATGAACGGTAAAATTCTGACATATTTTTAATTAGTTCTAAAAGAGCATCGCCTGTTTTAACATTCTTTTTGGCTTTGTCAGAAAGGCTCAAATTCTTGATACCACGTTCTTTAAGCATTTTATCCAAAACATGTTCATTGAACAGATACTCTGAAACTTTGCCCTGAGTAACCTTAAATAACGGCGGTTGTGCGATATATACATAACCTTGTTCAATCAATGGTCTAGCATATCTGAAGAAGAAGGTCAACATCAAAGTTCTAATGTGAGCTCCGTCAACATCAGCATCTGTCATTATGATGATTTTGTGATAACGAAGCTTGTCAATTTCAACTTCTTCAGGGTTTCTGCTGATTTTTATACCAAAAGCCTGAACCATGGATTGAATTTCGTTATTAGCGTAAATTCTGTCAAGTCTTGCTTTTTCAACATTAAGAATTTTACCTCTCAATGGCAAAATAGCTTGGAACATTCTGTTTCTGCCTTGTTTTGCAGAACCACCCGCAGAATCTCCCTCAACTAAGAAAATTTCACATTTTTCCGGTTCTCTGTTAGAACAGTCTGCAAGTTTACCCGGTAGAGTTGAGTTTTCCAAAACGGTCTTGCGTCTTGTTAATTCTCTTGCTTTTCTCGCAGCTTCTCTTGCTCGTTGTGCCTGTAAGGTTTTTTCCAAAATCATCTTTGCAAGTTTAGGGTTAAATTCTAACCATTCTTGTAATTTATCACGAACAGCATCTTGAACTGCCCCCATAGCTTCCTGAGAGCCTAATTTTTCTTTCGTTTGTCCTTCAAATTCAGGATTAGGAATTTTAACGGAAACTATAGCTGTCAAGCCTTCTCTGACATCTTCACCTGATAGGTTTTGTTCAGAGTCTTTTAAGATATTGTTTTTTCTTGCGTAATCATTTAATACACGAGTAATAGAGTTTCTGAAACCTGTTAAGTGTGTTCCGCCTGAATGAGTGTTGATATTGTTAGCAAATGACAATACACTTTCTTGGTATGAATCGGTATATTGCATAGCAACTTCAACCTGTAAATCTCCGACAACTTTATCAATATATATAGGTTTATCGTGAAGAACTGTTTTGTTCTTGTTCAAAAATTCAACGTAACTCCCGATGCCGCCTTCATAATGGAAAGTTTCAACATTTTCGCTATCATGACGGGAGAATATAATTTTCAAACCTTTGTTTAAAAATGCCATTTCTCTCAAACGGTTTGCTATTACATCACAATCGATTTCTGTAGTTTCGGTAAATATTTCAGGATCAGGCCACCAAGTTGTTTTAGTACCAGTTTTATCTGTTGCTTCCCCTCTTTCAACAGGTGCTAAAGGTTCGCCCCTCATATATTCTTGACGCCATACATATCCTTGGCGAGAAACTTCAACCATGTATTTTTCTGATAATGCGTTTACAACAGATGCACCAACGCCGTGCAGACCGCCTGAAACTTTGTATCCGCCATCTCCGAATTTACCGCCTGCGTGTAATACTGTGTGAACAATTTCCAATGCTGATTTACCACTGTCAGGTTTGATATCAACAGGAATACCACGACCGTTATCTTCAACCGTTATACTGTTGTCTTTGTGGATTGTAACGTGTATATCTGTACAATATCCTGCCAAAGATTCATCGATTGAGTTATCAACAATTTCATAAATGCAGTGATGCAAACCTCTTTGAGAGGTTGAGCCGATATACATCCCAGGTCTTATTCTTACAGCTTCCAAACCTTCTAAAACCCTGATATTATCTGCGTTATATTCTTCAGATGTATGAGTTTCAATTTCTTCATGAACTCCGCCTGAAGGATCAACAAATTCCTCATTCATTTGTTTTCTTAATTCTTCATTAACGCTATTTTCGACAGCTGTAGAAAGTGCTTCAGCGCCTTTATCATTTATGACGTCTTGTGTATTTTCTGACATGAATTTCTCCCCAATCTATAATCTATAGTTAATACTATAGCACAAAAGAAGGGATGGTTACAAAATAGTTTACATTATATTAAGTTACCTCTAAGTGTCTCAGATGCTTGTCATATAATTTTTATCGTATTACAATTATATCAACTGAGATAGCGAGGAAATAATGACAAAACACACGATAAAAGTATGTATGGGCAGTTCTTGTTTTGCCAGAGGCAACATGGATAATCTGCAATATCTTGAAAGTTATATAAACGAAAATAAATTGGATGCCGAAATAGAATTGGTAGGGGCATTATGTAGTGAAAAATGTAGTTCGGGTCCGAATATTTTTATAGATGATGTTTTATATAGCGAAATAAATGAAGAAAAACTGAAAGACATTTTATCTAAAGCGTTAGTGTAAATTATATATTTTAGTATAAAGGGGTTAAGGAAAATGAGTAATAATGCACAGCATCCTGTATATACATTAACTAATGAATGTAAAGACTGTTATAAATGTGTAAGACACTGTCCTGTAAAAGCAATTAAGATAGAAAACGATCACGCTTCAGTAATTGCCGACAGATGTATTTCCTGCGGAAATTGCGTAAAGGTTTGTCCGACAAATGCAAAATGTGTGCGTGGTGATATTGAAAAGGTTAAAAATCTTTTAATTGCGCAAAAAGATGTTTATGTGTCATTAGCTCCATCGTGGAGAGCTGTATTTGAAAATTCCGCACAAAAAATGATTGCAATTCTAAAACGCTTAGGCTTCAAGGAAGTGTCAGAAACAGCTTTGGGAGCTCAAGAGGTTTCAATTCATGATGCAGAAGTTTTGAATAATATGGAAAAAGGTTTGTTGATCTCAAGTGCATGTCCTGTAATAGTTGACTATATAAGATTGTACAAACCGGAATTTTCAAAATATATCACGCCTATCGGTTCTCCGGCAAAAACACACGCAAAGATGCTTAAAGAAAAATTTGGAGATAATATTGCGGTCGTATTTATCGGACCTTGTATCGGAAAGAAAAATGAAGCCGATGAAGAAGATGGTTTGATTGATGTTTCAATAACGTTTGAAGAACTTAAAATCTGGGTTGCAGATGAAATAGGCGATATTTCACAAATCAAAAAAGAAGAAAGTTTTGAATTTGTCCCTGATAGTGCTTATGAGGGTACTTTATATCCGATAAACGGCGGCATGAATGAAACTATCAAAAAAATAGGTGTAAAACCCCAGGTTCAATTGATGGAAGTTTGTACTATTCCTGCATTTGAAAGAGCTTTGGAAAATTTAGAGCCTGACAAGCTTGCTGTTCCAGTATTTGTTGAAGCTTTGGCTTGTGAATCAGGTTGTATTACAGGTCCGTGTATCGCTTCAAACAAAGCAAGTATAACCTCAATTTCTGATGTAATGTACAAGGTCAAAGTCAGAGATGAAATTCCTAAAAAGCCTCAAACTGTAGTTGAATGTGATTATGCACCAAAGAGTGTATCAACATCGAAATACACAATAGAAGAAATTCAAGGAGCATTGAAAAAAATTGGGAAACATAACGAAGAAGATGAATTAAATTGCGGCGGATGTGGATATTCTTCTTGTCGAGAATTGGCTGTTGCTTTGTTAGACGGTGTTGCAGAAACTTCAATGTGCGTTTCTTATATGAGAAAAATTGCAATGAGAAAAGCTGCTGCAATGCTTCGTTGTATGCCTGCTGCTATTGTTATGGTTGATAACAATATGAACATTTTGGAAGCTAATGACAGCTTTATGAAAATGTTTACAGGTGATATGTATGAAATTTTTAGAGCTCGTCCTGACGGATTAACGGGTGCTGCTATTGACAGAATTGTGGAATTTTCCGACATATTCAGAACTATTTTGAAAACAGGAAAAGATTTACATAAAGAACATTACAACGTTAATGACAAATTGTATGATATAAATGCTTTCACAATTGAGCCAAATGAAATTGTCGGTGCGATAATAACTGATGTAACTCAAACTGAAACAAATCGTGAAAAAATTTCTGAAAAAGCAAAAGAAGTTATTTCAAAGAATATTTCAATTGTACAGGAAATTGCTTGTTTGCTGGGTGAACACATGGTTGAAACCGAAACCCTGTTAAACTCTATTGCAAATGACTATGATGATAAGGAGGGGAAATAAAGTCTTTAAGTTTATAAGACGGCAAGACGTTAAGTTCATTAATTCATAAATATTGTTGTCAAAAGTATTACAGTTTAATATTAAAGAACTTAATAACCTCTCGACTTAGCGACTTAACGACTTAAAAAATATGTTCATTGATATAGATTGCCATCAGGTTAAAAAATATAATCAAAATGCGTTTGGAGATTATTTTGTTTCCAAAAGATACCCTGATGAAGGAAAGTTGATTGCTGTTTTATCAGACGGTTTAGGTTCAGGTATAAAGGCAAATATTTTGTCTTGTATGACGGCAACAATGCTTTTAAAATTCGTTGAAAAAGAAGAAATTCCGATTCGTCATGCGGCAGAAATCGTTATGGAATCATTACCTGTATGTAAGGTTAGAAAAATCAGTTATTCAACATTTTCCATAATAGATGTAAATGATGAAGGTGATGCAAAAATTATTGAAGAAGGAAATCCTGAATTTTTGTGGATAAAAAACGGAGAGGTTATGCAGCCTGCTTATGAAACGATACCGTCAAAAACGTTTAAAAACAGATGTTTAAAAAGTTATAAAATCAAACTTGAAATGGGTGATAGATTGATATTTTGCTCGGACGGTGTAACTCAATGCGGGCTTGGTAACGGGAAATTAAAACTCGGTTTAAGACGTGAAGGTCTTATTGATATGGTTTTGAAAAAATTAAAAGAAGAACCTGATATTTCAAGCTCGGATTTATCTGAATATATAATCAGACAAACCAAAACTATAGAAACAAACGGCTTGCCAAAAGATGATATATCTGCCTGTGTGTTATATTTTAGAGAACCGAGAACTTCATTAATATTCACCGGTCCTCCGTTTAATCAGAAGCATGATGCTGAATATGCACAAATGTTTGCGGATTTTCAGGGTAAAAAAGCAATATGTGGCGGCACAACCGCAAATTTGATTTCCAGAGAATTAAATCGTCCTATTACAATGGATACCAAAATCAGTATTGGAAAGCTTCCGTCCTGTTCTTATATGGAAGGTGTAGACCTTGTTACAGAAGGAATTTTAACCTTGACTGAAACTCTTGAAAGATTAGAAGACGGGAAATGGGATGTTGACAATGCTGCAGGAAAGCTGATAGAATTTTTATTGGATAGTGACTGCATTAATTTTCTCGTAGGGGCGAAATTAAATCAGGCTCACTATAATCCGGCATTACCTGTTGAAATCGAAATCAGAAAAAATATAATTAAAAAAATGGCAGCAGTATTGCAGGATAAATATTTTAAAAGGGTTAATATACAGTTTATGTAGTGGTCGCCGACTGCAAGGAAGGATGTAAAAAATGGATAAAATTAGTGTTAAAGTGTGTTTAGGAACAACATGTTTTGTTATGGGTTCAGCAAATCTTCAGGAATTGATTGATATTGTACCTCGTAAATATGGTGATAAGGTTGATGTTTCAGGAGTTCCGTGTTTGGGTTTGTGTGCAACCGATTGGGAATTTTCCAAAGCCCCTTATGTTAAGGTTGATAATGATGTAATAAAAGAAGCAACAGTTGAAAAAGTTTTAGCAGCAATTGATGCCAAATTAGCAAAATAAGTTTTTATAAAAAGAGAGGATACAACAAATTGTGTCCTCTCTTTTTTAATAAATTGATTATATTTAGACATTATTTTATAATGGTTTTATGAAAAAGTTTGATTTTTTCAATCAGTATAGGGATCCTGTTCTTATTGTCAAAGATTATGAAAAGGTTGTTTTTAAAAATAATACTTTTCTTCGTGTGTTTAAAACTTTTGACAATTTAAGAAAGTTTGCTCATCAAATGAATTTCGAGATGTGTCCGATGGATAGTGAGAATGTAGATTTATGTTCTCCTGTTTTTCAGGCTATTACTTCAAAAGAAAATTTTTTTGCAAGAGTTTTTTATACAGGCAATAGCGGTCAAACAATATTTTATGACATGACAGCTGTTAAAAGAGGTACTTATACAATAATATTTTTGGTAGACGTAAGTTCAGATGTTATTTTGAAGGATAACCAAAAAGAAAGAGAAGCTTTTGAAGATAAATTAACAAAACTCGAAGAAGAAAACGAAGAATTACAAAAAATAAAACAGCAAGCTCAAGCTCAGGCAATCAGAATTGCGTTGACAAATAAGGTTTCAAATATCATAAGAGAATCTATGGATATTTCTATGATATTAAATTCTGCATTAAAAGAATTGGCAATTATGTTTGGGTGTTTTAAGGCGTATTATGCCGCATCAGAGGATGGCGGTTTTAGAATTGTCGAAACCTATGGTGAAAAAAATTCTAAATCTTCTGAAATTTTATTTGATGCCTATGCAATGAAACAATTAAAATCAGGAAAAATATCAATAAGTTATTCTTTGTCCGAATATATGGATGCAGAACCCTTTAAACAGTCAGTTTTAAGAATAATTACTCCGGTGTTTCACTTGCAAAAAATGATAGGTGTAATGGTTTTATTAAGTTATCAGAAAAGAGAACTAAATGACGAGATAGAAATTCTTGATGCGGTGTCATCTCAGCTTGGTAACGCAATTATCAGGGCAGAATTATATCAAAAAAATGCAAAGAACGTCAGAGATTTGAAAGCGGCATTAGATGAATTAAAAGAAACACAATTACAACTTATAAATTCTGAAAAGATGGCATCGCTAGGTCAATTGGTTGCTGGTGTTGCGCATGAGATAAATACCCCTGTTGCATCAATAAAATCAAACAATTCTATTATTGCAAAGCTGATATCTCAAATTGAACAACAAGACATAAAAGAGATGTTAACTGAGATAAATAACCTTGATAAAGAAGCTATAGCCCGTATAAGTAATATCGTCGTGTCATTGAAAAAGTTTGTTCGCCTTGATGAATCCGAGCTGCAAGAAGCTAATATAAATAAAGAACTCGATTTGACCTTGGAATTAATACGCCATGAAACAAAAAATAGAATAGAGATTATAAAAAATTACGGTGATATCCCCTTGATAAAATGTTATCCTAATATGCTCAATCAAGTATTTACAAACATGCTGGTAAATGCTTGTCAGGCTATAAAAGAAAATGGGAAAATCACTATAACAACTGATTATCAGGAGCATAAGCTGATAGTAAAAATAAAAGATAACGGAAAAGGAATACCTAAAGAAAATTTGAATAAGATTTTTACCGCAGGATATACTACAAAAGGTGTAGGAGTAGGTACAGGATTAGGACTTGCTATAAGTCAAAAGATTATAGACAAACATAACGGTAAAATTGCGGTTAATAGTGATGTTGGACAAGGTACGGAGTTTGTTATTACTATCAATTGTGAGTAATAATAAGTGAAGAAATATTAAAAATACTGTCTTGTTATTACTAAATTAAATATATTTTTATAAAAACAATTATTATAATTTTTACTATTATTAATAAAAATTGATGAAAAAGAATAAAAAATGTGTTATAATAGTAGTACGATACAAATAAGTGTCAGAGTTACCCTTAATAAATATAAAGATCTGACATGCACTAAGTAAGTGATAGGACAATTAAACGTTTATGGATTGTAAACAAAAATTAATATAATGAAGATAAAAAAGCAATAATTTTGAACAAAAAAACTTTATATAGAGGTAGGTGTGAAAAATTATTGTAGTAGTGTCGGAGGAAAATAATGACAATTAGTGTGAACAGCAAGAAAAAACAAGTTAAAAAAACATTTGATGAATTACTTAATGATTTAAGAACAAGCAATTCAGAAAAAGTAAGATACAATGCAGCTCGTATCTTAGGTGAAATGGGTGATTCAAAGGCAGTAGAGCCATTAATTGATGTTTTGAAAAACGATAAAAACGGTTCTGTTCGTTTGTATGCAGCAAGAGCTTTAGGCGAATTAGGTGATTCTAAAGCAACAATCCACCTGATTGAATCTTTACGTGAGGACAGAAATGTTGACGTAAGAGTTCGTGCGGCTCGTGCATTAGGTCGTTTAGGCGGCGCAATCGTTGTTGAACCTTTGGTTGAATCTTTAAACGACGAAAATCCACAAGTTTGCATAACAGCAACAGATGCTTTAATTGAAATCGGTGATGTTGCAACAGATGCTTTGATTGAATCTTTGGATCATGAAAAAGTAAATGTAAGATGCGACGCAACAAGAGCTTTAGGCGAAATCGGCAACAAAAAAGCTGTTGATAAAATTATCAATATGTTGTATGACGAATGGGTTAATGTAAGAATTTACGCTGTAACTTCATTGGGTAAATTGAATGATACAAAAGCGGTTCCGGCATTGATTGATGTTATGAAAAATCGTTCAGAAAACGAATTGGTTCGTGCCGGTGCGGCTGCAGCATTGGGTGTTCTCAGAGATCAAAGAGCATTGCTTCCTTTAAGAGAATTAATTATGGAAGCTGATGAATTAGGTGAACTGGAAGACACAGCATTAAAATCATTCAAGAAGATTATGGCAGCTAACTGGCAGTCAATTCCGGGCGCAACACCTCAGAAAAAACCGGCTGGTACTGTATAATCAAATATTAGATAATAAAACAAAAACGACTCTCGATATGAGAGTCGTTTTTGTTATTTGTTGCTAAATGAAAAACCGCTGTAATTTACAGCGGTTTAAATGATCGATTTATTTAAAAACTATTAGTCTTCAATAGCTTTAACTTCTTCAACTCCTTCATCTGCAGCATCTTCTTGGATACCTGTACGGATTGAAGCTTTATCTGAAGAAATATTTTTATCTTTCAGTTTTGTAATTTGTCTTGCTAATTTGTCTGCCAATAAGTCAATGCTTGCATACATTGATTCAGCAGCTTCTTCACATCTGATAACACCTGAATTTGTTTTACAAATTACCTCTGCAATATGTTTTCCTTCAGCTGAAGGGTTTTTAATTACGGATAATACAACATCAATTCCTTGAATTTGGTCATAACGTGTAGCTACTTTGCCTATTTTTTCTTTTACGTAAGCTTTAATAGCCTCTGTAATTTCAATGTTTCTTCCGTTTACGTGTATGTGCATCTAAACCTCCATGTTTTCACTACCGATACATTATCAGTATAACACAATCGGAATAATTTTTAAAGGGTATTTAATTATTCTTCTGATAAGAATTGTGGTAATTCAACATCTGGAGTTCCGATAACTCTAACCAGTTCCAAAACGGATGCTTTCATTTGGCATTTTTGTGATGAACCGCTAAAGAAATCTCTGTAAAAGCAACCTTCACAATTGCAGCCTCTTTTATAACATTCTAATGCTGTCGTAGTCCATCTTCTGACCGCAACTGCTCTTCCCATATCCCTACTTCTAAACAATTTATAATATCTCCACTTATATTCAAAACTATTATCCCGAAAAACCCATGTATATATCGGGATATCTCCCCTAAGTCGTTAGTATTATTGACTTGCGACTTTATATAACAATTATAGAAAATAAGATAATTTTTTCAAGATGAGAACATGCTGTTGTGAAGAATTGTAACAAAACCCTCTAACGGTGCTGTATTCGGCTTTTTAAAAAGTCAAATCTTGTAAAACCATGTTGGTGCATGGTTTTGCGAGATTTGATACTAGTAAAACCATGCTGTATCATGCTTTTGGCGTGTTTGTTTCTGTATTAAGATTTGTAAAATATTCAAATTTTTCTTCAAAATAAGCATCCCTATAGATGTGTAAAAGGCACAAATTTTATAAAATTTGTGCCTTTATATGGCTGCTTCACCATACGTGAAAATGAATCAGGTCATGCTAATCCGATTCGCAGCCTGTAGGGTATTCCATCCGCCACATTGCATGCCCCAAATAATCCGGGGAGAATTCGGTTCGGGAATACTCTAAGCTTATTGCTTACATCATTATAATACGCTATGTGTTGTGCTTTTTCATTAGACTTTGGGGTTATATTATTTAACTTTTACGATTAAACCATATCGGTAATAGTTTTATTTCTCTTATAAAAAATAATGTTTGTAATTAAGGAGAGTATTTTATGGCATGTAAGATGTTGTTTTTTGATTACAGAGAATCAGAAGAAAAATTTTTTAAAGAAAATAAGTTAGATAATTATGAAATTAAATTTTTTAAAGAGAGTTTAAACGAGCTGACCGTAACTAATATATCTGAAGAGGATTTGGATAATACTATGATAATCAGCGTATTTTCAGCATCAAAAATAACTGATGATGTCATTCGTAAATTTAAGAATTTACGAGTTTTATCAACAAGATCTTCAAGTCATGATCATATAGATTTGGATTGTTGTATAAGGAAAAATATTGCCTTGATAAATGTTGATTTATATGGAACAAAAGCTGTTGCACAGTTTACTATGGGAATTATCTTAATGCTTGTCAGAAAAATATGTCCTGCAATACAGTTTGAAATCAATCCTCTTGTGCCAAAAAACTTTTGCGGCAGGGATTTAGATACATTGACTCTCGGTTTGTTTGGTACGGGAACGGTAGGTGCTTCTGTGTGTAAATATGCAAACTCTTTCGGTATGAAAATACTGGCTTATGACACAAATCCTAATAAAGAATTAGTTGAAAAATATAATATTGAATATATTGAGCAGGAGGATTTGCTAAAAAATTCAGATATTGTTGTTGTTCTTATTCCATACACAAAAGATAATTATCACAAATTTTCCTATGATGAATTTAAAAAAATGAAAGTAGGTTCATATTTTATCAATGTGACAAGGGGTGAATTTGTTGATAATGATGCGTTATTAGAGGTTGCAAAAACCGGAAAATTTAAAGGTATTGGTTTAGATGTTGTTGCTTGTCCTCCAATCAAGCAGGAGGGGAAGGACGTTACAGCGACAGATTGTGTTGATACATCTTTTACCATAAAAGAATTGGCAAAAATACCCAATGTAATTATCACACCTCAAATTGCCTATGATACGCAAGAATCCGTAGATTATATTCTAAAAACAACATTTGAAGGTTTGGGTGATTTTCTTAAAGGAGGCAGGAAAAACCGAATTTTTTAATTTGGGTACTGTCTAAATCTGTCTGACATATAGCTGAGAATTGCTCCGCCTATTTCTTCATTTGGGTCAAAGGGTTGGTAGGGGTTTTGGGGTTTTAGTGTATTTTTTATCAACATATTAACTAAAGGTCCAAAAGCATCAGGAACTTGTGTTTTTCGGTAGATTCCTGCCAAAAATGTTTGAATATTGGGGGAGTCGGTGTTGTTAAAACGAGAAAATGTAGGATACATCTTATCAATCCCTTTTGTTCCGTTATCAATCATTCTGTCAAGAATATAAAGAGTTTCTGTTACTTGGGCTTCGTTATTTGAGTGTTGCAGTATGTCGTTTAGATAAGGTAGAGCCTGTTCTTTTTGTTTGACAAAATAGTCAATCTCATTTTTATCGACAATGCAGTAATTCCTCTCTGCCGTTGGCAGTTGACAGCTTGTGCAGGCATAATAAGGCTGTTGTTGAGAATATGGATTTGTATATGATATAGGTTGAATTTTTGTCATTAGTTTACCTCTTTTTTATTTTGTCGGCACAGCAGCGCTGATCTACCATATTAATTATTAACATTTACCCCACCCTATGAATAAACATAAGGAGGTCCGTTTTTGATTTCGGATAGGACATTTTCTGCCATTATTTTAAGTTCTTGTTTAGAGCGTTCATTAGAATCTACTTGTTTGTAAAATTCTTCAATTAACGGTTTTACGGCGGCATCTTTTTTTGCTTTAAAATTACGAAGTTCTGTTGAAACCAAACGTTTTTGTAATTCGAGTTCGGTTTGGGCATTGATTTTTTTGACTTGAACTTCTTTTAAGGCATCTCCGACAAGTTTTCCTCCATAGCTTATCGCAGTAACCCCTGTTATACCAAAGAAAAGTTGTTTAAATTGCGGGTTTGAGGTATCAATAAGCCAATTGTAGAAAAATGCTCTATAATCATCTACAAATGAATTAAATGCCGGCTTTGGTGTTCCGTCACCGCCTATATTGGGGTTAACTTTGGTTGATGATGTTTTGAATTTTTTAATAACCTTTTCTAAAAATTGGACTTTTTCTTCTTGATTTGCCCAGTTCAATTTGTTTATTTGTTCAGTTACAAATTCTTCAACATCTTTAGCACCGTCTAATGACATAAACATGTGTTCCAGATTATTTTTGTCGATTTTTTTAGTTTCTTCTGATGATGTTTCCACAATTTTTGTTATTGCATCTTTTGCCTTTGTCAGACCTTCTTCTAAGTGGAGCTTACTTTTCGTAAGGTTTTTCATTGATAAAAAGCCCAAACCTATAATCCCCAGTGTTGTGATTGTCCCAAGCAGAATGTTGCCGATATTATTTGAATGTTGTTTTCTTTTTTTATCAGAGGTGAATGGTATATGTGTTTTAAAATTTTTCTCGAAAGTCTGATATTGAGGCTCGTTATCCTCTTTTATATATTTTTCAAAATCGTTTGTATATTTGGACAGCATACTGCGAATTATTTGCATTTTACCTGAAAAAGCTTGAGTTTCTACAGCGACAAGATTTTCCTGAAGATTTTTTTGTATATCGGCTTCTTTTCGTTTTACCCAGATTTCTTTGTAGCCGTCAAAGAAGGTTTTACCCATAAACGCCATAGCAGAAAGTGATAAAACTCCTGCACCGGCTATAAAGGTTTTTCTGTTTGGGCTTTGAATCATTTGATAGATTACCTGAGAGGTTTCTTTGCTTAAGTTTACGTTTCTTGTAACAGCCGGAAGCCATTTTTCAGGTGCTAAATTTTTGGCAATTTTAGCACTGTGTCTGACAAAACCCGTCAGGATTGCAACAGAACTCATCACGCCCAAAGCTATGGCACTTAGCGGAACAAGTTTTCTGTCGACTATTTTGCCGTCTTGATATAGTTGTTCAGGCATTTCTACTTTTTCAGATACCATATAGGTATCTCTGGTAGAGTTTAGGTTGTTTTCGTCCTTTACGAGATTATTAACCAAAACCCCTTCTTTTGTTGATAATGAGGTTCTTTTTTGCATTGTGGTTAAGTTTCTTTGTTGTCTAATATTTTCCGCATCGTTTAACGGGTTAATGTTCATCTTTTTCTATTTCCTTTTCGTTTTTTGTTTTTCTAAACAGTTTTTGAATAAATGTTTTAAGCTCAAATGTACGCTTTGCTTCTTCAATTTTCTTTTCTTCGTCATCTGTTTCTTGAGTTCCAAAGATAAAGAATAATGATTTTAATTTTTTCTTTGTATCTGATAAAAGTTTTGAAACTTTTTCGCTGATTGAGGCTTTTAGTTCTCCATATATTGCAGTTAATTTATCTGAAATGTCGGTTAATTTTTGTGAAATAAACTGAGAAATGTTATTTATCATATTTGGTATATTTTGTACAAATTTTAATACATTTCCAACAATTGTGTTAAGTACAAAATTAACGGGTTTGGCTATAATTGCCGGCATGGTGTTGTTTATTATTGTTGTGTATTCAACAAGTCTTTGGTGTGTGTTTGATATGTTTTTTTGAAATTCGGCAAGAGCATCGAGTCTGTTTTGTTCTGCGTGCTGAGCCTGAACTTTTGCATTCTTTTGAGCCTTTAACATGGCACCAATTGCTGCACACTGGTTGTATGTCATTTCGCCGACATTTCTAGGGGTATCACGTTTGGTTGTGGAGTTCCCGCCTGCCATACCGTTACAAATAGGACAAGCACCCATAGGAAGTCCGTGCGGACAGCTTCCGACCTTGTTATGATTATGTACATGTGGTGCACCTATAGACATTAAAAAATCCTCGTTTTATTTAAGAGGATTACAGCGCAAAATAAACTCATTTTGGGTGTTATACTCTGCCGATAACATTTTTCCCGAGCATTCCGACTTTTACGGCTGCGGCTGCAGTTGAAGATGTTCACTTCATTTCCTCTTTACTTGATAATATTTTAACCAATAG
>CACXCI010000051.1 GCA_902766105.1 uncultured bacterium
AATTTAGCTTTGAAAACCGAAAAGAAATTAGCAAACAAGCAGATTTATAATATTTCAGAAGAAACAGATTACAAAAATGCAATCATATACTTTATTTCAGGGATGAGTGATAATTTTGCAATAGATGTTTTAAAGATTATACCAATGTAAAAGAATTACTTACGAAACTTGAAATAGAAACTCAAATGAAAATTACACCTGATGATACTCTTATTATCTTTGATGAAATTCAAGATTGTCCTGATGCAATTACATCTTTAAAATATTTCAATGAAAAAGCTCCCGAATATCATATTATAGTTGCAGGCAGTTTATTAGGATTAGCACATCATAACGGAACAGGATTTCCTGTTGGTAAAGTAAATTTTATGACTTTGTATCCGCTTAGTTTTTTAGAGTTTTTAAGTGCTAATGGAGAAGAATTACTAAGAGATGCAATGGAAACAGAAAAGATAGATATTGTTGAAACATTTTCTTCAAGACTTATAGATTATCTTAAATATTATTATTATGTAGGCGGTATGCCTGAAGTTGTTCAGTCATTTATTGATAACAGGGATTTTAAGGAAGTAAGAGAAATACAGGAAGAAATTATTTCATCTTATAAAGAAGATTTTTCCAAACATACGGATTCTAATACAGCAGAAAGAATAGGTATGGTGTGGAATTCAATATCTTCTCAATTAGCAAAAGAGAATAAGAAATTTATTTATAATGCAATAAGAACAGGTGCAAGAGCAAAAGATTTTGAAATAGCACTTGCTTGGTTAAGAGATAGCGGTTTAGTGTATAAAGTTACTAAAATATCTAAACCGAATTTGCCTATAAAAGCATACGAAAATATAGATATTTTCAAATTGTATATTCTTGATGTAGGTTTACTTGGGGCATTATCTAATTTATCTGCAAAAGCAATTCTTGAAGAAAACAGGATTTTTACAGAGTTTAAAGGAGCATTAACTGAGCAATATGTTTTACAACAGTTGAAAATAACTCAAAATGAATTGCATTACTGGACAAGTAAATCAAATGTTGCTAAAATTGATTTTGTTACTCAAGTGGAGGATTATGTTATTCCGATAGAAGTAAAAGCTGCAACAAATTTAAAAGCCAAAAGTTTGCAGCAGTACAGAAAAGATTATAATCCTGAAATATCCGTAAGAACATCATTAACAAATTTTTTAATAAATAACGGTCTATATAATATACCTTTATATTTGATAGGGTTATTTGAAAAACTAACTATCAACAGCAGTGGTTAAATATGATTATTTAAAAGAATTTTTGTTCCTACCCATGCGAGGGACGGCGGATTTTACGGAATTTTTGCAGAGGCTGGAGCAGATTTTGGCTGTGCTTACAAAGCACGAAAACCAAAATGCGGAACGCTGTTTAATGCAAAAATTTCAAGATAGGCAAGGCTGAAACGAGCGTAAGCGAGTGAAACGCTGTCCCTGTGAAATTGTTGTAATGAGCAACTATTTTGTGTTAACAAAATAAAGCGAATGTAAACGATTGAACTGCCAATAATCCAAGACAACGAACAAAAATGGTTCCCGACATAATTCTAAATATACACCTCTGCTAGTGCCATTTTTTGTGTCAAGATAATACACCCTTTCGTTTTGATAATCTACATCTTCTACTCTCAAATGCAAAACTTCCGAATACCTTCCACCTGTAGCAAGTGCAATTAAAACAAAAAGATAAGCTATTTTTGAATGATTTTTACAGGCAGAAAGATATCGAGATAATTTTTCTTGTGTCAGATATCTTTTTCTGTCTTCGGGTTTTGGTATTATCTTTACCTTTGACATAGGATTATATTTTATGTTGCCATAACTTGGCAACTTTTTTTGCCTTGATTTAGTTCAATACATATTGTAATTATCTTTTGAGGTGATAAAATTATGTCATAAGAATATTCCCGGATCGTCTAGCGGCAGGACGAAAGATTCTGGCTCTTTTAACGGTGGTTCGAATCCATCTCCGGGAGGAAAAAAGAGGTGGGTATTCCACCTCTTTTTTCCTGCAATTAGCCTTTGTATATTTTGGATTTGTTTTGCTTTAAAGCATACATGTAATTGTGAGGACTAAACTTGAGGTTCTATATAAAAAAGTAGGGTTGACTTTAGTCAACCAAAGTATAATAGTAGACTGAAGTCTACCTACTATTTACCTTTCATTGAGGAACGGAGGTCGGGAGGTCAGGAGGTCAAGCTATTTAAGGAATTATTTAAGCCTGCCATCTTGCCTTCATGCCTTCTTTAAAAAAGACAAAAGAGGTTAAATGGTAGACTGAGGTCTATCCTACACGTTGTTATTTTACAGCTTCACTCAATCTGACTGTTTGTATTAAAATACCTTTATGAACGAATTATTTGAGTTTGATAAGAATTACGGGTGTGTCATAGGTACTGATGAAGCAGGCAGAGGTCCTGCTGCCGGTGGTGTGTTTGCCGCTGCTGTATATTTTCCCGAGGTTACTGCCGGTTTAATTTCTGATTTGCAAAAATTAAATGATTCAAAAAAATTATCTGATACAACAAGAGAAAAGCTTTATGATGTAATTCTTCCAAATTCTATTCATTCAATTATTTGTGTAGAGGTTGAAGAAATTGAAAAAATTAATATCCTAAATTCTTCACTAAAGGCGATGAAGTTGGCATGTGATGATGTTATAAAAATGGCTAAATTAGAAAATTTTATCACACTTGTTGATGGTAACAAAAATATAAAAAATTATATTTACCCTCAAAAATACATAATTAAAGGGGACAGCAAATCTGCATCAATTGCAGCTGCAAGTATTTTAGCTAAAGTTTCAAGGGATAGATATATGGCTGATTTAGCCAAAGAATACCCGCAATACGGCTGGAATCGAAATTCCGGATATTTAACTCCTGAACATATCAAAGCTATTGATGAATATGGTTTGACAAAATACCACAGACCTTCTTTTTTAAGAAAGCATTTTGAAAAACAATTGACTCTGTTTTAAATATTGAATTATAAAAGTTTTTCTATATCTTTAACGATTAGTTCAGATGTAAGGTGATATCTTTCATAAAGTTCATTTAAAGGTGTTCTGTCTGTAAATTCCTTATATGAGCCGAAATTAAGAACCTTCATATCTGAATTTCCGTAAAATCTTGAAATCTTTTCTCCAAAACCACCGTCTAATTCTCCATCTTCAAGAGTTACTACAATTTTATGATTTTGTTTCAGTGAATTTAGCATTTCGCTGTCAATACCTGTTATAAATTTAGGATTGATTAGTGTTGCGTCAATATTTAGTTTTGTTTTCAAAATAGTTTTGACTTCTTTTGCTTTATCAAAGAAGCTGCCTAACCCAATAAGTGCGACATCTTTCCCTTGTTCAACCATTTTAAACTTATTAAGAATTGAATAATCTGTCAAATCCTCGCACCCAGAGTATGAAATACACATCGGAACTCTTATAACAACAGGATGCTCGTTTTGATTAACAGACCAGTCAAGCATTTTTATATATTCTTCTTTGCAGGTAGGTGCAAGGTAAACAATATTTGGAATGTTAGCAATAAGAGGAATGTCAAATGTACAAAGGTGAGTAGCATCTGCTCCTGAAATCCCGCCCCAATAAACCAAAATAGTTGCAGGGGAGTTATTTAAAGCCAAATCCTGTGATAACTGATCGTATGTCCTTTGTATAAATGAACTCATAACGCATAATATAGGTTTTCCACCGTTTTTGGCAATTCCTGATGCCATTCCGACAGCTTGCTGTTCGGCTATGCCGACATCTATATAATGATTACCCATTTTGTTTCTGAAATCTTTATCAAACCCGAATACTCCCGGAGTTGCAGCTGTTATAGCAATAATTGGTTCGCCTTCATTTACCTTTTGTTCAATATAATCTTTTGTTAAAGAATTGTAATCCTCAGGCATTTGAATGGGGGCATCATTTAGGTGGTCTAAACCGTTTGGTAAAATCCAGTGAAATGGTTCTTTATCTTCTTCTGCAGGTTTAAAACCTTTCCCCTTTTGTGTGTGGATATGAACAATAACAGGATGATTTGTGTCTTTTACTTTTGAAAATGTCTCAATAAGTTTTTGAATATTGTGTCCTTCGCCAAGATAAAAATATTCAAAACCAAGAGCTTCAAAGAAATTGTTTTTAACTTTCCCGTTATTATTTCTCAATTCTGTTAACAAATTGCAAATACCGCCTTGGTTTTCGGCAATAGACATATCATTATCGTTTACAACAATTATTATATTACTGTTTAATACCGCTGCGTTATTCAAGCCTTCTAAAGCTTCTCCGCCTGTTAATGAACCATCTCCAATCAGTGCAATAATATTTTCTTTTCCGCCTGTAAGATCTCTGCCTTTTGCAAGTCCTGTGGCAAGGCTTATTGATGTGGAGGTGTGTCCTACTTTAAATAAGTCATGGCTGCTTTCTTCAGGTGCTGTATAACCGGTATATGTCAAATATTTCTCAGAATTTGTGAACCCTTCTTTTCTTCCTGTTAAAATTTTATGCGGATAGCATTGGTGTGAAACATCATACACAATTTTATCTACAGGGGAATTAAAAACATAGTGCATTGCAATTGTTGTTTCAATCATTCCTAAATTCGGTCCAAAGTGTCCGCCTGTAGTGTTCACTTTTTTTATAATCACCTCTCTCATTTCTTCTGCAAGAATGTTTAATTCATTTATATCCATAACTTTTAAATCTTGTGGTGAATTAATTTTATCTATTATTTTTTGTGTTGTATTCATATTACCCTCTCTTTTTATTAATTATGTTTTTACATTTTATCCTAAAAAATAAAAAAAATAAAGGCGATAATTTCTTACCGCCTATTAACCAGATTTACACTATGTAAGTGTTCAGAAAGGATCTTTTTTCTTCCCTTAGCCTTCACCTAAATTTAGCTGAGAGAATTGTACAATTTTATTTTTTCCACGTTTTTTAGCATTGTACAATGCGTGTTCTGCATATCTGATAATTGTATTTGCATCTTCTTCCGTGTCAGGTAAGCAAGGGAAGGTTGAAATCCCGCCCGAAATTGTAATCGGGTGGCGTTCTTCTTCTCCTGCAGGAATAAATTCCATTTTCTCAATATCTTTACGAAATCTTTCGGCAAATAAAAATGCGTTATCTTCTGATGTGTTCGGAAGAACTACTATAAATTCTTCATCTCCGTAACGGGTTAAAATATCCTCTTTTCTTATAAGTTGTTTTAATTTATCGGCAATAGAGCGAAGCAAAACATCTCCCCATTCATAACCATAAATATCATTGACAACTTTAAAGAAATCTAAATCAAACAGAAGAACAGAAAGTGCGTTCCCGTAACGTTTTGCACGAGAAATTTCCTGTTCCATACGTTCAAGTAAATATTTTCTGTTATGTAAACCTGTCAACTCATCAGTTGTAGCTAGAGTTCTTAATTTATCTCTCAACTCCTTAATTTTCAACATTGTCTTAACACGAATAATCAATTCTTGATTGTCTACAGGAGTTTTGACATAATCAAATGCAACGGCTCTTACTGTTGAACCTTTAAATGTTTCCCCAATAAAAAGAATAGGATATTTAAACTTTGTTACCATTAAAATATCTTTAATGTTTGGAACACTTTCCACGATTATTACTCCGGGATTTAGCGTTTCATAATCTTTTAAATTTGCGGCATTTTCAAGTCTTATGTTAATATCTTCAATTGAAGACAACGTATCTGCAATTTCAGAAGATTTTTTATCTGTATAAATAATAATATTCTTCATAACCAATCCTTTCACCCTATAAATTAGCATACTATTTCTTATTGTGGCAAAATCGTTACGTTTTTTAATATTTTTTCGATTTGTGATAGTATTGTAAAAGTTAAGTGAGGATGTAAATTATATGGATTTTTCTGTAGAAAATAATAAAGATAGAGAATTTTTCAAAAAGGATTTTTCGTGTGTAAATGAATTGTTAAAGCGTATACGAAAGTCAATATCAGACGGCTCTGTTGTGTCGCTTGAAGGTCTTGATTTAGACGAAATAATATCCTTCGAAAGAAATTTGACCTTTGTGTATATAACCTTATTTCAAGAGGGTTTAAAGCCAATAAGATGGGGTTCTTGCAGAGCGTCTTTAGTAGAAACTATCAATAGAGATATTGAAAAAATTCGTTCGTATAAGACTTTTGCAAATTTTAGTGTTGGAGATAGCTCAAAGTGCCGTATTATGCTTGAATATATCATTGAGCAAATTCCTACAAAGGTTGAAGATATAAAATATTCCACAATAGTTCCGACAAGATTTGAACCGGGGGTTACGGGTATTCGTGTTGTGTTGGATGGAAATTCGTATATTTATATGCCGACAGATGCCTGGGTAAATAGTCAGATGAGTTTGAAAGATGCTTTAAACACAATACTTAGAAAAACTTATATAAAAGAAATGACAAACAGTATATCTCAGCGTATAGAAATTTTGAAAAAATCCGACTATAAATGTTATATCATAAAAAGCCGTACTTTTATTACATATAATGATGATGTAATTCCGTTGTACAGAGGGAATCAACTTTATGAATATTCACCTGAAGCAATAAGAGATATTGCTATGGCGGGCGCTGATTGGACATTGAAGTACCAAAAAGATAACGGACAGTATTTGTATTATTACGATGCAAAGGAAGATAATTATGTTGACCATGAACATCCTGAAAGATCGGAAGATAATTTGTATTACAATGATCTAAGGCATTGTGGCGGTATTGTTACTTTAATCAGGGCATATCAGTTGACAAAAGATAAAAAATACTTGGCTTCAGCAAAGCGGGGATTGGATTTTAGTGTAACCTTGACCGAAACTCATGATTACAAAGGGAAAAAAGCAGGTTATATTTTCTACAACAAAAAATCAAAACTTGGCGGCACGGGGATGATTCTTGTTGCGATGATGAAATATCGTAATGAAACAGGCGACAAATCTTATGATGAATACATCAAAATGTATACACGTCATATACTTTCAAGAATATATAAAACAGGTGAAATTATGGGATACTATATTCACCCACAAGTTCAAAACGGTCAACCTTTAGTTAACATGAACGATGAAGAAAGACGTCAAACCTTCTCTTTTTACTATCCCGGAGAAGCTTTATTAGGTTTGGGACTTTTTGTTAATTATTTTGAAGATGATGAAGAATTACGACAAGATGTTCTTGAAAAAGGCGAGTTGGCGCTTGATTGGATTATTGATGAAAGACCAAAAATTTATGCAGATTTATTTACAGCGCTGCCGTCTGATGCGTGGTTGATGCAGTCAATTGAGGAATGGGCAACCATTCCAAAATTCAGGAAGCAGAATTATATAAATTTTGTCTTTGGTGATGCTCAAACTATGATTGATAAAATGTATGGCGAAAACGATACTCCGTTTATTGATTATGACGGAAGTTTTTATTATAACCATGGCGATCATTTCTACCCTGACGGCTCTCGCTCGGAAGGTCTTATTGGAGCATATTATCTTGCTAAAAAAATTGGAGATGAGCAAACAGCCGACAAAATTTTAAAAGCTTGCAGAAGAGCTGCTAAATCACAAATGCTTTTATTTAATACTCCTGTAAACAGTTTTGCACATAAAAATCCTGAAAAATCTCAAGGCGCAATTCGTTTTAAAGCAACAAGACAGTGGATTAGAGTCGATTCAATTCAGCACGTTGCCTGCTTCTATTTCAGATTATATTTTGCAGAAATAGGACTTGAGGCGAAATAGAGATAAATAGTGCGATAGGTTTGATAAGTTCGATAAGTTTGATAAGTACATAATGGAGCTGCGCACAAAATATAAACGGTAAAGAACTTGCCTACTTATCCTACTTAACGTAATTAATTTATAATATGTAACAATTCCTTAACATAAATCTGTAATTTTTTAAAGTTAAGCAAAACATGTGCCGTAAATATGGTTACGGATACGAAAATTATCGAAAGGAATTGTTACAAACTATGGGAATGGCAGCATCACAAGCCCGATTATTAAGTATAACTGCTCGATTATCGAATAACGAATTAGAGCAGCAATCTGTTGCTTATTCTAAACAACGAATTGCAGATAATTCCGAACAGATAAATGATGCTTATTTGGAAGCTTTAAGTAAAACAAAATATCAGGTTTTAACAGGTTATAATAACTCTCAGGCAAATTATGCCGATTTAACTTATGCTTCTATCACCGGTAATAATACTATAGCTTCCGGGAAACAATATGTTGTAAAAACTAAAGATGGAAAAATTTTGGTTTCTCAGCAGATTGCAGATGCTTTCAAGAAGAATAACGGAGATTATAATCAATTTTTAAAAAATTTAGGTTATACTCAATCAAATATTGATGTATCCAGAATTGCAGAGTCAAAACAAGCAGTTCATTACGCTTGGGATAAATACTTAGTTTCTGTCGGCAAAGGTATTTATGATGCAAACGGAAATACCGAAGGTTCAACAGGAGTAGACTATAATGGACAGCATATCTTAGATTTTGGGTTTGCATCATTTAGTAAAGATGCTTATGACGGGTATGCAACTTATGAATCTGCATATTATCAAGGTTTTGGAGATACTAAAGTATCTTTATATAAAGACAGCAACGGATTCTATAGAGAAAGAACATCTGTTGAAGCAAGGGTTGATGATGAAGGTAATATAAATGTATGTTATCAAACAAATGAGCAAAAAGGTACAGAAAATTATACTGTATTGGAAGATGTAACATACAATACCGAAACGTCTGAATTTACTTATAAAAGTGCTGACGGACAAGAAATATCAACAAAATCACTTTTTGTTGATACGGAAGATGGTTCTATTAGTGAGGATAAAGAAAACTATTTTACATACAATGCCGATAACAAAACATATACCTCGGAAGGTGGTAAAAATGTTAAAATAACAGTTGAAACAAAAGCTTTGAACTATGAAGGCACAAATACCGCTCAAAGAGAATTGTATGATTATGCTGTAGCAATCACAGCTGCATATTTTGAAAATTCAGAAACAACAGCTTATGCTGATTTGAAATATGATGCTCAGACTGTTAATTATTATAAAAATATTTTCAATGAAATGAGAACTTATGGCTTTACAACATTAGCTGAAGCATACAAACAAAAACTCGCAACCACAACAGATAGTGCAGCTCCCGGCTTAACCGGAGAAAATAAAATTTTTCAAGATCCTGATTGGATGGTAAAACAATTGAAAGCCGGAAATTTAACAATTTCATACTATTCAATTTCAGAAAAATCATTTATCAAGACAACACTTGATGATGATGAATCAATAACAGAAAAAGAAGATTCTGCTGCAATTGCAGTTGCAGAACAGGTTTACAAAAAACGTATGGATCAATTAGAAGCTCAAGATAAACAATTCGATCTTCAATTAAATAAATTAGAATCCGAACATAATGCGCTTCAAACAGAATATGATGCTGTTAAAAACGTAATTAAAAATAATGTAGAAAAATCGTTTAATACATTTAATGCGTAAGATAAATTTTCTATTTATATTCCCCTACAATTAATTTTCGTAACTTTTCCCTACCGCTTTTAAAAGCGGTTTTTATTTGATTACGAACCAATGGAATAAATATGCGTATGCAATGCCCAATATCGCACCAACAAAAACTTCTAAAGGCGTATGTCCCAGCAGTTCTTTTAATTTACCGCCAACAGATTGCAAATCGTGGTGATAAAAATCTTCCATCATTCTATTCAAGCTTGCGGCGGTTTTCCCTGCTGCTCGTCTTAATCCCGCAGCATCATACATAATAATTAATGA
This sequence comes from uncultured bacterium, assembly GCA_902766105.1. Taxonomy (GTDB): domain Bacteria; phylum Cyanobacteriota; class Vampirovibrionia; order Gastranaerophilales; family Gastranaerophilaceae; genus Zag111. Next base: position 9,841 of record CACXCI010000051.1, read on the forward strand.
AAATCCTAAACAGCTGGCAAATAATATAGAATCAAAGCCCTGTAATATACCCACAATTGTGGATAGGCCCATTACTCCGGTAGAATGAGAACTGGGCATCCCGCCTGTTGTTGTAAATATTTTAAAGTTTATATGGCGAGTTTTTATTGTAAAAAAGCAAAATTTTATAACTTGCGCTACAAATGCGGATGTTATTCCACATAAAATTACTTCGTAACCGTTATTTGCTATAGTTTGTCTAAGTACATCTAAATCCATTATATCCCCGCCTTTTGTCGTATTTTAGTAATAATTTCTTCAAAAATTTCAGATTTAATACCATGTTTGTGTATTATATCATAGCATTTTTCAAATAGGCAAGAAAGTTTACATTTTGCCTCCTCAAGACCGTAAAGGGTTACATAGGTTAATTTTCCTTCTGCTTTATCTTTTCCCAGAGTCTTGCCCATTTGTTCAAAGCTGGATATTTCATCTAATATGTCATCCGCAATTTGAAACGCCAGCCCGAATATTTTGGCAAATTCTGTTATTGCTATAAGTTTTTCATCATTTGCGTCTGCAATAATAGCACCTGTTCTCATTGCAAGCTGAAATAAATCAGAGGTTTTGTGGGTGTGAAGATATTCTAATCTTTCTTCTTTTGCTTTTAAATCCGTCAAATCAAGATTTTCAGATTCTATATCAACAACTTGTCCTGCAATAACTCCTCTTGCGCCTGCATAATGAAAATATTCATTTAAAATTCTAATAATTGTAGAAGACGGCAGATTTTCTGAGTATTTGCTGATAATTTGTGGCGCAAATGTTAGCAGAGCATCTCCTGCCAATACAGCAATAGCTTCCCCAAAAACCTTATGATTTGATGGCTTTCCTCTTCTGTAATCATCATTATCCATGCAAGGCAGGTCATCATGAATAAGTGTTTGTGCATGCAGCATTTCAATTGCGCATGCCGTTGGAATAGCTTTTTCAATATCTCCGCCAAGCATACGGCATGTTTCAAGGCACATAACAGGTCTTAATCTTTTACCCGGCAGAGTTACGGTGTATTTCATTGATTTGAAAATACTATTCGGGTATTCAATTTGTATAAATTCATCTAATTTGTCATTGACAAGTTCTATATAATCATTCATTTTCATTTTCGCTAATTTCCTTATATATGTTTTGCCGTCTTGTGTTGCGGGATGCCTGACGTTTTCTTTCACTAATTTTTACCTGATTTTTGTTGTTTTTAAACTTTTGTGAGGTTTCTTTTTTTTGTCCGTTATATTTTATGTGTTCTTTGTATTCTATTGCTTCTGATACAAACTCTACATAACTTTTGTATCTCGTTTCATCAATTTCTTCAATGTGCTTCAGAACTTCACACCCTGCCTCATTTATGTGCAGACAATTGCTGTATTTACATTGTGGGCGGTATTTTGATATTTCATCAAACAACAAAGCAACATCTTGTGGGAGCATAAAATCAAATTTAATATTGCTAAATCCCGGAGTATCAACAATCGAGGTGTCGTCGTTAATTTTAATTATTTCACAGTGGCGGGTTGTATGAGTTCCTCTGCTTAATTTTTCACTCACTTCTTTTGTTCTTAAATGCACATTTGGATTAAGCGCATTGACTAAACTTGATTTTCCGACACCTGAGTTACCGCATAAGGCAGATAATTTACCGTTTAAAAGTTTTTGAAATTCGTTAATGCCAATTTTTTCTGTTGCTGATGTAAATACTAATTTATAGCCAAGATTTTCGTATATGGATATTATCTTATCTTGAGCTTCCTGTTCAAGTCCTAAGTCCTCTTTATTAAAACATAGCACAATAGGAATTTTGTAATATTTTGCAAGTGAAATATACCTGTTTAACTGATGAAAGTCCAAATCCGGCTGTTTTAGAGCCGAAACTACAACAATTTGATCGATATTGGCGACAGAAGGTCTTGGAATAAATGTTTTTCTGGGTAAAATATTGGAAATTACTCCGTTATCAAATTCAACAAAATCTCCTGTAACTATTTTTATTTTTTGTTTTTTTAAAACTTCGCGAATTTTACATTCAAAAGATTGATTATCCTTTTGAACGTAATAAAAATCAGAATGAATTTTATAAATTTGACCTTCCATTAAGCTTTAGTTTACTAAAAACCGATAAATATTTCAAAGGGGTATATTTATTTCCTTATATTTTTGAAAAATTTGTTTAGCAGGTCGTTGCATTTATCTTCAGAAATTCCGCTAAAAATTTTCAAATTGGAATTAGAGTATGAATTTAATTTTAATTTAGAAAAAGCACCATAATTTGTATCAAAACTGCCAAAATAGACTTTTGATATTCTTGACTGTAAAATTGCCCAGCCGCACATTGGACATGGTTCTAAGGTTACATATAATTCGCAATCATCAAGCCGCCAGTTGTTTAATTTTTTCTCTGCAATGCGAATGGCTAAAATTTCGGCATGAGATGTTATGTCGTTATCCTTTTCTCTTGTGTTGTGTGCTTTAGCAATAATTTCTCCATTTTTTACAACAATTGCGCCCACAGGAATGTCAGAGCCGGACTTTTGTGCTTCTTCAATTGCAACCTGCATATAATCTTTCACTATTCACCCTCATTTGCTATGTTTAGAGTAATTGTTGCACAAAAACCAAATTCATCATCTGAGGATAATTTAATGGAGCCTGCCATTGCTTCCACAAGTCCTTTTACAATAAATAGCCCAAGTCCGGTACCTCTTGTTGTTCTGGTCATTTCATCGTCAAGTCTGACAAATTTTTCAAATAATGTTTTTAATTTTTTCTCAGGAATTTTATCGCATTTATTTTTAACTGTTATAACGGCTTTATTTTCTTTTTGTATAATGTCAACATAGATTGGAGTTTCGGGGTAAGCATATTTTATTGCATTTTCGAACAGATTGACAAAGACCTGTTCTAATCTGCCTTTATCTCCCACAACCTGTGGAAAATCAGTTGGCAGTTTAACAATTATTTCACGACCGTCCCGTTTGCAAAGTAACAGCTCAGCTTGTTCTAATACTTCGTTGAGCCAAATATTATCTTTTACCGTATTCAAACGCAAACCTTCAATATCTGGAATTGTCAGTAAATCATCTATCAGACGTTTTAATCTTTCGGATTGCTCTTTTATTATTCGGAGAGATTTTTGTTTTGTCTCTTCGTCTATTACGATATCTTGACGCATAAGTCTTGAGGTGTAACCTTGAATACTTGTTAATGGAGTTCTCAGTTCATGGCTTACGGTATCAAGTAGGTTTGAACGAAATTCATTTAATTGTTTTAATTCTACGTTATTTTTTTGCAGTTGAACGTAAGATTTATGAATTTCTGATGCCATGTTGTTAAATTCATTTGCCAAAAACACAATTTCATAAGGTGTAAATGACGTTGTCAGAAGTCTTATTTGGCGTTGATAATTACCTTTTGACAATGCAATAACAGCTTTAAATAATTGTCTGATATTGATATACAGATAATATATATAAAAGCCGATTAAAAGCATCATAGATAAAATTGCCACAAGAACAGATAAAATTATCTTTATTCGGTTTTCTATAATAGTGTATTTGGTTATGTTTTCTGTTGTATTAACAATGACGGTCAAATCCGGATTTGTTCTGTGCAGATACACTACAGGTCTGTTTTTTTCATCTCCAATGAACACGGGAGCATCTTCAATTTTTTCTTTTGGAAGAATATCGAGGGTTTGTTTAAATGCTTCGGGCGTAAAATTATGTGTTGCTATAAGGTGGTTGTTTTTATCAACAACATAAATTTGTCTGTTATCGTTTTCCAGAGATTTAAACAACTGTCTGTCCCAATTATTTGCCGTATAAATAATTACCAAAAATGAGCCATCCTGCATTTGTGTGGAAAGTAATAATTTGTCATCGGCATGAGCATTATCAGCCATATTTTCAAGCTGCTTTTGATTATGCACAATCGAAATATTTTCGCAATTAGGATATCTTATTGCAATATCTTTTATAAATTTATTTTTTAATTTTTGTGAGGGTAAATGTTCTACAGAATCGGCTATTTGTGCCAATGTTGTTTCGCTTGTTTCAAGAAAAAAATCAATTTCATCAGAAACCATACTGGCGACAAGTATTGCGGATTCTTTTAATTGATGTCGAACTGCCTGCTGATTAATATTATTGATAATAAATCCGCTAATAGACATTGGTATGACAACTGCTATGAAAAATACCATAGCTATCTGTTCAATAATTTTGAATCTTTTTAATTTATATTTAAAAATTTTCATAACTATCCTTGTGAAAACGGAGTCAATTTATAACCTACATTAGTAACAGTGTGCAAATACTTAGGAATTTTTGCATTAGCTTCAATTTTATTGCGCAAACCACCAACGTGAACTCTCAACATTCTGACATCTTCGTTACTGTCATAACCCCATACCTCATCTAACAAAGTTGCTAAAGTTACAGGATTATTAAAGTGCTGCATTAGACAATATAAAATTTCAAATTCTGTTGGCGTTAATTTTACTCTCCTGTTAACAACAATAGCTTCCAATGATTCAGGGTAAATTTCAATATCTCCGCATTTGAGAATTTCATTCGACAGCGGAGATTCTTCAATCTGAACCATATTCCGTCTGAGCAAAACTCGTATTCTTAATAAAACTTCTTGTATATCAAAAGGTTTGACTAAATAATCATCTGCACCGCAATCAAAACCTGTTGTTTTATCCCCGATTGTCCCTTTTGCGGTAAGCATTAAAATCGGTATAGATAATTTTGCCTGTCTGATATTTTTACAAACGTCAAAGCCGTTCATTTTCGGCATCATTACATCCAGTAATATTAAATCGTAGGAGTTATTTAGAGCTTTGTTTAAGCCTTCGAGTCCATCTTTTGCGCTGTCAACAAAATATCCGCTGCTTGCAATATCAAATTCCAGCAGTTCTCTGATTTCTTCATCGTCATCAATTATTAAAATCCTTTTTTGAACATCTGACATAATATACCCCTGTTTCAAATCCATTCTACAAAATGAATATTATTTTTTCAATATATTATAAAGAAATTGTAATTAAGACAGTTTTGAAATTTTTAGTCCGAAAATTCCTTCAATATCAATATTATTTAACACATCAGAAATCAATGTTTCAGGTGTAAGAGAGGAAATGTTTTTGTAATCAGGTAGTGTTCCTAAAACTTTTACCTCAAAAAATTCCTTTAAAATTTGCGGATAATATTTTTCTTCAAGATTTTCAGAAGCTTCGTCATATTGGTTTACTAAAATACCTAAAAGTTTTATATCCTCAGAGGTTATATATTTTAGTGCTGATATAGCATTGTCTATCGGTGTCATTTTAGGATTAACCACCAGTAGAACCGGTAAATTTAATGCTTTTGCCATATCAAGCTCTGTAAAATTTTGACTAATTGGAGATGATATGCTGTTTGAGCCTTCAACTATATTACAATCCGTCATTTCACAAATTGAACGGTACTCAGAAATTACTGTATTTATGTCAATATTTAACCCATCTTCATAAGCACTGACAAAAGGGGAATCTACCCCTTTTAATATATAAGATGAAGATACATAAATGTTAGGGTCAATTCTTTTTATCAAAGTAATATCAGGAGAAGATTTAAAACCGTTCATCATTACTGCGCCGGTTTGAACAGGTTTATAAACACTTGTTTGGTAAGACAAACTTTGCATTGTGGCAGCAATTCCGGCTGTCACCAAGGTTTTCCCAGTTTGCCTTTCTAAACCTGATACAAAGAAATTTAACATACAATCATATTATCATGAAGAAATTTTTATACAAAATTTATTCTTCCATAGGAACTAATACGTGTTGCTGTTCAGCTTCTTGTGGATGGAGTATTTCTTGTTCTTTTTTTAGTTGTTCATATTGTTCAGGAGTTAATTGTTCGGTATATTCTCCGGTTTGTGATTGCGTGTTGTATTCATTTGCTGTATTATAGCCGCCTAAAAAGTTTGTCATTCGTTCTTCATTTTCGTTATTTTTTGTATCAGTATTTTCAATTTCTTTGATAATTTCTTCAAGTTTTGCCTTGTATTCACTCTGGTGTTTGCAGGTTTTATATTTATCATAAATGTTATAAAGAGTTCTTATATTTCCGGCCGAGTAATTTTTTTTGCTCGTATCCGCAAACTGAGGGTTAAATGTCAGATTGTGCATTTGAACAGCATTATGCTGTGCATATTCCATATAAGCGCAAGCTGTATTTTTTATGGGAATATCCTTATTTTTATTCAGTTTTTTTGTTAAAAAATCCGCAATATCTGCGTATTTATAATATTTCTCGTTAGTGGAGAGCTTAATATTGTTATCTATCATTTCAAAATCAATTTTTTCGCCGAGGTTTTTAATTTCAACATAGGTCGAAACAGAGTAATAAGCAAGAATCATTCCGATAATCAATATTCCTGTTCCAAGCATTATCATTTCATTTGTTGCAGAGTTTTTATTCATAAAGCCCTCTTGTATGTACTTTAAAAATATAAGAATATGTATTATAATAATTATATAATAAATTTTGTCAAAAATGATATATAAAAGTTTTATATGTAGACTAACAAAAAACGGATAATCAGAAAATAAGGAATTTATATGAAAAAGATATATATTTTTTTATTAACATTGGTTTTAACAGTGGCAGGTGTCAGTGTTTTTGGTGAGGTTATTACTACAAGAAAAATCTCTCCTGCAAAGAATTCAAATCCTGCTTCTGCTCAAACAAATAATCAGACCGGCAGAGTTATTACAGTAAGACAAAACAGTAAACTGTCCGATAGTGTCAAGATGTGTAAGCCGTATAGTGAAACCTTAGATACCAGCATGTCAGGAATTGATTTTAATTTTAAAGTAAAAATTGCCGGTTGGGTAAATAACAAGTGCCGGATTGACTTTGTCGCACAGTCAACCGGTATTAACGATATGTTCAAAAGCTTGTATGGGGTTGATTCTTCTCAGGCAACAATAAAAACATTTGAACCAAAAGTCAGATGTGATTTTACCAAACAACAATTGCAATATGTCGGAGATTCTATATTGCAAGAAGAGGAACGTAATTCAGGCTCAGGCGGAAAAATGCTTAAAAATCCATCAGATATTCAACTGCCGACATTTGCTTCTATGTCAGAATCAGATAGTAAACTTATGAATGTCGTATTAAATGACAGAGCTTGCACGATATTGAATGCACAAGATTCAAGTGAGATGTTTGAATCGTTATTTAGTTTTTAAAAATAAAGGAATTAAGAGAGATGAAAAATTTAAAAATACTTGTAACTATAGCGGCTTTAATTATTGGCGCACAAATCGCAACGGCTATTCAGCCAGTATCAATTAATGAACCTCAGTTGGTGAATGAGGATGTAGCAATTCAGGCAAGAAAAAATAATGAAGAAATTAACAGATTTTCTTCAGAAAAATTAGACCTTCTCGCTAAAAGATATAAAAATAACCTGAGAGAATGTGTCCCGTTTCATTTTAATCAATATATTGATTTCTTTGGCTTAAAATTATATTTTAACATTGATATAAACGGCTGGATTGATAATAAATGTGAGTATAAAATCACAGGGCAAATACAATCAATCGGAAAAGATATAAGAGAGGTTTATGAAATAAAGGTTTCAGATGAGCAGATTGCAAAATTCAAACCTATAATTGAATGTCATTTTGACAAAACCCAGCTTAATGTGTTGGTAGACGGTTTATTTTCTACAAGTCCAAGTAGCAAATCTACAATAAGTAAGATGCTTGAATCACCTGAGAAAAAATTAAACAGAAATTCAACAAAATTAACTCCGGAAGAAGAAAGACTTGCTTCTATGATGATGACAGAAAATGTGTGTAAAGTTCCTAATAAGGATGAATTGATGAAGCAGTTGGAAGAATTGATGAAAACCTCAACTCCACAAAATTTATAATAAAAACGGGAATGTTTTATAACATTCCCGTTTTCATCTATTAACAGTACCCTTTAAAAATGCATATCAAATTTTGATTGTTTGCCATGTAGTTTTTCATCTTCCATTCTCATAGCAGAACCTATGGTGAAATTTTGTGCATTAACTTTGTTAATTTCAAATGCCACATCACCATTAAACACTCCTTCGTTTTCTTCCAAAAATTCAAACAAAGGAACAGCGGGCGATTTTACAATTTCTTCTAAAGTTTCGCCTGCTTGTTGTAATGTCCTTTCCGGAACTCTTACATTTAAACCGAAAGGTTTAAATGGCCTATTGAATGTAAAATTTTGATCTGACATTTTAATATCCTTATAACTAAGCTTATTGTTTTTATCGGAATTTTTTTCAAAAAGTTTAGTATATTTTTAATATTGTAAACAAATATTAACAAATTCTTATGCTATTATCGTATTATGAAATCTTTAAAAGATTATGGAAAAGAATTAAATAAGTGTTCAAAATGCGGCTTGTGTGAAAGTGTATGTCCGTTATTTAAAATAAATCCTAACGACTGTGTTGCAAGCAAAGGTAAATTTATAATGCTTCATGGGGTAACAAAAGGTGATTTAGAATTATCGGACAAAATTAACAAGTATATTGATTTGTGTTTAAAATGCGGCAAATGTAAGGAATTTTGTCCAAGCGACATTGATGTATGCAAAATTTTGAATACTGCAAAATATGAATACTCAAGGGGTAAATATTCAAGTAAATTTGTTAAATTTTTACAGGGTAAATATGTATTTGATTTAATAATAAAAATCGGGAAAATATTAAGCGCTCCGTTTAGGAAAAAAAGAACAAAACCATCAGATGATGCAATAAAAGTGATATATTTTAAAGGATGTGTTAATCAAATATTTCCTCAAACAGATAATTATATAAATAAAATATTCAAAAATGACATAAAAATAATTGAGCCGGATTTTGAATGCTGTGGTTTACCTTTTTTATCGGAAGGTAATATGGAAAAGTTTGTTATTTGCGCAAAACACAATCTCAATTTATTTAAAGAAAAGGAATACGATTATATTGTTACAGACTGTGCAAGTTGTGCCGGTACTTTGCTTGATTATCCGAGATATTTACCGACAACACTTATTAATCCGTCAAAAGTTATAAATTTTGGTAATTTGATTGCGTTAAAAGATTATAAATTTCGATTTAAAAAACAGATAAAAGTTACATTTCACAAGCCTTGTCATCTTCATAATGATGTGTTTATAAACAAAATCTTTGAAAATTGTGAGAATGTTGAATATATTCCAATGGAAGGATATGATGATTGCTGCGGTTTTGCGGGCAGTTTTGCCCTAAAAAATCCAAAATATTCACGTCAATTATCAAAACAAAAAGCTCAAAATATAATAAAAACAAATGCAGATTATGTTGTAACAACCTGTCCGGCATGTATTTTGGGACTAAAACAGGGATTGCTTCTGACCGGTGGGAAAACAAAAGTTGTCAGCCTTTTGGAATTTTTATCAATGAGCGAAATTAAATAAAATAAGATAATAATTACCACTATTCATACCTTAGGGCATCAATCGGGTTTAGTAAAGATGCTTTATATGCAGGGTAATATCCAAATCCGATACCTATTCCTGCGGAAAATCCCAGAGACAGCATAATTGACGAGGCTGTAATTGCAATATTCATGCCGGCAAGAGCGTGCATAAGATGAGCGCCCGCTATTCCAATGAGGACACCTATTAATCCGCCGACCATAGATAATAAAAATGATTCTATCAAAAATTGGATTCTAATATCTGACGCTTTTGCACCGATTGCCATACGAATACCTATTTCTTTTGTTCTTTCCGTTACCGATACAAGCATAATGTTCATAATGCCTATACCACCAACAATCAATGAAACACCTGCTATTGCACCTAATAGTAATGACATTGTTCTTGTGGTTGATTTAATTGTTTCCTGCATTTCTGCCAAATTTCTTATCTCAAAATCATCATCTTGGTTTTTTCCGATATTATGACGGGATTTGAGGATTTCTTTTATATCTTCTTGTGCGATTGATAAGGTATCTTCGTTTTGCGCTTTTACTGTAATCATGTTTACAGTTCCTGGGAAATCAGTACCAAAAACTTTTCTTTGAGCTGTTGTAATAGGAATAAAAATCAAATCGTCCTGATCTTGTCCCATTCCGCTTGAGCCTTTGGCTTTGAGTAAGCCTACAACTCTAAATGGAATATTTCCGACACGAATGGTTTTATTTATCGGATCAACATCTCCAAAAAGCTCGGTTGCAACAGTTTGTCCGATAATTGCGACTTTTGTGCTGTTTTTGTTATCTTCAAGTAAGAACCCTCTTCCTGCTTCTATTTCATAATTTCTTATCATAAAATATGGCATTGTAGTTCCGCCAACTGTTGTCGACCAGTTTTGATTACCATAGGTTAATTGTTTACCTTCTGATGAATAAGGAGCAACTGCCAAAACTCCTCTGGCTTTTGCTTCAATGGCTTCTGCATCTTTAAGGGTCAAGGTCGGGCGAGAACCTGCACCCATTCTAACGCCTCCGGCTTTTGCTGAGGCAGAACGAATCATCAATAAATTACTTCCCATAGATTCCATATCGGCAGCAATTTTTTTACTTGCGCCTGAACCTACTGCAAGCATTATAATAACTGCACTAACACCGATAATTATCCCTAAACTTGTCAGCATTGAGCGCATTTTGTTTATTTTTAGCGATATTGTCGCCATTTTTAATATTGATTTGAAATCAAGCATGTTTGTTCCCTTTTACGTTTCTCTTGTTCTTTGTTTCTGCCATTCAACTTTTGGCATATCAAGCACAATATTGCCATCTTTAAACTTTACAACACGTTTTGTATATTCTGCAATATCAGGTTCGTGCGTTACAAGAACTATGGTTTTGCCCATTTCTTCATTAAGTCTGACAAAAAATTCCATAACCTCAATACTGGTCTTTGTATCCAAATTACCTGTCGGCTCATCCGCCAAAATCAACGGAGCATCATTTACTAAAGCTCTTGCTATTGCAACACGCTGCTGCTGACCACCTGACATTTGGTTTGGCATATGATCTTCTCTGTTTTTTAAGCCAACTATATTTAGTGCCCACTTGGCACGTTCTATTCTTTCTGGCTCTGCTATTCCTTTATAAATCATAGGCAAACACACGTTATCAAGGGCAGATGTACGGGATATCAGGTTAAATCCTTGAAATATAAATCCTATTTTTTCACACCTGACCATTGCAAGCCTGTCGCTGTCTAAATGAAGCATATCTTCGCCATCTAAAAAATAGCTGCCTGATGTCGGTTTGTCTAATGTTCCAAGCATATTCATAAAAGTAGATTTGCCCGAACCTGATGTCCCCATAATCGCAACGAATTCTCCCTTTTTGACGCTCAAAGATACGTCATTAAGGGCATTGAATGAATCCTCCCCTGTTTGGTATGTCTTTATTGCATTTTTTACTTCTATTAAATCCATCTGTTGTCCTTTTATTTTGTAGGTCGGCATTGTGCCATGCCGACAATTTTACAATCCTGTCCTTTCGTCAAGTTTAAAATAGTCTATTATATCTGTAATTGCCATCATTTCATCGAAAAATCTATTTGGAAGTGTCATATCTGTTGTTTCCACCTGCAAATTTGATATTTCAAATGCATCAATTTGCTCATAGCGCAAAAAACTTCCTTGATTGTTTATTAAAAATGATACATTATTATCATCAAAACAACAACTTACTTGCCCACCAAAAATTGTTTTAAGCCTATTTAATCTTTCCATAAATGCCGTTGTCAGCAAATATCTTGCTTCAATTTGGTTATCTGATATAACATTATACTGTTTTGCAAATACTGGATCTTCCAATTGAATTTTTGAATCATAACGTAATTTCACCAACACAATAATCGTTCTTACCACTACCAATAATAGAATAACCCCTGCAAAGAGGATAAATGGTAGTGCAGAAAAAACAACACCAAAAAAGTCACTTATTTTACTGCTCTCAAGATAATTTAATATTCCTACAATAAAAGGAGATAAAAATAGAAATGATGAAACACATAATCCTATTAGTAAGTTCCTAAGCATGTAACTTGACTTATTCAATACAAAAATTTTTGATTGTGCTTTTTTATTATTTTGTATATTGATAAAAACATGATTATAATATTGAACATTATCACGCTGTGAATTGTAACCTTCAGCTACAATAAAAGGAATGTCTTTGTAAGAACCACTGATAAAATCTTCGTATCTATTACATGGTGTACTAGTGTACTTTTTAAAGTTATTCAACAAATTATCAATCGCAGATTTGTTGATAGGCATATTCAATTTCATATCTGGAATAAAATTAAAGCACTCTAGAGTATCTTTTAAACATTTTTCTTTTACTAATTTACTGTAATCTTTTTCAATCTCTGTAAGAGTTTTTACACCATAACCTCGAGAATTTTTACTACGATTATATAGTTTAAGCATTTCCATTTTCACAGATTCCAATTCTTTCAGTTTTGGTAGAACTTTATTGGTATAATTTTCTAAAAATTTGTTTTTGTATTCTGATTTCATTATTGCCCTCTATTTTTGTAAGCCAGCATTGTTATGCCGACATTTTTACAATCCTGTCCTTTCGTCAAGTTTAAAATAGTCTATCATATCTGTAATCGCCATCATTTCATCGAAAAATCTATTTGGAAGTGTCA
>CACXCI010000052.1 GCA_902766105.1 uncultured bacterium
ATTGCTATTATTGCAAAGCTGTTAGCGTTAGAAATAATTGATATTAGTTTATTTAAGAAACTTAATGAGTGGAACAAAGCATATAACGGAGAGAATTCTCAACTCAAGAAATTGGAAACACTTGCCTTAAATCCAAGTGATAATGTCGACGATGAATTGAGCAAGTGGCTGTCAAAAAGTCGAATTGTAAAATGGCTACTTAGTGAACCTAATGAGTTATTTAAATTTGATTTAAGCAAATATTTTTATTTGTCAAGAGAATCACTCGTTAACTCTGAAAATATATCTGCTTCATTTACAGAAGAAGAAAGACAATTATTAAATAGAATTATTAACTGTGAGAAAGGACAGGAAGATTCTCGAATAGATGAATTACAAGCTGTTTCTCCGATGTCAAAAACTCGAATAATTGAAGAAATCTTTAATAAGTTTAAATCTGATGAAATAGATTTAAGAATTATTACATCAATATTTGTAAAGTGTTCAGAATTTCAAAATGATGTTTGTAATATCATTAAAACAAATACAAATATGGTATTAAATATAACATCTGTTCCACATTTGAAAAGGATGTATAATACAAATAGTGATTTATTGTCAGAATTATTAGATTATTTAGTTAGTAAGAAAAGGTTAAATGAGAAAGATAAAAATTTAATAAAAGAAAACGAAATGCAAATAGCCTTTTCGGTAGAAAGGAAATAAAAAGATGGGAACTTCAAAGGGATACATAGCGCCTTCTACACCTAATTGGGCATCAGCAAAAAGAGGAATAAGCGGATTTATTAATCAACCGTCGGAATTAAATAAAAAAGATGCAGTTGCAAAATACGCAAGAGCAATGAATTCGGAAGAATCAATGTATGAAAGAGCATCTGCTGTTTTTGCAAGTTTTTCAGAATTTGTGTCATCAAGTAATCGCAATGGTATATCTCAAGCGTTAAGTGATTTTGGCAAAAAATATTTAAATGATTTGTCACCAGAAGAAGCATTTTCCGAGTTAGTTAATTCATTTAGTGAAGGTAGCTCTATTGATGATATAATTGCAAACAGTTGTATTTCTGATGCTTTATTAATTCTTGGAATTGAATCATTTGAGGATTTCCCTAAAATCAATTACAATGATTTTATAAAAGAGTTGGTATGTCAATTTGCAAAGCAGAAATTTGCTCAAATGTTTGATAAGCATATAAAGAACAAATGTGGAAATGTTGTTATTGCCCATGCACGCCAAAAAGAAATGCAGGAATATATTTATTATACTGTGAAGTATCAACTTACTGATAATGTTCTTACTGAGATTAATCCAAGGAATATAGCTGATGAGCGTATAGTTAAGGATGTTTTAGCAAAGGCATTTGATATATTGGAGCACTATTATGATGAATGAAATGAAAATATGGATTAATAAAGTTAAAGAAAGTCAAAAAACCAATGAATATGAGGATGCAGGTACCATAAATATAGATATAAAGTTTAGTAGCAACTTATCCTCAAATATTCGCGATAACTGGTATAATCTAGGCGTAAAAACAATAAAACCAATTTATGAGGATTTATATATGCTGTCACTCGTGACTTTTGCTGTAGACAAGCGTGTTCCTCGTAATATGTTTCCGGATGCTTGGACAAGAAAGCTTAACGTTAGCGTTCCTGTTATAGAGCTTGAAACTTGGAATTCCGTTAGAGATGATATTAATAAAATGTTATCATATTTATCGGGTGATGAATGGAATTTTAATTTTAGAGAATCTGAGCCGAATTCGAATTATCGGTCTCAAAAGAAAACACCCCCTCATAGACCCGAACACTTAGATACTATAAGGGCTATTTCATTGTTCTCGGGAGGATTGGACTCGTTCTGTGGTGCTCACAAGTTACTTAGCGAGAACACACCAACTATATTTGTTCGCTTTCAGGAATATGGTCCACTTAAAGGATTGCAAAACGAATTGATTGGAGCTCTTCAGAGTACCTATCAAGAGAGCAAATGTGACCTGTTTACATTTACAGCTGTAGCTCGTTCATTGTTTTTATCTGATAATAAAAAACTTAAATCGGAAAATACAAGCCGTAGCAGGTCTTTTCTGTTTTTATGTGCAGCATTAACAGTTGCCGGTATAGTAGGAGATGGGATACCTGTTTATATCCCTGAGAATGGATTTATAGGCTTGAATTTACCAATGACCCCTGGTAGGCTTGGCAGTTGTAGCACCAGAACAACGCATCCATATTTTTTAAGTATGTTTAACGCGATATTAGAAAAAATCAATATTAATCATAGAATTGTAAATCCATTTGCATTTAGTACAAAAAGAGAAATGGTAAATCAATTCAAGGAAATACAAAGTTTCCAAAATTATTACGATAAGACTATTTCTTGTTCGCACCCTTGTAATGGCAGATGGGCTGGCTACCCAATTCCTAGAAACTGTGGATATTGTTATCCGTGTTTAATTAGGCAATCCTCATTATTAGATATAAATTCACAAAACGAAAGATATGGTGAAAACATCTTCAGATCAGATTATATTAAGACAACAAATGAATCGAAACATTCTGATTTAGAGGACTTGTTATCGGCAATTATTATTGCTGATGAGTCTACGGATTCTCAACTGAAAAAAAGAATTATAATGACAGGAAAACTATCTTCAGAAGAAATAGAACGTTTCTTGAGATTGTATAGATGTACAATCTCTGATTTAAAGCAATTGTTGAGAAAAAGCAATGACTACTTGCGACTAATAGGTGATTGAAATGAACTTGATAGATACCCATTTCCATTTAGATTTTTATCGAGATCATAAAAACTGGTACGAGTATATCAATCAGCATCAACAATATACTTTGTGTGTTACTAATACTCCTGGAATCTATTATTCTTGCAAAAGAATGTATCCTGAAACCAAGTATTTGAAATTCGCTTTGGGGTATAATCCACAGAATATTGTTTCGGAAAACTTTGATAAACGATTGTTTAATCATTTAGTGGGAGGAGTAAAATATATCGGCGAGGTGGGTTTGGACTTTACTGGCAAACTAAAGGATAAACAAAAAGAGCAAATCCAATGTTTTGATTATATTTGCGCTTCTGCTTCGAATAACCAAGTGTTAAGTGTTCATTCAAAAAAAGCTGAGGAAACAGTTTTAACCATACTAAAAAAGAATAAGGTAAAAAAAGCGATTTTACATTGGTACTCTGGTGATTTACAAACGCTTAATGAGTTATTAGATTGTGGTTACTATTTTTCAGTTAATAGCAATATGTTGAATTCGCAACACGGACAAACAATTATTAGGAGCATCCCATTGGAAAAAATCCTTGTGGAAAGTGACGGACCATTCACAAAGGTGAACTCAAATAAATATAATCCTTCTAAATTACAAGATGTTTATGCTCAATTAGAACAAGTACTTAACAACAGCATAATTAATGAAATA
>CACXCI010000053.1 GCA_902766105.1 uncultured bacterium
ATAAATAAGGAGAATGAATAATGAAATCATTTACAGTAGATGAAATTACGCAAATCACAGGCGGTATGTTAACTAAGGTCGAAAGTCCTGAAATTACTCATATTGCGCCACCATTATTGAGTGATGAAAATACTCTTGCTCTGGCTCTTGGAGAAGAAGAAATTGCAAACTTGGCTAAATCAAAAGCAAAAGCAGCATTAGTGCCTTTAGGAGTTCAAATTGACGGTTTCACTACAATTGAGGTTGAAAGACCAAGACTTGCAATGATGAAATTATTAAATCTTTTTTATGTTCCTCCTGTTGTCAATAAAGATGTTCACCCATCTGCAGTTGTTGATCCGAGTGCAAAGTTAGGGCAAAATGTTTGTATCGGTCCAAATGTTGTGGTTGGAGCTAATGCGGTTATCGGGGATAATACAAAAATTTTGGCAAATGTTTATGTTGGAAGCAATGTAAACATTGGTACAAATTGTTTCTTCCACGCAGGTGTAAATATTGGTGACAGGGTTCAAATAGGTAATGATGTAATATTGCACCATGGTGTTTCGTTAGGTGCTGACGGATTTAGTTTTGTTACGGAAAATCCGAATAATATTGAAAATGCCAGACAAGATGGTGAAATTAAAAATAATAATGTAGAACAGGTTATTTTTAAAATTCCGTCAATCGGTTCTGTTGTAATTGGTAATAATGTTGAAATCGGTGCTAATACAACAATTGACCGTGGAACAATTGAAAATACTACAATAGGGGATAATACAAAAATAGATGATCTTGTTATGATAGGTCATAATTGTAAAGTAGGTAAAGGATGTTTGATTGTATCGCAAGTCGGCATAGCGGGTAGCTGTGTGATTGGAGATAGAGTTGTAATCGCAGGTCAAGCAGGTCTTGCAGATCACATAGAAATTGGTTCAGATACAATTATTACAGCAAAGGCAGGTGTTACAAAATCATTCCCTGAAAAATCAATTATTGTTGGTATTCCTGCTCTTCCAAGAAAAGATTTCATCAAACAGATGAAAACAATGAAAGATGCCGGAGAAATCGTTACAAAATTTAAAAAGTACGAACCATTGTTAAAAGAATTTGAAGATAATATTAATAAGGAGTAATAAGTTTGGGGAAATCTTCTCCAAACCGGTAATATAACGATGACAACAATAAAAAAAGAAATTAAAATAAAAGGCAACGGCTTGATGAAAAACAAGCCATGCGAATTAACATTATTTCCGTCAAATTCAGGCAAAATAAGATATTTTGTTAAAGACAGAGATTCTTTTACTGCTGATGTCGATAATGTATTATCTACTGATCATTGTGTTGTTATGGGGACAAAAAGAGCAAGAGCAATGCTGACAGAACATTTGTCTGCGGCTTTGGCATTTTGCGGAGTTGATTCTGTAGATATATGTATGGATGAAGAAGAAGTTCCAATTTTGGATGGAAGTTCTTTAGAATGGGTAAAAGCCATAAAAGAGGTTGGTACTGATAAGCCGTTTTTTGCAAAAGACAAATATTATACGGTATCAGAGCCTGTTTATTATCTGAACGGAAAAACGAGTCTTGTGGTTTTGCCAAGTGATAATTTGTTTATTTCTTATGCCGTTAATTATGACCATCCGGATTTGACTAGAAAATTTGTAAATTATAACCCTCGTAACAAATATGAAATTATTGAGGCAAGAACTTTTGGCTTTTATCGTGATTTGAAAAAATTTCAAATGCTTGGATTTGCTCAAGGGGTTACTCAGGATAATACTGTAGGTTTGACGGATGATGGCGGTTATACTACAAAACTGCGTTCTGAAAATGAACAAATTAAGCATAAAATGCTCGATTTAATCGGAGATTTTTATTTAACGGGTGTAAACCCACTAAATATGAGATGTCAAATTTTAGCAAAAGAAGCAGGTCATGCAGTTCATGTTAAAGTTGCAAAAATGTTAAAAGATAAGTTGATAGAAATATAAGGAGAGAAAAATGACAGAAGAAATTAAAGAAGAAATTATAACCATGGATATTCAACAGATTATGGAAATGCTTCCTCACAGATATCCGTTTTTGCTTGTGGATAGGATTACAGAGTGTATCCCGGGTAAATACTCAAAAGGCTATAAAAATATGACAATGAATGAAGGCTTTTTCCAAGGACACTTTCCTAATAATCCTATTATGCCTGGAGTTTTGCAATTGGAAGCCTTGGCTCAATGCTCAGCGCCCGTTTTATTAACTTTACCGGAAAATAAAGGAAAATTAGCTTTATATGCAGGTGTAGATGGTGTAAGATTTAAAAATATCGTAAGACCGGGTGACAGATTCGATATGGAAATTGAATTAACAAAAATAAAAGGACCTATCTGTAAAGCGCACGGTATCGGCAGAGTTGACGGTAAGATTTGCGTTGAAGCAGATATGACATTTGCTTTGACATAGTTCTAAAATAGTAATTAAAAAGTCATTCCGGGGAATTTCCTCAGAATGGCTTTTTATTGTTCTTATTAATTATTAAGTAATGTAACAAAATATAGTAACTCTGAAATATATAATTGAGTATATACTTTATATATATGAGAGCATTAAATAAACACGAGAGATATTAAAAGAGAGATTTCAAAATTCCGTTTAAATAAAAGCGAAGAGAGTCAAATATTCCTATTCCTAATTCCTAGAAAAATTTTACCCCGCAAAAGCGGGGTTTTTATTTGGGGTAAATATATATTAGAGTATTATGTGCAAATTTATTTTAGGTAATTATGTACAAAGCAACAAAAAACAATGACTAAACGATTTTGAAAGCATAAAGACGATAAAAAGCTAAGTTGTTAAGTTTTTTACGATAATTTTGTTAATTCAAGACAAGGATTAATTTAATCAATAAGCTTTATTGAACTTAACGTCTTATCGTCTTATCGTCTTTACGACTTATGGACGTAACAACTTAAATAACATTTTGTGTTACATTGTATATAAATTCCTTATTTTATTCTAATCTAATATTTTATCCAGTCCATAGATAAAATCGTTTTTATCATAGACATGTCTTACACCCAGTAAAACTCCATCCATATAGCATTTTCTGTCGGTTGAATCGTGTCTGATTTTGAAAGTTTGACCTGAGGATCCAAAAATTACCTCTTGTGATGCCATAAAGCCCGGCATTCTAACCGAATGAATCTGTATATCAGAATATGATGTTCCCCCTCGAGAACCTTTTATTGTTTCAGTTTCGGGGCAATTCCCTTTTTTAAATGAGTCTTTAGCTTCTGCCATCATTTGAGCGGTTTTTATGGCTGTTCCTGAAGGTGCATCTTTTTTCTGGTTGTGATGAAGCTCTATAATTTCAGCATTATCAAAATATTTTGCTGCCATTTGAGAAAACTTCATCATTAATACTGCTCCTGTTGAAAAATTAGGAGCAATAAGGCAACCGGTGTTATTATTTTCTGAAAGGTGTTTAAGCGTTTTTATTTCTTCATCCTTCAAACCTGTTGTTCCTATAACAATTTTTATACCGTTATTCAAGCAATACAGCGCATTTTCATAAATTGATTTTGGCTGGGTAAAATCAATTAAAACATCAATTTTGCAGGCATTATTTGCTTCTGCAATTGTTCTGTAAGCTTCTCCTTGAATATCAATTTTAGCCGCAAGCTCCATATCTTCTGCCATATTTACAGCTGAGCAAACCTCTTGTCCCATTTTTCCGTATGCACCGCATACTGCTATTTTTATCATATTTTCTCCTCGATTTTAGTGCAATCAATTATCATTTATAATTTATTATAATTATCACTAGTATTCTTCAGATGGCAAGTCATCATCATCTTTTAATGAAGACAAATCATCTTTTCCGTTTGTATCAAATTCTTCAGGCAGCATATCATCATCAGGGAATATTGTATCACTGTCATATCTTGCAGAGCTCAGATTTTCTGCTGCTGACAGGTCAGAATTAGATAAATCAGTTTCAGATAGAACTGTTCCTGCCATATCGCAATCGGTAAAGTTGCAATATGTCATTTGTGCATAGCTGCAATCAGCACCGGTTAGGAGGCTTTCTGAAAAATCACACTCGGTTACAACAGCTCTTGTAAAATCTACGGCAGTTAAATCTGCACCGCTAAAGTTTACCAATGTCAAATTACAATCTGAAAATGAGCTTGAATTTAGGTCTGTATCTGAAAAATCGATATCTCTCAATGTCATATTGGAAAAATCTGTTTCGCTTAAATCAATATCTTCTTTTCCGACCTTCCATTCGTTAAACTTTTCAGGGGTGCGCTCTATCATAGACAGTAATTCTTCTTTTGTGTAATCTAACATTCTTATCTCCTTAATATGCTTTCATTTCTATCATATAAAATTTGTTGCGAATTACATAATAAAACACATTTTCCATCGCCGTCAAGGGGGTGTAACATATTTTATACAATTTTGTATTTTAAAGCCTTTAGGGCTGCTTGTAATCTGTCGTCAACTTCTAATTTTTGCAGGATACTTGCAACGTGGGCTTTTGTTGTATTGACGCTGATTACCAGATGTTGTGCAATTTCCATGTTGCTGTATCCTTCTGTCATAAGTTTTAATATTTGCGCTTCTCTTGCTGTCAGGTCATAATCCTTGTAATTTGTATTTGGCTCTCCTACATCTGATTTTGCCGTTGCTTGCAAGACAATATGTGCAATACTCGGGTCAAACCATGCTGCGCCATCGGCAACTGATTGGACAACATTAACTAATCTTTGTAAGTTTATTTCTTTTGAGCAATAAGCATTTGCTCCTGCTTTCAGGCTGTTAAGCACTTCTTTTTCATCATTATGAGAGGTTAATATGATAATTTTTGTTTCTTTATTTATTTCATGAATAGCTTGTGTTGCATCAATTCCGTTCATATTAGGTAAACCCAAATCCATTATTACTATATCAATAGAATTGTTTTTGAAAATCTCCAGTGCTTCTTCTGCTGAGGCTGCTTCGTATATTACGCCGACAAAATCAACATCTTCAAAGGTTGTTTTTAGCCCAAATCTTGTTAATTCGTGATCTTCAACAATTAAGATGTTTTTCTTCATATCTTTAACTCCTCTTTTGCCGGTTCAAATTCAGGATTTATATTTAAACTCATTTCAAAACTTTTCTTGGCTTCTTCTGTTAAACCCTTATTTTTTAATATTAAACCATTATAATAATAATATTTGTAATTATTTTCGTCAATATATTTTGCAACACTTAAATAATCTAATGCTTTGTCGTAAACTCCTCTGTCAATTTCCATTTTTGTTAATTCAAGCCAGCCGTTCTCATAATCAGGATTTATTGCAACTGTCTTTTTTAGGTAAGCTTCTTTTCTGTCATTTTCCAATAGTGCCATTTCATAATATGCTTCGTATGCTTTTGAGCTTACTTTCAAAATTTTAGAATATATCTCTTTAGCTTTTTTTATATTATTTTGAGTTTGATAAATCTGAGCAAGTTTTATGTTTGCAGTATAGGTTTTATCTTTAGAAGAAGCTTTTTTGAAATATGTTTCTGCATTTTTCAAGTTTTTATTTCTTAATTCAATATTACCAAGTACTATTAACGCTTCAGGGTTACCCGGTTCTATATCAATAGCTTTAAGCGCACAATCTTGAGCTTTTTCGAACTCTTTCATATCGTAATAAACTTTTGCGCTCAAGGCAAAAACATCTTTATTTATGCTTTTCTTACCCGAAATGGCTGTTTGAAGAACCCTTAGGGATTTATTCAATTCATTTTCATCATAATAATAATATGCAAGGTGGTATTTTTTCAAATAATCATTTTTGGCTGCTTTGTATAATATATATTGTTGTGATGAATGAAGCTCTCTATCAAATATTACGGTTTTTATATCAGAAGAACTCAGGTCATTCAGATATTTTACACCATCTTTTGGTTTGTTAGTTTGAGAATGAATTTCAGCTTTCAACCTTTTATAGTTAATATTTTGGGGATTTTTATCAATTGCGGTATCAATGGATTTTTCTGCTTGTTTTATATCCCCGTTTTTCATGCTGCCAAAAGCCGCAAGGTAATTTGCATAATCAGACTCGGTTAAAAGTGATGTTTGTTTCAACAATTCTCCGGTTGCCTCTCTGCTTTGGTCATTGTACATAATATTTGAATAAATTTCTGCCAAATACATTTGATCCTTATGTGTTAACTTTGAATTTGGGAAATAGTAATTTTTTACATCTTCTTCTAAAAGACCGGAAATTTCATCATCTTGAATTTTTGACATTGATAATTCAGCCAGTGAGAAAAATCCAATAGAAGCCATTTCTTGTGTCAATTTCATATAAACATAGTCGCTTGGCATAACATTTTCAATCAAAATTTTAAAATCTTGATATGATGAACGGACATTACTTTGCATAAATTTGTCCATAGCAATTTTGTATTGGTTTTTGACAGAATTTCGAGTTAAAGAGCCTCTTTTTACGCTATATGTCGGCTGATTTGGTGTAAATATTGCAGAATTACTATCCAGGGGATTTATTAATTTAACATTTCCCATATCAAATGCCAAAACAGAATTTGAGCATAACGAAGATATTAAAAAAGTTATGGTTAATAGTTTTTTCATTACGCTCCTTTAACGTCTTTTTCTTTGTGGTAATAATAATTGAATAAATCAAATATATTCTGTTCTTCTTCGGTTTTTGTATCTGCAGCTCCAATTTTGTAAATATCAATCAAACCGAGTTTGTTAAACATATTTTCATCATCAGTGGTCATTTTACTGTTCGTTTCAGATAAAAATACTTTGATAATTTTAGTTACTGGGATAGATAAGAAGGTGTCTACAAGCTCCGGTTGAAAATGTGAGCCTGAACCTTTTAACAAAATATCAATAACATTGACTATAGGCATTTTATCACGGTAGTGTCTTTTTGATGTGATAGCATCAAACACATCCGCAACTGCTAAAATTCTTCCACCCAGGGTAATCTCTTCCCCTTTCAGATGCCTGTAGTAACCTGAGCCATCCCATTTTTCATGGTGTGAACAAGCCATTTCAGTTATCATCCGAAAATCGGAGGACATATAAATTCTGTTTAAAATATTATGTGTAATTCTTACGTGTTCCTGAATGTGTTTGTATTCATCATCGGTCAACTTTCCGTCTTTTTGAAGCACCGAATCTCTAATACCTATTTTTCCGATATCATGAAGGGTTGCAGCTTTTTCAAGTAATGCAACCTCTTTTTTATTCATACCCACTTCTTGTGCCAATAAAGTTGAATACATGCGAACCCTTGCTGAATGTCCGGCTGTAATCTTATCTCTGGCATCTATAGACATCGCAAGTGTATCAATAAAACTTTCAAACAAAAGTTTTTGTTCATGATACATTTGGAGCTGTTTATCAAATAATTGAGCATTCTCTAATGCAATACTTGCACTTCCTCCGATTGCAATAAGTAAATCTTCATCATTTTTGGTAAATACTCCGTCAATTTTGTTTAACACTTGAAAAGCTCCTATAATCTCACGATTATTATTCATTATAGGCATACAAAGTATTGTTTTTGTTTTATAACCGGTGTTTTTATCAACTTCTGGGTTAAAACGGGGGTCTGAATACGCATCAACAATATTTAAAGCTTCTCCGGTTTTTACGACATATCCGGCTAACCCTTTATCCGCAGGAAAACGGATTTCTTTACTTTCATCAATGCCTAATGCGACTTTTGACCATAATTCATCAGTGTCTTTGTCCCACAAAAAGACGGTACATCTGTCTGCTTGTATCGCATTCTTTGTTTCTTCCGCAATAACTTTCAAAAGTTCATCAACATCAGTGAGGGCTGTAATAGAACGACTGATTTTTACTAATGATACCAAAGGATCACTTTTTGTCGGAAGAGAATAATCCATGTTGTTTTGCAGCTGTCTGATACGAGTATTAATATTATCCGCAAGATGATATTTATCATCTTCTGCAGCAAGTTTAAGGGCATTGTTGTAATGTATAAGAGCTACATCTTTATTATTTTCTGAAAAATTAACATTTCCGAGAGCAAGTTCATTTATAAGAATTGCGGTTGTACTGTCTGCTCTTTGAGCCATATATTTCGCATCATCAAGCATTGCTGTTGCTGATTCGTATTTAGACTTGTCCTCAGAATAATTAATAAATGCCATTAAACTTAGAGTTATGGAAATTCCTTCACTATATTTTTCAGATCGGCTTATATCGTAGACACTGTTTAATATTTTACGTGCCTTTTTATAATCTTTTTCATCTATGGCATTTAACGCTTTTGTAATTATTTTTTCGGTCTCTGATACTTGAACCATACAAATCTGCCCTCTCGTACATTGTACAACATATTTGGAATAATACAAAATATATTAATAAAATATAATGTAGTTGTATGATTAAAAAATACTGCTATAATAATAAACTATAAGATGTAATTAAATGAAAGGTTAAATTATGGCAGATACTCAGAAAACTATTAATTGTCCGGCATGCGGAAAAGAAATGGAGAAAGTTTTTATTCCTTCACAAGGAATAAATCTTGATATTTGTACAGAAGGCTGCGGCGGAATATTCTTTGATAACAGAGAATTTGACAGCTTTGATGAAAAGGATGAAGATATTTCAGCTATTGTAGAAAAATTAGAAGGTAAAAAATTCACAAAACAAAGTGAGAATATTACCAGAATATGTCCGAATTGTGGCGCTAAAATGGTTAAAAATCATTCTAGTATCCACAAAACAATTGAAATTGATGAATGTTATTCTTGCGGTGGAAAATTTTTAGATAATGATGAGCTTGTTAAAATAAGGGAAGAATATGATAATAATGAACAGCGTGATGAAGATATTATGCGTTATTTGTATAAAGAAGTCGGTCAAGAATTGGCAGCTCAGGAAAAAGCTTATTCAGAGATTGTGCCACACAGAACTTATGTGAGAAAATTGTTCTATAAATTAACTGGACTATAAAATTTTTCAATAAATTTTGGTAAGTCATTTTTGTAATACCCGGAATATAAAAGTTCAAAAAATCGTTTATAAGTATTTGGGGCTGTATGTTGAACCTTCTCAGGACAGACGTACAGTCCTTCTACAAATCTGGCAAATAATTCGGTTGGTTTTGAATAATATTTTTTTGCTTTATTAATTCTTGCACTTACTCTCGCTTGACGCTTTTGACAAGATTTTAGTCTTATGTATGCTGCAAATTCTTTTGGCATATCTTCAAAATCTTTTTCTATATTATCGGTTGACAAAATTACGTATTTTTTAAATAAAAAGCCTTTTAGAAGTTTAACTCTGTCATATTTTAAAAGATATCTGGCATCTGATTTTTTTATGTATCTGTCAAATTCCTTAAAATCTTTAGAGCGTTGAAATGCCGGATAAGTGACTTTTATTATATTTTCGTAGTCCTGAATTTTATTTCTTATAATACTTTTATGTTCTTCAAGTTTATAACAGGTGGAATTTTTATCAACAATATTTGTTACAAGCTGAAGTTCTTCTGCATATATTGAAACATCTACATCATCAAATAAAATTTCAAGACTGCCACCGTTTTTTTCCATACGTGGTTCAATTTGTGAGTGGATGTAGTGCGCAAATTCGTGAATTAGTGTAGGAATAATCCTGTCAGGTGTAACGTTTCTGGAAATATCAATTCTGCGTCTCATATAAAACCCTTGATAACCACGAGCTTTTGTAGTTGTATTTACCTCTACTCCCAAAGATTTTATGTATTTTATTAACTCCTGTGCTTCCATAGTTTGATTATACAAAATAAAAAGCACCTTTTTCAAGGTGCTTTTTATTTTATGCTTTTGAAAATTGGTCTTTTCCTACACCACAAAGCGGACAAGTCCAATCATCAGGTAAATCTTCAAATTTTACACCGCCGTTTTCTTCCGGATCGTACTCGTATCCGCATACATCACAAACCCATTTTTCCATAATGTTTCCCTTTCCTTATTTGTGTCGGGAGATTAACTCCACTAATTTAATAGTATAAGTTTATCTTTTATACAGCATTTTGTCAATTGTCAGATTATGCGTTTTGTTCAAGCTTTGCTTCAATATCTTTTTTTACCTGATATTCAGAATCTGAACCGAATTTTCTCAATACAAGCATAATACATGGTGCAATTACGCCTAATGCTCCAATACATGCTCCCATATTTTTTAATACGGATGCTCTTTTTAATTTTCTGACCTGTTTAAAGAAATCATCAATATTTTCACCTGAAGCTTCGTATTGTCCAAACAATTTTTCAAGCTTAGATGCAACACCTTTTAAGTCAGAAATGTCTATATATTTTCTTGTATCAATTTTATCGGTTTTATTTGTAAATATTTCTTTTAATATTGGGATATTAAATTTTGGTGTTTTGAGCATTGATATAATATCCGATTTTTTTGCCATTTCAACCACTAAATTCTCGGTTTTTGGATTTACCGCAAATTTATATAATTCAACTTCGGATTTGTTAGCTTTAAATATTTTAAGATGCTCTTTGATAGAACCTGTTTTAAATGCTTCTTTGAGTTCATCACATTCAATTACCCTTGCATCAAGGTCAATTGATTTGTTATATTTATTTTCAGCGTGTTTTTCAAGCATTTTGGATATTTTTTGTCCCGCATAGTACATAAAGAACCAAAAACTTCCTTCTTTTATGGCATATCCCATAAAATCCTGCTTGTTTCTTGCGTGAGTAAATCTTTCGCCTGTTATAACGCCGTCTACAAGCATCAGATTTCTTACAGGGTCAAACATAAAGCTCTGTAATCCAGTGAAGGAAACATTTTTGTTTCCTTTTATATTGTGAACGTTTGAAAATGATGAAGAAAAAGGAATTTGTGAATCTTCGTACTCTTCTACTTTTTGCATTTGGGCTTTTTTAGCCATATATTCTTTTTTGATTTGATTTTCTGTATAATTGTGTCTGAATTTTGTCAGACCAAAATATGATGCCGCAGTCAAAACTGTTGCCCCAATAAATTTAGCCATTGTAATACCTTTATAAGTTTTGGCATTTTGGGCAGCATGTTTAATACTGTTTTTTATCTGTTCTGTCGGTGCAAACTCTTGTGCGGCTTTCAAAATATCTTTGTTGTTTAAAATTCTTGCATCAATATTTGAATCAAGCTTTTTGGGAGCGCATAAAACTTTACCTAAAAGATACTTATAAGTAGGCAAACCGCCAAGCCAAATTGCTTGAGTTCCAAATTCATCTATAAATCTGTCTTTACCCTCTAACTTGTCGCCTGCAAGGTAAGAAGCTGTTGTAAGACCACAGCTGTTAGCGACATCTTTAATTCCTAACGGGATAAGTGAGCTATTATTTCCTAATGTTGAATATATTGCACTTGCTGTTAATTTTGGTATCATTTTTCCTTTTCCTTTTGGAGACCCTTTCCCTCTACCTTTGGGAGAGGGTAGAATTTCAACACGAATTTATGAGTGTTAGAAATTCGAGAGAGGGTCTTTGCCTCAACTTGTGTACTACAAGCCCCAAACTAAGTTCATTAATCTAACGATTGGAGCATTCGCCTTTACTATTGAGTTTCGTCGGATATTATGTTTTTTCATCATTCCTACCTTCACTTTGCTTTTAAGTTACATCAATATAATTAATTGCCATATTTACAATCATTATTTACATTTGTTGACATTAAAAAAGACCCTGAATATTTTTTCAAGGCCTTGTTTTAAAAACTTTATTCCAACGTCAGCAAAAACGTCTTGTTATTAAAACAAGCCTTTCAAAAATCGTCTGCTACGTCGGATAATATAATACATTAATTTTCCCTTATATTTGTTACAAGTGTAAGATTAACACGAATTTTATAATATGTCAAGCGGATCAACGTCTATTGTCATTCTTATATCTTTTGGTGCTGAAACTTTATTTAAAAAACTTGATACAAACTGATGCCCTTTTTCTTCCAATCTATTTTTAATAAGTATTTGAAAACGATAATAGCTGTTTATTCGCTCAATTACACAAGGAGTTGGTCCAAGAACCTCTAATCTTTCTCCAAATCCGAATTTTTCTATCATTGTACAAAGTCTTAAAGCTATTTCTTGAGCTGCTTTTTCTGCCCTAAACTTGTTTTGAGAGCTTAGAATAAGTCTTATAATTTGACTAAACGGGGGGTAATCAAAATCCTCGCGAGATTTGATTTCCTGTTCAAAGAATTTTGAATAATTTTGTGCTTTAGCGCTTTCCAAAGCGTAATATTCAGGGTTATACGTCTGAAATAAAACTTTTCCGGAAAATTCGCCACGTCCTGCTCGTCCGGCAACTTGTGTCAAAAGCTGAAATCCACGCTCTGAGGCTCTAAAATCAGGTAAATTAAAGCTTGCATCTGCCGAAATTACCCCGACAAGTGTTACATTAGGATTATCTAACCCTTTTGCAATCATTTGAGTTCCGACTAAAATATCAATTTCACCTTTTTGGAATTTTTCTAAAAGTCTTATGTGTTCGCCTTTTCTGATTAAAACATCACTGTCAATCCGTTCAACAACATTATTTGGAAACAAATCCTTTATATATTGTTCAACTTTTTGCGTGCCTGTTCCTGAGGTTTTTATTCCGTCAAATCCGCAATTCGGGCATACATCAGGGAAATATTCAACATGGTTACAGTAATGGCACTTTAACATGTTATCTTTTGAATGATAAATCATTGGAATTGCGCAATTCGGACATTCTATAACATGCCCGCAGCCTTGACATTGGGTGTATGTTGAAAACCCTCTGCGGTTTATTAGTAAAATCACCTGCTGTTTATTATCCAAAGTTTCCTGAATAGCAAGCTGTAACGGTTTAGAAATCAGACTTTTATATGCGGCTCTGCCATATTCTTGCATATTTATAACTGTTACCGGTGCAACTTTTGCATTGTTATAGCGAGTTAACATTTCATAAAGATGATTTGAGTTTACGGCTTTATAATAGCTTGAAATATCAGGAGTTGCAGAACCCAAAATTAGCGGGCAATTATTAAATTCAGCCAATTTCCTTGCAACAAGTCTGGCATCATATCGAGGAGCAGGCGAAGTTTGTTTATATGCACCTTCGTGTTCTTCATCAATTATGATAAGTCCTATATTTTGTAAAGGTGCAAAAACAGCTGATCTTGCGCCAGCAAGTATTTTTATTTCATTTTTATAAAGCTTTTGCCAAACATCATAGCGTTCCCCTTCCGATATTGAGCTGTGCCAAATGGCAACATCTTTTGTCCCGAATTTGCGAGCCAAACGCTTGGTAAGTTGTGATGCCAATGCAATTTCGGGCGCTAAAAACAGCACATTTTTTCCGGATTTAATCGTATCGTCAATCAGTTTGAAATAAACTTCTGTTTTGCCGCTTGCTGTTATTCCATGAAGCAATATTTGAGGGGATTTTTCTTCTTTTATTTGTTTTGTTATCCCATCATATACTTTTTGCTGAGTATCTGAAAGTTTGAATAATTCTTCTGTTTTTGTAATGTTTAAAATGTCCAAAGGATTGCGGTAAATTTCTTCTTCTGATATTCTGACACAACCTAAAGCTTCTAATTTTTTCATTGTGGCACGTGTTGTTTTGGCAAGTTTTTCAAACGAAACAAGGTTCATTTTGCCTTTCTGTTTTAATAGTTCAAGAATTTGCAATTGTCTTTTTGTTGCGCCAAAATCTCTTACATACTCAATTGACAATTCTGTTTTTAATGATTTTTCAAGCAATTTTAAAGGAATTGCCGCATTTAAAACAGTAACCAAATCTGTACAATAATAATTTGCAACCCATTCCAAAAGTTTTAGGTATTCAGAGGTAAATAACGGTGTTTCCTCAATAATTTTTGTAATAGGTTTTGCTTTAATATCTTCAGGCAGATAATCACTAAATCCGACACAAAAAGCATTTATCATACCCTGCCTGCCGAAAGGTACTAATAAAGCCTGACCGATTTTGATTTTTGACTGCATATAATCAGGAATTAAATAGCTGAAGGTTTTTACACCCAAAGCTTTTATGTTGACAAGGCAAACAGCGTATTTTCGGTGGGGCAGGTACCCCATCTTATCTTTGTCGGGATAGCAATCCTGACCTACATTATTGTCGTGTTTTTTTAATTTTAATTTTTGTTCAAATAGTTTGTTCTGAATTACATCTGCCATAATTACTTTTTTGGTGGGATAGGTATCCCACCTTACAATATTTCTTTGGTGGGGTTGGTACCCAACCCTACGTTCTGCAAACTTTCATAATTATTTACTTTCTTTATACATTGTCTTTCCTTCTTTTGGGAAGCGACTATATTCTCTTGCGTAATTAGGATTATACTTATTTAATCCTAAATTAACATGAAAGAAATACGTGTTTTTATCAGTGCCGTTTTTGAAATGAATACAAGCATCACTTGGTCTTTTGTTTTCTTCACAATAACTTTTTAAATGTTTTAAACGTTCATTAGGGTACTTTATTTCTTTTGCAATAAGTTGTCCCAATTGTTTAGCGTATTCTTGCGGTAGTGCATACTCTGTGCTCTGCCATTTATTATTATCAAATTTCCATTCTTTAACAATACAATTACCTGTATTTAAACCAACAATTTGGGTTTTGAATTTGTGAATAGCTGCAAAAATTCCGTCACCCGTTACGGAAATTGGAGTTGTATAAGGGGTACATCTTGATAAATTATAAAAGAAATTATAATCCATGTATCCAGCAAAATGTTCTTGGCTGCCAAAGTACAATCCGGAACCTTGTATTTCTTTTTCCGCAAAACATTCGCATATGCCAAATACAACTAATATCGTTGCCATAATAAGTATAAATTTTATTTTATTCATTATTATTGTTCCTTTTGAGTATCAATCATGTAAGGTGGGGACCTACCCCACCACTACATAGAAAATTTTATATTGCCCTTATTCTTACAGCGTTATTATTGTTGCAAAGGATGGCACTTAATATTTACCCCTCTGACATGAATTCTTGTCTTGCTGCTTCAATTGCTTCTGTTAACAAATCAAGCTGATCAGGAGAAAACGTTACACCTTTTTTGGTAGGAAGCCATGTAGCACCTTCATCAGTTGTATAATATATTCTCATGTTAAGATAGCTTTTACCTTTATATTCGCTGACTGAAATTTGTAATTGTTCGGTGTCTGATCTTTCGATTGTTGCTAAGATTTTTGCATCTGCCATTTCTCTCTCCTTATATTTTGTAAAAGAAAAAATTTTGAAATCCTGAATAAAGTTCAGAATAACAAAATTTTCTCTATTTATTTATTCTTCTATATTATTATCATCAAGCAAGCTTGTTTGCTGAATATTTTCGGATATATTTTCAGAATCATCACTTGCACCGGTCTTTATTGTAACGTCGTTTTCATCAGGGTTAATGATTTTATTAACTGATACCACGTTATCATTATCGCCCAAGTTTTGAGCTCTAACACCTGTTGCAGGTCTGCCCTGTTGAGAGATTGAGCCTGCATTTAGTCTTGTTACAACACCATTTGCCGTAACAAGCATAATGTCATCTGAATCTCTAACAATAGTTAATGCGACAAGTCTTGATGAGCTTGATTTGAATTTTGTTGCGATAAGTCCGATGCCACCCCTGTTTTGAGATCTAAATTCTGATAATTTTGTTCGTTTACCAAAACCGTCAGATGTTACAACCAATAAATCAGCATCATAGTCTTGCGGAACAATATCGCATCCTACAATTTCATCGCCTGAACGTAATTTCATTGAAATTACACCTCTTGCACTTCTGCCCAAAGGTCTTAAATCTTGAATTGGGAATCTGATTGCCATACCGCAAGATGTACCGATAATAATTTCATCACGTGCAGTTGCAAGTTTTACCCAGTTCAAGCTGTCGCCTTCGTCTAAGCCGATAGCTATAATTCCGTTACGTCTGATATTTGAGAAATTATCAAGTTCAATTCTCTTTATGTAACCTTTTTGAGTTAACATAATCAAATTCAATTCTTTAGAGAATGAACTTACCGGAACGACTGCCGTAATCTTTTCATCCTGATCTATAGGTAATACGTTTACAATTGGTAAGCCTTTTGATTGTCTGCCACCTTCAGGGAAATCATATACATTTAAACTGTATACCGTTCCTTTTGATGAGAAGAACAACACTTTATCGTGCATCATTGCAGTAAAGAAATGTTGAATATCATCATCTTCTTTAGTCTTGATACCTGATTTACCTCTTGTTGCACGGTTTTGACGTTCAAAAGTATCTAATGATATACGTTTCAAGTACCCTTGATGAGTGATAAACACTGCCATTGGAGTGTTCGGTGTCAAATCTTCAATAGTAACTTCACCTTGTTCAGGTAAAATTTGAGTTTTTCTGTCATCGCCGTATTTTTCTTTGTCTTCCAAAAGCTCTTTTTTGATGATATCAAGAATTTTTTGACGACTAGCCAAAATTGATTCGTATTCTGCAATTTTGTTTAACAAATCATCATATTCAGCTTTAACTTTGTCTTGTTCCAATCCTGTCAAACGTCTTAATTGCATTTCAAGAATTGCATTTGCCTGATCAACATCAAGACCAAATCTGCTCATCAAACCATCTCTTGCATCATCTGTTGTTTTTGATTTTTTGATAAGCTCGATTACTTCATCTATTGAACCCAAAGCAATAATCAAACCTGCAAAAATGTGAGCTCTGATTTTTGCTTTTTTCAAGAAGAAAATTGTACGACGAGTAACAATTTCTATTCTGTGCTCAACAAATTCGTTCAATACTTCGTATAAATTCATCAAACGAGGCTGTTTGCCGCACAATGCAACCATATTTACACCAAATGTTGTTGCAAGTTGAGTGTATTTGTATAAGTTATTGCGTACGACATCAGGTTTTGCATCACGTTTTAACTCGATAACAATTCTCATACCTTCACGGTCGGATTCATCACGAATATCAGAAATGCCTTTAATTCTTTCATCTTTAACAAGTTCTGCAATTTTTTCAATCAATTGAGCCTTGTTAACCTGATAAGGAATTTCCGTAATAACTATAGCTGTTCTTGCTTGACGTCCTGCTCCGCCTGCAATTTCTTCAAAACCTGAAACAGCAGACATTTTTATTGAACCTCTACCGGTTTCATAAGCCTGTTTAATATCGTTCAAACCGATAATTGTTGCAGCAGTCGGGAAATCAGGGCCTTTAATGTATTCCATAAGTTCAGGAATAGTGATTTTCGGATTGTCAATCAATGCGATTGTCCCGTCAACTACCTCGCAAACATTATGTGGAGGAATGTTTGTTGCCATACCAACAGCGATACCTGAAACACCGTTTAGCAATAACATTGGTAATCTTACAGGCAAAACTGACGGCTCTTGTAATGAACCGTCAAAGTTCGGTTCAAATTCAACTGTCTCACAATCAATATCAGCAAGCATGGATTGTGTGATTTTGTGCATACGAGCCTCTGTATACCTCATCGCAGCGGCACCATCACCATCAACCGAGCCAAAGTTTCCATGCCCGTCAACCATTAAATATCTGGTTGAAAAATCTTGAGCCATACGAACTAATGCTTCGTATACGGAGCTGTCGCCGTGAGGGTGGTATTTACCTAAAACCTCTCCGACAATTCTGGCACATTTTTTAAACGGTTTATCCGGATACATGCCCAGCTCGTTCATTGCGTATAAAATACGTCTGTGAACAGGTTTTAAACCATCTCTAACATCAGGTAAGGCACGCCCTACAATTACACTCATTGCATAGTCAATATATGAGCGTTTCATTTCATTGGTTATATTAACAGGAACAATCTTCCCATGTTCAAACATATTTTGCTGAGTCAAAACTCTACCTCCAATCCACTAAGTCTGTTTCCATGAGTATAACATAAACATCCTTAATTCGCCTAATATCTTTACATAGAGTAAATTTTGTTACAAATAGTATATTATTGTAAAAAAATATTGAACATGATTCTTTATTGAATAATATGTAAAAAGAGGGAAGTTATGCCATTCGAATTTGAAAGACAAAAAATTGAAGATGTAATCCTAATTAAACCAAAAGTGTTTGGTGATAATAGAGGATTTTTTATGGAAAGCTATAAAAAATCTGAATTTTTTGCCAATGGAATTGATGTTGAGTTTAATCAGGATAACCATTCAAAATCATCAAAAGGAGTCTTGAGAGGACTGCATTATCAAGCTGCCCCATACGGTCAAGCTAAAGTTGTTCGTTGTGTAAAAGGCAAAATCTATGATGTAGCTGTCGATATCAGGCAAAATTCAAAAACTTTCGGACAATATGTAAAAGTAGAACTATCCGAAGAAAACAAGCAAATGCTGTATATTCCTGTCGGTTTTGCTCACGGTTTTGTAGCTTTAACTGATGAGGTTGAAATTTTATATAAAGCAAGCGGTGAATATGCCCCTCAGGCTGACCGAGGAATTTTATGGAACGATCCTGATATAAATATAGATTGGGAAATTGATTTTGATCCCTTACTATCCGAAAAAGATAAGGTTCAACCGATGTTATGCAATATAAATAAAGAGGAAACAAAATAATGACAACAATACTGGTAACCGGCGGCGCAGGGTTTATCGGGAGCTGCTTTGTAAGGCATATGCTTACAAAACATCCTGATTACAAAATTATAAACATAGATGCTTTAACGTATTGCGGAAATATTGAGAATTTAAAAGATATTGAACATAATCCAAACTATAAATTTGTGCATGGAAATATATGTGACAGGGATTTAGTTAGAGATTTAATAGCAAAATCTGATTGTGTTGTTAATTTTGCTGCTGAATCCCATGTGGATAATTCGATAAAACATCCTGAAATATTTGTAGAAACAAATGTTCAGGGAACTTTGAATCTTTTACAAGCCTCAAAAGAATTAGGTATTGAAAGATATTTGCAAGTTTCTACAGATGAGGTATATGGAACACTCGGCAAAACAGGTTATTTTTATGAAACAACACCACTTGCACCAAACAGTCCGTATTCAGCAAGTAAGGCAAGTGCAGATTTATTAGTAAGGGCATATCATGAAACTTATGGATTGCCGACACTTAATACAAGATGTTCAAATAATTACGGACCTTATCAATATCCGGAAAAACTTATTCCGTTTTTCATATCAAAATTGTTGAAGGGCGAAAAAGTACCGGTGTATGGCGATGGTTTGAATGTTCGTGATTGGCTGTATGTTTATGACCACTGTGAAGCAATTGATGTTGTTTTACATAAAGGTAAAATCGGCGAAATATACAATATCGGCGGACATAATGAAAAAACTAATATGGAAATAACCCGTTTAATACTGGATGCTATGGGCAAAGATGAAACTTCAATAGAATACGTTCAAGACAGACTTGGACATGACAGAAGATATGCAATATCTAATGATAAAATAACATCAGAACTTGGCTGGAGTCCGTCTGTTACATTTGAACAAGGCATAAAAATGACTATTGACTGGTACTTAAATAATTTGGATTGGATGAAATCGATAGAAGCCAAGAAGTCAAAAAGTCAGGAGGTCAAGAATTAATCATGACAAAAATTCTTGTAACAGGTGCAAATGGAATGTTAGGGCAGGATTTATGCCCAATACTGGAAGAAAACGGTTATACCGTCATAAGAACTGACATTGATAATTTGGATATTACAAATTTTGATAGTGTCCAAAATGTACTAAATTCTGAAAAACCTGATATTGTAATTCATTGTGCTGCTTATACTAATGTTGATAAGGCTGAAGAAGATATTGAAACTGCAAGATTAATAAATAAAACAGGGACAGAAAATCTTGCAAAAGTGTGCGGAGCAAAAGGAATTACATTGTTATATATTTCAACAGACTATGTGTTCCAAGGCAACGGAGATAAACCATACAAATCAAATGACAAAACTGCACCTTTGAATAATTACGGTTTAACAAAATTTGAAGGAGAACAAGCTGTTCAAAAATATTGCGAAAAATATTACATTTGCAGAACAAGCTGGTTATACGGAATAAATGGCAAAAATTTTGTAGAAACTATGTTGTCTTTAGCTGATAAGCCTGAATTAAAAGTAGTAGATGATCAAATTGGCTGCCCAACATGGACTTGCGAACTTTCAAATGCTATAATAAAAATTCTAAAAGATAAGCCTTATGGAATTTATCATACATGCGGTACAGGTATTACAAGCTGGTATGGCTTTGCTAGAGAAATATTCAGACTGTCAAATAAAAATGTAAATCTTAAACCCTGTACAACATCAGAATTTCCTCGCCCTGCAAAGCGACCTGCATACAGCGTAATGGATAATGATAATATTTGCAGAGATTGGAAAGATGCTCTTGCAGCTTATATTAAGGCATATCATTAACTTATTATCGTTTTAAACCAAATTTGAATAACAATGCACTTACAACAGAACCTACAATAAGACCGCAGGCTGTACTTATTCCTTGCATAAAGATTGGTTTTATGTCGTTATTTACCACTTTTCCTCTTTTTTCAGCGCGCTTTTTAATATTTCTGATTGCACTTGCGGAAAATTTTAATGATTTAACCTCTCCGTTTATTGTTTGTGCTTTCAAACCGTTATCTTCCAAAACCATTGTTAAAATATCTTTTAGTTCACTGTCTTGAGGAATTTTTGTATTTGGTAGTGTTATATTTATATTTCGTTCTCCTATTTTCCCTTTAACAGTAAAATAGTCAGGAATAAATGATTTTCCTCTAATTTTTTGATTATAAAAATTTGAAATTTTTGAAGGCTCATTATAATCAACAGTTAACTGAAAATCTTCACTACCATATTTACCTTTATAATTTCTGTCATTGCAATGTAACAAAACGTACTTTTTATCAATAACGCCTTCATACCATTGCTCATTATCTCCGTTTGACACAGCCTTAAATGCAGCCTGTTTACCGTTGACATATCCTTCAACAATTGTTCCTAATGCGTCTTTATCTTTATTATGTTTAAAATCGGCAATTAAATCTTTGTTTAACACAACTTTATCTTCAACCTGTTGTGTTGAAGGTTTTGGCATTTTGGTATTTGAGTCGTTTTGTTTATATTGTTCAATTAAATTTGACGACATTACCGTATTTTTAGAAATATTATCGATATTTGTGCCTGTAACCATACCTACAAACCTACCTTATATATAGATAAAAATTTTTCTCAGAAAAAATTGCTTATTTTATTACAGTTTGTAACTTTTATGGTATAATAATCACATAATAAAATAGGAGTTTAGAAATGAAAGGCATAGTACTTGCAGGCGGAAGCGGAACACGATTATATCCGAGTACGATAGGGGTTTCAAAACAGTTATTGCCAATATATGACAAGCCGATGATATATCATCCGATTTCTGTTTTAATGCTTTCGGGAATTAAAGAAATTCTAATAATTTCAACTCCGCAGGATTTACCTAATTTTGAAAAACTGCTTGGCGATGGCTCTCAGTTTGGTGTAGAGTTTTCGTATAAACAGCAACCAAGTCCGGATGGTTTAGCACAAGCATTTATAATAGGAGAAGAATTTATAGCCGACGATAATGTTGCTCTTGTCTTAGGCGACAACATATTTTACGGCCCGGGGTTTTCAGGCATGTTAAAAAAAGCTGTTCAAAGAGCAGAAAATAATCAGGCAACTGTATTTGGCTACAGAGTTAAAGATCCGGAAAGATTTGGGGTTGTCGAATTTGATGAAGCCGGCAGGGCAATTTCTATTGAAGAAAAGCCGAAATTTCCAAAATCACAATATGCGGTAACGGGTTTATATTTTTATGATAATCGGGTTGTTGAATATTCAAAAAGCCTTAAACCATCGGCAAGAGGCGAACTTGAAATAACAGATTTGAACAAAATCTATTTAGATAACGGTGAATTGAGTGTAGAACTTTTCGGGCGTGGGTTTGCATGGCTTGATACAGGAACACATGCATCTTTGTTGCAGGCAAGCCAATATGTCAAAACAATTGAGGAAAATCAAGGAATAAAGATTGCCTGCTTAGAGGAAATCGCACTATTAAACGGCTTTATAACCAAAGATCAGGTCTTAAAAAATATCGAAAAATATAAAAATAACGAATACTACAATTATGTAAGAAGCATATAAAATTTGTAATTATAAAAATTGTAAAATTTGCTTAATAAAAGTAGCAAAATATTAAAGTTTTGCGTTTTAAAACCGAGATAACATGTAGAAAGTAAGGTATATATTTACAAACTCGGGTAAAGTTGCTATAATAATGGCGGGTTAATGGGGTTTGTAATAACCCGAAAAGAAAATAGGAGTTAAGCAAAATGGCAGTATTACCAATTAGTGCGGTAAAAGTTGATGGTCAAAATAATGGTTTAAATTTTACGGGTATCAGAAAGAATAAATATTCATCAGAAATAAACAATGACAGTGTAAAATCAAATGATTTGGCAAAAGTTCCGGTAGTTTTAATGATTGCAATGTCACCGACTATGATGAACGGAAAAACGCCGATACAATATATGCCGTTAGATGAGGGCAATATGACAGAAATGTTTGAGCAGGCACCTGTTGAATCCAATGATGCAACCTACGTTGCAAAACCGGAAGAGTTCCAACAGTCAGATCCTTTGGGTGTTGCATATTTCAGATACAGCAGGATACAACAGATTAAACCTGCAATAGCAAGTGGTCGTAAGGCTAATTTGGTGATGACAAGTTACAATCGTAATGATAACACGGTGAGTAAAGTATATCTAGTAAGAAATGATTACAAAAATTCTATAGAAACCCAAGAACCTCCATATATAAGAGAATTAATATATCATGATTTAGGTCCTGATAAAGAATTTTTGGGTGTAAAAGTTATAGAAAGTGTATATGATAAAAACACACAAAAATATAAAGGTACTATAGGGTATGAGGTAAAGTTAGATGATACATCTGCCCAATATCTACTTGACTTTAATGCAGGTTCAACTAAGTGGAAAGATATAACCGGAATAAAATTCCGAGAAACAACAAATCCAAATGTTGCACCGGTTAAGGAATATTAAATTTAAGAAATGTAAAAATTTTTAATTTAGCTGAAATCAGAAATAAATGTAAGTTTTACATGTTATAGAAAGAGTATATATAAAGTATAGCAAAGAGTAAAGAAAATGGCTTTAAACGTAGACAAAAACAGGCAACTTGCCGGATATACAAATACCCCGACTGCTCAACCAAAAGCAGCCCAGCCTGCAACATCATCAAAGCCGATAGATTTTTCGAGTAAAAATAATAATTATACTGTCAAAAAAGGGGATAATCTCTGGAATGTTGCAAAGAAGCAATTAATTGCATCAGGAAAAACAAATCCGACAAATGCTGAAATTATTCAAGCTATGAATAAAATTGCTGAGGCAAACGGTTGTGCAACACCTGATGAATGTCGTATTAAATGCTTTAGCAATATCGGAACAGATTTGATTATACCGGTTCTTGTAGAATCGACACAAACAACAGAGCCTGTTTCAGAAGAAAAGCCTGCAGAACCTGAACAACCTGTGTTAACTGAACAAGAAACCAAAATTAAGGAAGAATTAAAAACAAAATTCCCTGATTTAGGTTTAAAAAATATGTCCGATAATGAGGTAAAAGCCTTTTTAGCTAAATTAAAAGAAACTAATCCTGAACTGTTATCAGCTTTGGAAAAATCTGTTTCAACTCAGACAACTGAAGAAATCGCACCAACCGAAGGTATTGAAGAAGCCACTGCGCCGACAGCAGGTTTGACTGATGAGCAGGCACAAAACATAAAGGAACAACTAAATCAGTATATATCTGAGCATCCCGAAACTGTTACCGAGCATTCAGATTCTCCACAGTCAACCGTTGCTCAAAGTGAAATGGAACAGCTTGCTCAAAAAATTGGTATAGATAACGCCAGTATTGATGACATAATTGCTGATTTAAAAAGGAAACAACTGCAAGGAGATCAGCTGTCCGCTGATGAAACAAAGCTTGTAGAATTGTACGAAAAAAATATTAAACCGGAAACTGACAAATCAATTTCCGATGTTCAGGAACAAAAATTATCGAAAGAAGATTTGGTTGTAGATTATTCGGTGTTCTTATCCGATGAATTTACGAACTTATCTTCTGAAGAGAAATTAGCATATTTTACCGATAAATATTTGACAAAAAATGATCCTAACTATTCAAAGTTATCTGCGCAGGAGCAAAAAGAATATGTAAATAAAACTCTTAATGATTTGATGAAGAACTTAAACAATGGTCAAATTCCAAAAACAAAAGAGGAACAAGCAAAAGCCGGCATAAAAGCTGTAGCCTTTATGCAAACTGCTCATGCCAACCATTTATCGCTGGAAGAATTGGCAAAATCTCCGAAATGTAATGAAATGGTTGAGAATACTATTGATAATGTTATAAAAGATGTCATTAACATCGTCGATAAAAAAGAAATTGAAGGTAAAACTAATATTGAAATTGCGCATACGTACGCAGATAAAATTCTCTCACTTACTGATGCTGATTACAACAAAATAACTGATGAAAAAGCTAAAGAAGAGTATAGACTCAATAAAATTGCAACTATTGTATCTAAATATACAGGAATGAACATTGATACTGCCAATCCTGAAGGTCAAAAAAAGCTTAACGAAGGTATTGATGAGTCATTAAGTGTTTTTAAATATGTTATGGCAAATAGCGAAGGCGACAACAAGATTTCTATAACAAAATTATTAAATGGTGATGTTCCAAAATTAAAATTTGAAGAAGGTTATCAGGCGTGGTTAAAAGAACAACCTAAATCAAAAGCGAATGCTGTATTATGTGAAAAATCAGAGGCTAGAATAACTGTACTCAAACGTTTAAGCACTAAAGGTATAGAAAATCCAACAAATGCTCAACAACTTGAAGAACTTGAAATCATGAGAAAAGAGCAGGGTGGCAAATTTAAAAATGAATATTTGGAAAGACAATACCAATATTTCAAAAGAATGGCTGCTGACGGAAAACTTGAAGAAGCTACTTTAGGTGATAGTGCCAATATGAAAGCTGCATCTAAAGATGGTAAAAATTTAGATGAATATTTTGCTTCTCAATTTGAAAATTTGGATACAAAACAACAAAAACTTGATAAATTAGGTGAGATGATTCAAGGGTGTAACGGTGATCCTGATGAAATCTTCAAGTTAAGAGAAGCAGCATTAAAAGCAGGGTTTACAGAAGAAGAATTTAAAAACAATTTGGTTACTTATGGCGGAGATAAAGGCGGTATCTTAGAACAAGCTTATTATAAAGCTATTAACGCTGATGAATTTATTGGTGTTAAAAATCTTGATAAAGATGCAGTCAGAGCCGGAGGAAAAGTTGAAGTTGCTCAAGGCTGGTTTGATCACGAAAACTTGACTATAATTGATGCTGATGTATTGCAAAACAATCCTCAATACGTTGATAGAATGACAATAGGTATGCACAAATATGGTACCGAGGAAAGTAATACTGCATTGTGGGAATCTATTGCACAATCCGGAAAAGTAGCTGAAGCCAATTTGGCTCAAGGTGTTGATAATTTCATGAAAAATGCACCCAGCGATGAAGTAAGATTAAACTATTCGGAATCTTTATCAAATATTGACAATGCTGCTGTTTTAGAAGGTGTTGCAGCAGGTTCAAAATATGTATCCAGCCCACAGGTCAGACAACAATACAACACGACTGTTACGACAGCGGCTAAAAAATATCCGCCGGAATCACAATCTAATATAAATTATGCGCTGGAAACAGGTAATGTTTCTCCAAGCACAAAAGCTAAAACAACACCACCTGTTTCATCATCTTCATCATCTTCTGCGTATAATTACAGTTCTGCTGCGACAACTTCTTCTCAAAAAGCTGTAAGTTCATCAAGTACAGCTAAAACAACAGCAGCAACAAGTTCTTCGGCTTCATATACGACCTCAGGATTAAGCCAATCTTATACAGTAAAAAATACTGATTATAAAAGACAAGCTGCTATGGATAACGCAAAATCAACTGCTCAATCAATTGAGAAAGCTGTCAAAGATTGGGAGACCAAACATTCTCAAAAGTTATCCGTAGATGATATCGATACGGTAAAAGCTGCTGCTGCGTTAGATGCTGCAAGAGAAGCTGTTGAATCTTCCGCAACCTCTGATTCTGAAAAAGAACGTATCTTAAAAGCCTTAGCTAACGCTACATCTGTTGGAGAAATTTACGACATCTTAGTTGGGGCTTTAGGTGCAGCAAGAGTTCAGGATAAATTTATTGAAGCGTTAGCAATGTCCGGCTCTACAACAAATATTAAAGCTTTTGTCGCAAGCAGAGCAGGCGATAACGACAGTTTGGTCAAACAAATTTTCTTACGTACATCAAGCTCAAGTCTTAGAAAAGAACTTATCGGCATGATGTCATCCGATACAATTGCAGAATTACTTGCAAACAAACAAATTACGGATTTGTCGACGGTTGATCAAAGAATTTTAATTCGTTATGCTATGAAAAACATCTTCCTGATGAGTAATACCGAGTTTGTAAGATTCTTAAATGCGATTGCAGATCCTAATGAAAAAGAAAAACTTATTGCAATGCGTACAGGCGTAAATCAATTAAAAAATAATAAAAAACAAAGCTTAGCATCTTCGCAAAATGATGGTACTTTAGCAGTCGAAACCGCAGGAACATCTGATGCCCCGACAGTTATGCCTTCAGCTCAGATTTTCGCCGCTGCAAGTGCTGAAAGTTCTGCTCCTGAGCAGGAAGAACCGTTAGTTCAGCCTACAGCACCTAACAGACTTGCCGCAGGTGAAATCTCAAGAGATTTGGGTAACGGTACTGTTTTAACCAGAGAAGGCGCAGGTTTTGGCGCAATAAGTAATGTTGATTTTGACTTGGCACATGTAGTGGAAAAACCAAAATCTAAAGACGGCGCTCCTATCGGCATGAACGATGATACTTTAACAGTCGGTTCTGCTGAGTGGAATAAAAAATATAATAAAAATAATGTTCAATCAACAGCATTTACTCTTGCATCTTTAGAAGAAGAATTTGGTGATGAAGGATTTGGCGGCGTTTGGGGTGGCACCTCCGGTAACTTCAAAGGAAAAACGCCCGCTAAAAAATTACACAAAGGCTTAAAATTTAATGCTTAAATGACATATAACTTGCTTTTAATTTTTCTTTATGCTGTAATAGACGAACAGGGAGTAAATAAATTTACCCCGAGTTCATTAGAAAGAAGACAATTACGAATTGCCGAATAAAGAAATTACAGTAGCAAAGTTTGCAGGTTTCTGCTACGGTGTGAAAAGAGCCGTAGAAACCGTTAAAAAATTAAAAGAAGAAAACCCTGAACGTAAAATTTGTGTATTGGGAGAGTTAATCCACAATTCGCAGGTTATTGACCAGTTAAGTTCTATGGGAATAGACTCATTATCCGAATTGCCCGAAAAAGGTGAAGGTATTTGTGTTGTCAGAAGTCATGGTGAAAGTCCGGAGGTTTTTGAACATATAAAAAATGCCGGATTTGAGGTTTATGATCTGACTTGCCCTGATGTTAAAAAAGTTCAACAAAAAGCCGTTGAACTTGCAAAAGATGGCTATTTTGTCGTTATAGTTGGGAAAGCTATGCATCCGGAGGTGGTTGCAATAAGAGCAAATGCTCAACAGTATAGCGAAAAGGTGCTTGTAGCTGATTGTGTTGAGCAAATCAAGCCTTTTGAAAAAGAAATTATGGGACATAAAAAAGTTGGAATTGTAGTTCAAACTACCCAAATGCTATCAACATTAAATGAAATCGTAAAATATTTAACATCAATAACCAAAGAGTTACACATAGCAAACACTATCTGCCAAAGTACTTCTATGCGTCAAACTGAAGCAAAAGA
The DNA here is from genome assembly GCA_902766105.1 of uncultured bacterium. Lineage (GTDB taxonomy): Bacteria > Cyanobacteriota > Vampirovibrionia > Gastranaerophilales > Gastranaerophilaceae > Zag111. The sequence goes on from CACXCI010000053.1 coordinate 27,934, forward strand.
ATTGGCAAAGGTAAATGATTTAGTGATTGTTGTTGGTTCCAAAAAAAGTGCAAATACAACGCATTTAGCAGAAATTTTAACGGATATAACACCGACAATTCATATTGAAACCGAAGAAGAACTCAATAATTATAAAAATCTTATTGATAAATCAAACAAAATAGCTATAACAGCAGGAGCTTCGACTCCCCAAAATGTAATAGAAAGTGTGATTGAAACATTATCGCAAAAATATTAATGTAAATAATAGATTCTGAAACAAGCTCAGAATGACATATAAAAAGGAGAAAATAAAATGACAAATGCAACATTATCAGAATTTGAAAAACTGTTAGAAGAAAGTTTTTCAGGCAGCCATTCAGTGGCAGACATTGTAGAAGGTACTGTTTTAAGAAAAGAACAGGAAGGTTATCTAATCAGTGTTCGTGGCGCTAAAACAGAAGCATTCTTACCAAACAAAGAGATTTCATCATCAGAAGAAGAATCAACATTAGAAATTGGTGATGTAAAAGAGTTTTACGTATTAAAAGAAGAACAAGATGAAGAAGGAATGATATTATCATTGAAAAGACTTGCATTTGCGCAAGCTTGGGCTCAACTTAATGATGCTAAGGTTCAAGGTGATACTATCTTAGCAAAAGTTGTAAACGTCGTTAAAGGCGGTGTTTTGGTTGATGTAGCTGATTTGAAAGGTTTTATTCCATCATCTCAACTTAGAACAGGAACACCTTTTGATGGTTTAATTGATCAAAAAATTGAGGTTAAAGTTTTGGAAGCTGATCCTAAGAAAAATAAACTTATCTTATCTCAAAGACAAGCTGTTGCAGAACAAAGAGATCAGGTTGTTGATAACATCTTAGCTTCATTAGAAGAAGATCAGGTTGTTAAAGGTGAAGTAGTAAGAATAGCTGATTTCGGTGCTTTCGTTGATATTAACGGTATTGATGGTTTATTACCTATTTCAGAAATTTCTTGGTCAAGAATTAAACATCCATCAGATGTAATTTCTTTAGGCGAAACTATTGAAGTTAAAATCATTAAAATTGATAGCGAATTAAAAAGAATTTCCTTGTCATTAAAGAGAATGGGTGAAGATCCATGGCAGCAAATCGAAGGACAATTCTCTGAAGGTCAGGTTATCACAGGAACTGTAAATAAAGTTACCGGATTTGGTGCTTTCATTAATATCTTCCCGGGTGTTGAAGCATTGTTACCAGTTTCAGAAATGGCTGAAGAAAATGTTAATCCGTTCAACAAATTCAAAGTTGGTGATAGCGTTGAAGTCCTTATTAAGAAATTCACACCTCAAGAACATAGAATTGCCTTGAGTATAAAAGACATAAATAAGGAAGAAGCGTAGTATTATATAAGCTATTGCGAAGTGCTATAGCAATATAATAATCTCAAAATCTAAATTATGAGGCAAATAATAAATGACTTCTGTTTTACACAGAAGTCATTTTATTTCTACCTTAATTCTTCAAATGTTTTGAGATATGATGAGAACCATAAATATTATAATTATTTAATCGTAAAATTTTTAAATAATGACAATTATTTTACAAAAATAGCATATTTACTCTATAATATTAATATGATTACATTTATTTTAGGTATTTTAATTTTAGTTTTTGGTTATATTTTTTATTCTCGGTATGTAGATAAAGTATTTTCCCCTGATGACAGACTGACACCTGCACATACTCACAATGATGGTGTCGATTTTATACCTATATCAAAAAACAGAAATGCTTTGATACACCTTTTGAATATTGCGGGTATGGGACCTATAATAGGCGCAGTACAGGGAATATTATTCGGTCCGATTGCTTTTATTCTCATACCTTTAGGGTGCATTTTTGCAGGAGGGGTTCACGATTATTTTGCAGGAATGCTTTCTGTAAGAAACAGAGGAGTCCAAGTAACAGGACTTATACACAAATATCTTGGTAAAACTCCGTTTAGAATTTTCATGGTTATTGTTTCAATAATGCTTCTGTTGCTAGCTACAGTATTTGTTTACACCTCAGGGGATTTATTTACGGAAAGATTTTTCGGGGTAAAAGATTTTGCAATAACTAATCCAATTGTATTATGCAGTTATATTGTAATTCTTTTGTATTTTATAATTGCAACACTTTTCCCTATAGATAAAATCATAGGTAAATTTTATCCGATACTTGGCATACTGTTGATATTAGGTACGGGACTTGTACTTGCAGGATTTTTTATAAATGGAGTAAATCTTGAAAATTTTTCATTCAAGCATTTTAATATACACCCGCAGAATTTACCGTTAATTCCAATGTTTTTTATGACGGTAAGCTGCGGTTTGTTATCAGGATTTCATTCAACACAGGCAACAATTATCTCTCGAACCATTGACAAAGAAACAGACGGCAAACGTATTTTTTACGGAATGATGTGTATCGAATCTCTGATTGCCATAATCTGGGCAGCGGCAGCAATGGATGTTTACAGCACAAATCTTGTTCCTCAAAATCTTATCGGAACGGTTAATGTCGTCAATATTATCGCAAACAAATTTGTTCCGCTTAATTTGGCATTTGCTGTTACGCTAGCGATAATAATACTCCCTATAACATCAGGAGATACCGCACTGAGAGGCTTGAGAATTACCATCGCAGATGCCTTAAACCTTGAGCAACAGAAAATAGCAAATAGACTTATAATAGTTATTCCTATAGTTATCTGTGTTTTGGCAGTTTTAATTTGGGCAAAAATAAATGCGAACAGTTTTTCTATGATTTGGAGATATTTCACGTTCTTTAATCAGCTTATAGCAATTCCAACATTAGGATGTGCAACTGTATATTTGGCTCTGAATAAGAAAAATTATTGGATAACACTTCTGCCGGCATTATTTTATGTATTTATTACAATGTCGTTTATTTTTAGTGAAAAAATCGGTTTTAATCTTCCACTAAAGTATGCTCAAATAATTGGTTTTATCTTAACTCTTATTACTCTTATTTATCTGATAAGACATATTAAAAATACACACTTGCAAAAATAAATTCAGTACAATATCATAAATACAGTAAGGTATTTTTTACTATAAGTTCTTATTTGAACAGCTATTATCGGTATTAAGCATTGTGCTGACATGCCCCTTACAGGAAGGAATTTTGTGGAAAACATCATAGCGGAAGAAAGGCAAGCGCCTTCTGTCAATCCGTGGCTTGTTACAATTCCTCTTATTACTGCGGCTTTTTTATTTGCATTAAATGAAACGATAGCAAATGTTGCTCTGCCTTATATTGCAGGGACAATTTCCATAAGCAGAAATGAGTCAACTTGGATAGTTACAAGTTATCTTGTTGCAAGTTCTGTTATAATTCCCGCTATCGGATATTTTTGCAAGGTTTTTGGGCGCAAAAAATATTTTATTTTCAGTATACTTTTATTTACAGTAGCATCAATGCTGTGCGGACTATCTCGCTCAATGCCTATGATTATTGTATCAAGATTTCTGCAGGGAATAGGAGGTGGTGCTATACTTCCATTAGTTCAGGCAATTATGATGGAAATATTTCCTCAAAAGGAATGGGGAAAAGCAATGTCATTATATGGTTTTGCCTTCGTTATCGCCCCTATAATCGGTCCGGTCATCGGTGGATGGTTAACAGAAAACTGGTCATGGCCTTGGATATTTTTAATCAATGCACCTATAGGATTGATTTGTGCAATATCGTTAACAAAACTAATTCAGGATCCACCTTATGCAAAAAGACAAAAAGATGCAAAAATGGACTTTTTTGCCTTTGGAATGTTAGTTATCTGGATTCTTTTACTACAGGTTGTTTTAGATAAGGGTAACGACGCAGGTTGGTTTGATGCTTCATGGGTGTGCTGGCTTATGTCTATTTCGACAGGCGCTGGAATTTTGTTTTTCTACACTCAATTTAAAAATAAAAAAGATCCTTTACTAAATTTAAGATTATTAAAAGACACTAATTTTTTATTTGGAACATTGATTCAAATGGTGTTACTTTTTGTTTTAATAGCTTCTGCGATGCTTTTACCTTCAATGCTTCAGGGGTTGCTTGGTTACAGCGCATTTTTAGGCGGGGTTTCTATGCTACCCAGAGGTTTGGGTAGTTTGGCAGGTCTTATAATTCTTGTTGCTGTAACAGGTAAAGTTCCTGAAAAATTATCTTGTTTCATTGGACTGATACTGATTAGCATAGGGGGTTTGTTATTCGGTTTGTTAAATATGCAAATATCACTTATAAATGTATTTTTGCCAAATTTTCTATACGGGGCAGGTATGGTTATGTCTATGACACCTGTTATAAATTTGTCCTGCGCAACTTTAAGAAAAGAAGATTTAACAATGGGAAGCTCTTTGCAAAATCTTATGAAAAATCTTGGAGCTTCATTTGGCACATCAATAGCAACAACATGCCTGTCAAGATTTTCTCAAATGCACCAAAATATGATGGTCGGATACTTAAATGATTTGAATCCGGTATTTGCCGAGCGTGTCCATAATGCCACTATAAATTTATCCAAGTACGTAGATTTTGATACAGCACACTATATGGCATTAAATCAAATGCACTTTTCTTTACTTGAACAATCAACCCTGTGGGCATTTATAGACACATTTAGAATTTTTGCACTCGCAAGTCTTGTCATTGTATTCTTATTATTTTTGATGAAAGAACAGAAAATAAACAAATGATAAAATTTATTTTTCATTTTTAACATCTAAGTTATAATTCACAATATCATTTGCAACCTTATTATCCGCCCACACAGTCAAAATATCACAAACAGAAACTCCGTCTTTTTCAATAACATGAGTATATGTATTTTCAGTATCGGTTTTATAGGTTGAACAAATTAAAGTGTCGCCTAAAAATGTTTCTCTGTTAAATCTTATATGCAGGCTTTTTAATGTATGTGTTTTTCTAAATTCGTTATTGAAGGTCATTTCTGCAAGGTTGATATAACTTTTATTATTTACGTGTTGATTAAAATCAAGATCTGACAAGTTATTTGTATGCTTAATTTCGCTCACTTTTTCTTTAGCCTCCGGAAGAATAAATTTTTTGTGTTCACCAAGAACCAAATCGTCAATAATATTAAACCTATCGGCTACAACATCTGTTTTTGCAGGGCGTTTGGATTCTTTATCAATAATGAACCAAAGCGCATTCCCTTTTGCAAACGGTTTATTCTTATATGTAATTTCATAATCTGTATAGATTTTCAGTTTTGTAATCTCAGAAATCCAAATATTTATACCTATTTCTTCCGACCAGAAGGGTAAATTATCAATAAAATCGATATTAAACTCAGCTACTACCCAATATTGATTGGTTGAAAACAAATCATAAGCTGCCATTTTCTTGGTTGCACAAAATCTTGCAAAAGCATCTTGTAAATACATTATTGCCGAAATTGGTCTTAGTCTGTATTCAAACAAATCCATATTATCAAGAATTATGTTATAAGTTTTTGTATATCTGTCCATTTGTCTTTCCCACCCTAATTCATTTGTACCAATCGTTTACCCAAATCAAATGCTTTTTCTAAATCTTTTGGAAATTGTGTCTGTTGAACTTCATTTTTGTGATTTTCGTCAAACAAATCACAATTATACTTTGAAAAATCGGCAAATTGTTTTGTATCATAAGAATATAAACCTTCAGCATAACCCATAATGTGTTCAAAATTACTTACACTTTCTCCTAAAGTTATCGGGTAATTTATTTGTTTTGACAAATCTTCAGGACAATTCATGGTAAAAATTACACCTGTCGGAATAATTCTGTCTAATCTTCTTTTCAAACCGCCATTTTCTCTATCCACCATATATGTGTGGTTAGCAAACAACAATCTTTCTGCAAAGCTTCTGAAAACACCTGTCGGATAAGAAAAATACACAGGAGTTCCGATTATAATAGCATCTGCATTTATACATTTTTCCAAAATCGGTTTTATATCATCTCTTATTGCACAGACACCCTCAGTTGTGCTGCCTTTTCTCTGGCAGGCAAAACAACTCCTGCAACCTAGAAAGTTATAATCATACAGATTAAAATATTCAACCTCAGCACCGACAGATTGCGCACCTTTTTGTGCTTCATTTAACAATTTTGCAGTATTAAAATTCTTTCTCGGACTTGCATTTAATATAATTACTTTTTTCATTTTATACCTCTATCTTTCTTATTATTTTAGCAGGAACGCCGGCAATAACACAATTATCCGGAATATCAGACGCTACGACTGCACCTGCACCAATAACAACATTATCTCCAATATTTACACCTGATAACACAGTTACACCCCCGCCAAACCAAACGTTATTACCAACTTTTATCGGTTTTGCATACTCATAACCTTTGTTACGCACCTCGGGGCCTATTGGATGTTCTGCTGTGTAAAAAGAACAATTCGGACCAATTAAAACATTATCACCAAAAGTAACTTTTGCACAATCTAATATAGTCAAATTATGATTGGAATAAAAATTTTCACCTATTTCTATATTATACCCGTAATCACAAATAAAAGGCTGTTCAAACCAATACTTAACTTTAGTCTTGCCTACTATCTGTTTGATTAGATGATTTCTTTCTTCTGTTTTATCCGGTGAAAGATTGTTGAACTTATAACAAAGAGTTTTACACTTTATTCTTTCTCTAAATAAAGCCTCATCTTTATCAGCGAGATACAACTCGCCATTCAACATTTTTTCCTTCTCGCTCATACTACTTATATTATTACAAAATAAATTTTACTTAAACTTATATATTTTTGCCCATGTTGTAAGCTTGCTCAAGCAAATCTTTTCTGTTCACAGCTTCATTAGATTCTTCAAGTCCGCCGGCTTCTACGTATCCTTTCAATTCCAAATTGTCAAAGCAAGCAATCCAACCGTTTATACCATTTAAAACAGTTTGTGCAACCCCTTTTGAGGTATCTGCTGAGGTTGTGATAACATAAGTTTCAGAAAAATTTTTTCCTGTTGCAAAAAGTGAATTTGCTCTGTCAATAAGTGTTTTCATCTGACCGGACATCTCGTAATAATAAACAGGAGTTGCCCAAACAATTACGTCTGCATCTTTCATTTTTAAAGTAATTTCGTTTGCATCGTCATTAATTACACATTTGCCTATTTTTTGACAAGCCATACAACCTTTGCAGAAATTTATTTGCTTATCTTTTAAGGTTACAAACTCCACCTCGTGTCCTGCATCTTTAGCACCTCGTTCTGTTTCACGAGCCAGAATTTCTGAGTTTGCATTGTTTCTAAGACTTGTTGATATTATTAAAACTTTTTTAGACATAATTCTCTCCTATTTCAATTTATTGTATTCTTCATCTGTAACCGGCTCCAGCCACTCATTAGAGGTTTCTACCCCATCAATTTCTACTGCCAAATGTGAAAACCACGAATCAGGAGCTGCTCCATGCCAGTGTTTTACATTAGCCGGAATATTAATAACATCCCCCGGTTTCATTTCAATCGGCTCTTTACCCCATTCCTGATAATAGCCTCTGCCACCTACAGCAATTAGCATTTGCCCTCCGCCTGATTTTGCCCTATGGATATGCCAATTATTTCTGCACTTTGGCTCAAAAGTTACATTATAAATCTTTACCTGAGATGTTGAAACAGGCGCTAAATAACTTTGCCCGATAAAATATTTTGCATAAGCGTTATTGGGTTCACCTATAGGAAACATTACAGTCTGCGCATATCTGTCTTTTTCTGCTGATGGGAAATTTTTAATCTCTTTATTTGATTCGAAATTATTTCTGTAAAAACTTTCTATTTTATCAAACGGTATTTTCTTCATATTATCGTATAAATCAACATGATTAGCTCCTTTAATAATTAAAAGTTCTTTATTTTCACCTTTCAATTTTTTAAACGCATCTTCTCCAAAATATCTGCTGTGAGCTTTCTCACCATGTATCACAAGAACCGCACTTCTAATTTCCGGAGAATACTGTAAAATTGGTTGATTTATTAAAGATAGTGATGATGTCATATTCCACTTGCCGTTAGAATTTATTGAGCGAGCGTGAAAACCTCTTTTTGTTTTGTAATATCCCCAATAATCTTTTACAAATTGAGGCTCATTGCCGGATAATTTTTCCGGTAAACCGTCAGCTCCTTTATATTTACCAATTTTGAAATCTTCAATTCTTTGTTTGTTTAAAATTTGCTTCATTTCATATCTTGCATTTTCATCAACAGAATCGTTATAACCCTTTGCACTTACTCTTGTCATATCATACATTGTAGATGCAACAGTTGCTTTAATTCTTGTATCTATCGCCGCAGCGTTTATTGCAAATCCACCAAATCCGCAAATACCCAAAATACCAATCTTATCTGAATCAACATTGATGTTGTTGCTTAAATAATCAACCGCAGCAGAAAAATCCTCGGTATTTATATCAGGACTTGCAACATTTCTTGGAGTTCCTGAACTTTCGCCGGTATAAGACGGGTCAAAAGCAAGTGTGATAAAACCACGTTCTGCCAATGTCTGAGCGTACAATCCTGAAGATTGCTCTTTTACCGCACCAAATGGTCCTGATATTGCTATTGCAGGAAACTTATCAGTTTTCTTCATTGTTTTTGGAGTATATAAATCTCCCGAAAGAGTAATTCCAAACCTGTTTTTAAACTCAACTTTTTCAACATTGACCTTATCTGATTTTTGGAACACTTTATCCCATTTACAATTACAAGTTTTTGCATTCGCTATACTAAAACAACCGCAAAATAATAAAAGAAATAAACTGCATATTAAAATATTTTTAATCATATTAAACCTTCACCTTTCTCATAATTTTAGCAGGAACACCTGCGACTATTACATTTTGTGGAACATCTTTTGTAACAACAGCATTTGCACCAATTATCGCACCATCACCTATTGTTACACCTGCCAATATTGTTGCATTAGAACCTATCCAAACATTATTTCCGATTTTTATCGGTTGAGGATATATATTTTGTCTAAATTGCGGTCTTTCATCGTGATTTAGGGTTGCCAAGGTTACATTATGCCCTATCAAAACCCCATCACCAATTTCTATACCACCTTGATCTTGAAATTTGCAGCAGGCATTTATAAAAACATTTTTCCCTACTTTTATATTCTTACCGCAATCTGTATGAAACGGTGGAAAAAGCCTAAATGATTTATCAACCTGATAGCCTGTCAATTGAGAAAATAAATCAACAATTTCTTCTTCACTATGATATTTATTATTTATTTCCATTGTTATTTTTAAGGCATCTTGCGACAATTTATGAAAGGTTTTCAACATTTGTCCTTCCACAAGCTTGCCTGTTGACATTATTTTACGAAATTCCGATAAATCAATATCACTCATACGCTACTCCAAACTAGTTTTTAAATTTTTTAGCATCCAAATACCTTATAACTCTTGCAGGATTTCCTACAACAACAGCATTATCCGGAACATCTTTTGTAACAACAGCACCTGCGCCAACAACAGCATTTTCCCCAATTGTTACCCCCGGTAGAATTGTTACGTTAACCCCTATCCAAACATTTTTCTTTATATGAACCGGTTTACAGGTTATTACATATCTGTCATACATATCATGATTGTTTGTTGCGATAGTGCAATTCAGAGAAATCATTGTATTATCTTCGATAGTTAAACCACCGGCAGACATACATTGAAAATTGTTCAGTATCGTAACATTTTTACCGATTTTAACCTTATCAGCTAAAATTGTAAAAATAGGAGGGTGCAAAACGGTGTTTTCCCCTAATGTATGATTAAACAGCTCATCAATCAAATTTTTACATTCGGGAGTTGTCGGATTGGTATGGTTTATTCTGAAACATAAATCAGAACTCCTCACCGCTTCCGCAATCCTTTCAGGGCTTTGTGTTCTTACATCAATTCTAACTTCTTCCATATATTTACCTCTCTAGTCCTCAGGTGTCCATACACCAAGATTTTTTTCTTGTTCTTCCAACGTCATAAGGAAAAATCTTTTGCCACTATCAAGTTTTCTTATTTGCTCCATTTCATCATGTGTCAGTTCAAAATCAAAAATTTCAAAATTCTCTTTGATATGAACAGGATTTGTAGAACGAGGAAAAACTATTGTACCTTCTTGAATATGCCATCTTAAAATTATTTGCACATTTGTTTTGCCGTACTTTTGTCCTAATTTTGTGAATAATGGCTCATTAATAAGAGCTTTATCACCGTGTCCGATTGGGTACCAAGCTTCTATGCGTGTATCATACTTTTCTACTCTTTTCTTTAATTCGTTTTGTTGATAATACGGATGGCACTCAACCTGCAATACTGAGGGCGGAATTTTTGCAATTGCAAGTACTTCTTCCAATCTTTCAGATTCAAAGTTGCTAAGCCCGATAGATTTTACTCTGCCGTCTTTTACGGCTTTTTCCATATCCTTGTATGCGCCTATATAATCCCCGAATTGCTGATGTAATAAAAGCAAATCAATATAATCGGTATCAAGTCTTTTTAGCATTTTATCTATAGCTTCAGATGTTTTACCTTCACCATATTCACTTGGCCAAAGTTTTGTCGTAATCCAGACATCTTTTCGAGGTATTCCGCTTTCTTTTACGGCTTTACCGACACTTCTTTCATTTTGATAAGCATGCGCTGTATCAATATGACGAATACCAATTTCAAGAGCGTTTTTAACCGTACTGTAGGTAGCCTCACCCTCCGGTACTTGAAATACGCCAATACCAAACTGCGGTATTTTATTTCCGTCGTTTAATGTAATATACGCTTGTGTCATATTTTCTCCTTTATTTATTAAAATCCTAAACCTTTTAGCCATTCAGAAACTTTTTTATCAGCTTCGGTTCTATCGTTTTGTGCGGTATGACCGTATATTGCAAGTCCTTTTAAAACTTTTGCTCCCGTTTTCTCCATTCCTTGTGTACCGCAAAAACCGCTGCCTTCGTGAGTACAGAACGGTACAATGTTTTTTCCTTTGAAATCATAACTATCTAAGAATGTATAAACAGGCATAGGTTTATCCCCCCACCAAACAGGATAACCGATAAATATGGTTTTGTATTGCTCAAAATTTTCCACATTTCCAACAATTTCAGGTCTTTCGTTTTTCTGCATTTCTTTTTTGGCATATTCGGTTAATGCAGTGTAACCTTTCGGGTAATTGTCATTTTTAACTTTTATTTCAAACAAATCGCCGTTTGTCTTTTGGGCGATGATTTTTGCAACAATTTCCGTATTTCCTTCTGTTATATTACCAACAGAATATTGTTCGCCTGTTCTTGAAAAATAAGCAACTAATACTTTATTCGACTCCATATTATTACCCTCACTTTTTAATTTACAACCCGTAAATATAACAACCGCAAATAACAAAAATACAGATAAAATTATTTTAAATTTCATAAGTTACTCCCTAATAAAATTTGTAAATACGATTTCTTCCTGTTTTGGCATTGGAACTCCTGCTTTTTGCCCCGCTTCTTTTAGTTTTAAAAACCAAGCCATATTTCGGGCAAGGATTCTCATATTCTGCATACCCTCTAAATCTTGCTTAACCTCTTCAGCTACGGCACCATGAACCATGTTCCAATATCTCCCTGAAATTATAGGCATTTGCGATATAGTCATATACTTATTTAGTTGATCTAAAGTTGCAGTTGTACCGGCACGTCTTGCACTTGCCACAGCTGCCGCAGGTTTGTGAGAAAAAATTTCTCCCCTGCCTGACCTAATTGCAACAAAAAATGCCCTATCCAAAAATGCAGTAATTCCACCACAAGCAGAACCATAATGAACAGGCGAGCCAAAAATAAAGCCGTCAAAATCTTTTGCTTTTTCAACAAAATTATTTACATCATCATCAATAACACATTTACCAAGTTTACCACAGGCATAACACCCCCTGCAAGGGGTAATTGATTTCATTCCAATTTGATAAATTTCAGATTCAATACCTTCTTCTTGTAGTGTTTTTGCAATTTCTTCTAATGCGGTATATGTACAACCGTTTTTGTGTGGTGAACCATTAAATAACAATACTTTCATAATATTCTCCTTACATTAAATTATGCTTCGTCCTCGCCTTAAATGCCACCGCCTCCAA